>NZ_CAJCKK010000007.1:0-198729 GCF_903970865.1 Bacillus sp. ME78
TTAGGCACGCCGCCAGCGTTCATCCTGAGCCAGGATCAAACTCTCCAATAAAGTTAGTTTGTCTAGCATCTAAAAATAAAAATTGACGTTTCACGTTGTTTGTTTCGTTCAGTTTTCAAAGAACTTGTCCGCCGCTTCAGAAGCGACTTCATCATATTAACATCTTCATTTTTTGATGTCAACTAAGTTTTTAAATTTCTTTTTTGTCGTTTTCTGCGTTTCCGCATCAGCGACGTTTATTAATATACCATCATGATTTTTAAATAACAAGTGTTTTTTATAAAAAACAAAAAAAAAATTATCTATCCTACTTTCTTCTATAGAAAGAATTATTATCCTTCCTACTAAAAATAGTTATTCTGATTGTATACTACTACACTTCATTCAACCAAATTGCATTTCACAATACCTTCCCAGGTTTTCATTCTCTTCTATATTAAAGTTTATAATAATTATCCTTCTATAGAATAACGATATAACTTAGCCGTAAGAAAAAATCCCATCCACATTAAACAATTCCAATGCAAATATAAACTTAAGAATATTGTTAGAATTTTTTTACATTTAATTAATGAAAAATATCCATTTTTTGTTATATAGTAAGAAAGGATGTACTCAACTATAAATAAACCAATGGAGGAATTATTTTATGGATAGGTTAACAAAGTTTTCATTAAAAAACCGAGCTGCCATTATCATCATGATTTTTCTCATTTCCATACTCGGTGTTTATTCCGGCTCTAAATTACCTATGGAATTTTTACCAAGTATCGACAATCCAGCAATTACCGTCACAACCTTATCTCAAGGACTCGACGCTGAAACGATGACAAAGGATATAACTGATCCTCTCGAAAAACAATTTCGCAATTTAGAACACGTCGACACCATTACTTCTTCTACATACGAGGGATTATCACGTATCGACATTGCGTATACATCAAAAGCAAACATGAAAGATGCAGCACGCGAAGTCGAAAAAGCCGTCAATACAATTAAATTACCTAAAGATGTAACCAAGCCCGTAGTTAGTCAACTAAACACTTCTATGATTCCACTCGCCCAAATTACTATCCAGAAACAAAACGGGTTTTCAAAAGCAGATGAAAAACAAATTGAAAAAGAAATCGTACCACAACTCGAAAACATTGATGGTGTTGCTAATGTTATGTTTTTCGGAAAATCCACCTCTGAATTATCTATCGTACTTGATCCGAACCAATTAAAAAACAAAAACGTAACATCACAGCAGGTACTCACTGTTTTACAAGGAAAAGAAACTTCTACTCCAGCTGGGGCAATTACTGTTAATCAGGAAGAATACAACCTTCGCGTCATTGGGGACATAAAAAATGTAAATGACATTAAAAACATCACTGTGGTACCCCAAGTGAAATTGCAAGACATTGCTCAAATCGAAATCAAACAACACTACGATACAATCTCACATATAAACGGCGAAGAAGGCACTGGATTAATCATCATGAAAGAACCGAGCAAAAATGCAGTTGCAATCGGAAAAGAGATTGATAAAAAAGTTAAAGAGATAAATAAGGAATATAAAGATCAGTTTTCCATTAAACTTTTGGCCTCAACCCATGAACAAGTTGAAAATGCTGTTACTAGCATGGGAAAAGAAGTAATACTTGGAGCAATCGCTGCAACTCTAATTATCTTAATCTTTTTACGTAACTTCCGAACAACACTCATCGCTGTTGTCAGTATTCCATTATCTATTTTATTAACACTCTTTTTACTACATCAATCTAACATCACACTTAACATTTTAACCCTTGGTGGTTTAGCTGTTGCGGTTGGACGTCTCGTCGATGATAGTATCGTTGTCATCGAGAATATTTTCCGCCGTTTACAAAAAGATTCTTTCTCTAAAAATATTATTCTTGATGCAACGAAAGAAGTTGCCGTCGCAATTACTTCTTCTACTTTAACAACGGTCGCTGTTTTTTTACCTATCGGCCTCGTATCGGGAGCAATCGGAAAATTAATGTTACCTATGGTATTAGCAGTTGTATATTCTATTCTATCATCCTTAATCGTTGCACTCACAGTCGTTCCACTTATGGCTTTTTTACTACTCAAAAAAACAAAGCATCGAAAGCCAAGTTCTTCATCACGATATGTCGCTACGTTAAAGTGGTCTCTTTCTCATAAATTCATTATTCTACTTACTGCATTTTTATTATTTGCAGGATCAATTGCAGCCTATATATTACTACCGAAAGCAAACATAAAATCTGAGGACGACACAATGTTATCTATTAACATGACATTTCCAGCCGATTATAATACTGAAGCTCAAAAACAAAAAGCATTTGATTTCGAAAAGAAATTACTTTCTAATTCAGATGTAACAGACGTTATTTTACGAATGGGATCTAGCGCAGAAGATGCACAATGGGGGCAAACAACTAAAAATAACCTTGCTAGTATATTTGTAGTCTTTAAAAAAGGTTCTGATATTGATCAATATATTAAAGAGTTAAAAAAGGAAAATAAAACTTTTGAGCCTGCTGAACTTGATTATATAAAAACAAGTTATTCAAGCTCTGGCGGCGGCAACAACTTACAATTTAACGTAACAGCTACTAACGAAGCGGATTTAAAAGAGGCGGCTACTATCGTCGAAACAAAACTAAAAAGCATGGATGATCTTTCTAAAGTAAAAACGAATTTAGAAGACTCTAAGAAAGAATGGCAAATTCATATTGATCAAACAAAGGCTGAACAACTAGGTTTAACACCAGAAATAGCTGCGCAACAAGTAGCATTCCTTATGAAGAAGTCACCTATTGGCGAAATTACAATTAATAATGAAAAAACTACTATTATGATAGAACATAAAAAGGAAAACATTAGTAAACAAGAAGATATTTTAAATATAAACATACTATCACCTACTAATGGACCAATTCCTTTAAAAGACATCGCAACTATTTCAGAAAAACAAACGCAAACAGAAATTTTCCATAAAGACGGAAAAGAAACAATTCAAATTACCGCCGAAGCTTCAAATGAAGATTTGAGTAAAGTAAACACAGCAGTAAATAAAGCGATAACCGACTTAGATTTACCTAGCGGTTCAAAAGTAAATATCGCAGGAGCTACTGAATCTATGCAAGAGAATTTTACAGATTTATTCAAAATTATGGGGATTGCAATCGGGATTGTATATTTAATTATGGTTATCACCTTCGGCCAAGCACGCGCTCCTTTTGCAATCCTATTCTCCTTACCGTTAGCTGCTGTCGGTGGTATTTTAGGATTAATCATCTCAAGAACACCTGTTGATGTAAATTCCTTGATTGGCGCATTAATGTTAATCGGGATTGTTGTTACAAACGCTATTGTATTAATAGAAAGAGTCCAACAAAATCGGGAACACGGAATGGAAACTAGAGAAGCCTTACTTGAAGCAGGTTCTACTAGACTACGCCCAATTATTATGACAGCTATTACAACAATCGTTGCTATGCTCCCACTCCTATTTGGCCAATCCCAAGCAGGAAGTATGGTATCAAAAAGTTTAGCCGTCGTTGTCATCGGCGGTTTGGCAGTCTCAACTGTTCTTACATTAGTAGTCGTTCCAGTTATGTATGAACTATTAGATAAAATCGGGAGAAAAAGACGCTCCCGTAGGAAAATAAGCACTTCTACAGAAACACCTGATATTTAAAAATAAAAGACGTTATCTTCACAAATGAAGATAACGTCTTTTCTCTACTTAGTCATATAATCCATCATTTTTTCCACATATTGCTCTATAGGTTTACTAGAATCCACAATAAGGTATTCATTATTTAAAGGTCTTTGACTACCATTTAACCACTTTTCAAAACCTACTTCCGACTCCACCTTTTCAATTTGACTGATCATACGCTTACGTGTTTGCAGTCTCCTATTAATCTCTTCCATATCATTAAGATAACACTCAATATATTTATATTTCACACCATGTTTAGTTGATAATTTAATTCCTTATTCAACCATTCCCTCATATAAACACGGACTATCCAATATAACACTATGCCCTTGTTCTAAATAAGAATCAATCAATACCCATTCGGCATCATACGCAAGCCCACCAACAATCGTTGATTCAATTCCTTTTACTTTTAATGATTTTAACAACGCGGATTTCAAAACATCATGATCTATAATTACAGCACCTGTTAATTTCGCTATATACTTAGAAACTGTCGATTTTCCTGACCCAGGAAAACCTGACATTTGCAGAAAAAACAAATTAAAACTCCTCTCTAAATTACATCTGTTCGTCTATATAATTAATTACAAATTCAACAATCATTACATCCATTCCTTCTATATTAAAATACAAAAGAACCCCCTACCTATAAATAGAGAGTTCTTCTTTATAATTTATGCCGCTTTTACCTTTTTCGTTGTTTTACTTTTTCTTTTCGTTCCTGTAAAGCGCTTGTGTAATATAGACGCTATCAAGCGTGAAATAACATTGAATAGTAATACCATAATGATTAATACAGCTGCAGATTTTGTCGCAATCAACTTCGCATCTGGAATAACTCCTTCAGAATTTAATTTCCAAATGTGAACCGCTAATGTTTCAGCTGGTCTAAACGGATTTAAAGGATGCGCAGGGCTCGAGAAATCCGCTGCTGAATTTAAAATCGGGGATGTTAAACCCGCTGTGTAAATTAATGCTGCCGCTTCCCCAAATATACGACCCGCCGCTAAAATAATCCCTGTAATAATTTGTGGTAATGACGATGGGATAATAATACGAGCGATTGTTTGCCACTTCGTTGCACCTAATCCAAGACTTGCCTCTTTTACATTATGAGGAACTTCTGAAATCGCATTTTCACAAACACGCGTTAAACCTGGTAAATTTAAAATAGTTAAAGCAAGAGCACCACCCATTACTGTGTATCCCCAACCTGTCATTGTAACGAACACTAACAAACCAAATAAACCAACAACAATAGAAGGTAAAGACGCCATCGTCTCTATACATAGACGAACAAAATTTAAAAAACGTCCTTGTTTTGCGTACTCTGCTAAATATATTCCAGCACCTAATCCAAGAGGAATAGATATAATAAGCGTTATAACAAGCATGTAGAAGGAATTGAATAACTGCGGACCAATCCCACCACCAGCTCTTGTATTGCTTGGTTCTCCAAACAAGAAATTAGGATCCCAAAATCCCCATCCCTTTTGTAAAATCTCAAATACTAAGAACACTAGCAAAGCTACAACTAAAGCCGCAACCGCATAAAAGATACCTGTCCAAACTTTATTTACCGTTCTTGCATTCATTATTATCGCTCACCTCTTTGCCCAATCGCTCGAATTACTAAAATAAACAGGAATGAAATAACAAGTAAAATCATCGCTAAAGTCCATAGCGCATTGTTCCAAGCAGTTCCGTTCAATGTATTCGTCATGTCCATTGTTAAAATACCAGTTAACGTCGCTGTCGGACTATATATTCCTTCTGGTAATTTAATCGTATTCCCGATTACCATTTGAACCGCTAACGCTTCACCGAAAGCACGCGCTAAGCCTAAAACAACACCTGTTAAAATCCCTTTTTTCGCAGCAGGAACAATCACTCGGCTAATCGCTTGCCATTTCGTTGATCCTAGACCATAAGAAGCTTCTAAATAATCAAATGGAACAGAACGTATTGCATCAGAAGCGATACTAGCAATAGTAGGTAAAATCATAATACTTAATACAACAATACCTGCAATTAAACTAAAGCCTACTCCCCCAAACGAATCACGTAATAGTGGTACTAAAATCGTAACACCTAATAATCCGTATACAACCGAAGGAATACCAACTAACAATTCTAGAACAGGCTTCAACACTTTATTTCCAAACTTTGGCGAAATTAAATTCATGAATATAGCAAGAGCTATAGCAATTGGTGCACTAATAATAACCGCACCTAACGAAACCACCGTTGAACCTACAATGAAAATTAAAGCCCCGAAGGATCCTTGATCAGCATTTGGATTCCATTTTGTCGATGTTAACATCTCAGTAAACGAGATACCACTTTGTGTAAAAGATTGAATACCTTTACCACAAATAAACGCAATAATAGCTAATGTAATTAAAACAATAAAAATACCACAAAACGTAACAAGTGATCTTCCTATATATTCACTTTTTACGTAATTAATTTGTTTTTTCCCCTTCATCACAGGACAGACCCCACTTCACAGATTGAAATGAACAGGACTGGCCTTGCAGCCAGCCCCATAAAACTTTATTACTTATTTAATTTAGACATTGGAATGTAGCCCATATCTTCTACTTGCTTTTCAAAGTCTTTACCTTTTACATAATCGATGTAAGCTTTTGTTGCTTCTTTCGCTTCACCTTTTGTTACCATATACTCGTAAGACCAGAATGGATATTTACCAGACGCAATGTTTTCAACTTTCGGTTCAGCACCATCAATTTTCACTGTTTGTAGTGCACCTTTTTTATCTCCAACCATGTAAGACATCGCTAAATAGCTTACTGAACCTGGAGTAGAATTGATAGCTTGCTCTACTGCACCGTTAGAATCTTGTGTTGTACCAGTTCCATCATTAATTTTCGCGTCTTTCATAATCGTTTTTTCAAATGTAGCACGTGTACCAGATGAAGCCGGACGATTAATTACGTTGATTTTTTCATCTTTTCCGCCTACTTCTTTCCAGTTTGTTACTTTTCCAGTGAAGATATCTTGTACTTGTTGCACTGTTAAGTTATCAACTTTTACATCTTTATTTACGACAAGAGCGAATGCAATACCCGCTACCTTGTTATCTACTAATTCTTTCGCCTTTTCAGCATCTTTTATTTTATCTCCAGACGGAACATCTGAATTACCAATTTGTACTGCACCAGATGCTACTTGGTTAATCCCAGTTCCACTACCGCCACCTTGAACTTGAATAGAAACTTTTGAATTTTTCTCCATGAATTTCTTTCCAGCTTCCTCCGCAAGAGGTAGAAGAGCTGTAGAACCAGCTGCTGCAATCGTACCTGATAATTCTTGTTTTGTATTATCGCTTCCTTTAGCAGTTTCTTTACTAGTTGTATCTTCTGCTTTCCCACACCCAACTAATGCTCCTGCTACCACTAAAGCTGCTAAAGAAAATTTAATACCTTTTTTCATAACCATGTCTTGTACCCCCATTTGGATTATCACTTTTCGAATTCATTTTCTTTCGAACACAAATTCATTGTAGGACAACAATATTATGTGAGTGTTAAGCAATTTTTAATTTTAAGTAAATGACGATAATCATCCTCAAAAGCTAGGAATCCCAACATTTGTAGTTAAAGAAGCAAACAAAAACCACACTAACTATGCTGTAATGTAAATTTATTCTTAACAATGTAAATTCAATGTAAATGTTTTTCTCTCTTTTTCCCTTTTAGTTAAAGTTACATTTACAATTCCGCTGTATTTTGTAACTTTTTCACGCCTAATTTATGCACATTAAAAAGAATTTCAGTAATATTTTTTAGTACAACTAAATAAATTGGAACAATTCTAAAATTAAATGAATATTTTTAAAGTACTAATTGACAGCATCATCCAATGTAGTCTACTATATTACTAACAAAAAGTTTACCTAAGGAAACTTTTTAAACTAACACTAAAAATATAGAGAAGAGGTAACTTTTATGGTATCGGCTAATACTAAACCCCTTTCCGAGTTTAAAACAGGGGAGTTTGTACAAATTGAGAAGATACAATTAGAAGGAACTATGAAACGACGTTTATTAGATTTGGGATTTATCCCAGGGGCAACGATTAAAGTATTGCAACGCAGTCCACTTGGAGATCCGGTCGCTTATCAAGTGAGCAACACAACTATTGCACTGCGCAAAGAAGAAAGCTCCCTTATTTTCGGGGTATTAATAGGAGATGATTTCAGATGAGCAAACATCGTATTGCTTTAGCTGGTAACCCGAATACCGGGAAAAGTACATTATTTAATACTTTAACAGGTTTAAAACAACATACTGGAAACTGGACGGGAAAAACTGTTTTAAAAGCTGAAGGAGAATATGAACATAACGGAAGTAATTATACATTAATAGATTTACCTGGAACTTACTCACTATACTCAAATTCCGCAGACGAAGAAGTAGCGAGGGATTATATTATATTCGAAAAACCAGAAGTAACTGTAGTTGTCATAGACGCAACTGCTATGGAAAGAAATTTAAATTTAGCACTCCAGGTGATGGAGATGACAAATAATGTAGTCATTTGCATTAACTTAATTGATGAAGCCGAGAAAAAAGGGATTGTTATCGATGAAAAGAAATTAGCAAAATCACTTGGTGTACCTGTCGTTAAAATTTCAGCACGTAACCGAGTAGGTATTGGTCATTTGCTAAATGTTATTGCAAAAGTAGCAAATAAAAAACTAATTCCAACACCAATTAAAATTACTTACAGCGAAAAAATCGAAAATATGATTCAGGAATTAGAACCACAAATTTATAAAGTGTTCGGTGATACGTATCCAGCACGTTGGATTGCGTTACGTATATTAGATGGAGATAAAAATTTCTTAACTACACTTCAAAAACACCATAATGAACCACTTGTAAGGGAGGTCGTAATTAATGGAATCTCACTCAGCCAGTAAAGCTCTTCCATTAGACTATATTATTCAACATGCACAAACACTTTCAAAAGAAGATATACGAGATGATATAGTCGGAGATATTTACCGAACATCTGCAAGCATATGTAAAGAATCTGTCCAATATACAAATACTGATAAATTATATCGTTCCGAAAAACTAGATAAAATTTTCACATCTCCAATCTGGGGATTCCCAATTATGCTCGGTATTTTATCTATTATTTTTTATCTTACAATTGCAGGCGCTAACGTACCATCTGATATGATTGCCGAATTCTTCGGATGGGCCGAAGGATATTTAACATCTTGGTTCCAAGCAGCGCATGCACCTGAATGGTTACATGGCATTTTAATACTTGGTTTGTTCCGTGGTATCGGTGCTGTTATTAGCGTTATGTTACCACCTATGGCAATCTTTTTCCCTATGTTCGCGCTATTAGAAAACTACGGATACTTACCACGTGTCGCGTTTAATATGGACCGCTTATTCAAACGATCCGGCGCACACGGGAAACAATCTTTAACAATGGCAATGGGATTTGGTTGTAATGCAGCAGCCATTATGTCAACACGTATCATTGAATCACCACGTGAACGTATGCTAGCAATTTTAACGAACAACTTCGTTCCTTGTAACGGTCGCTGGCCTATGTTAATTTTAATGGCTTCACTATTTATGGCTGCTGGTTATACAGGCAGTATGCAAACATTGGTTACTGCTGGCGTTGTAGTTGGAATGGTTGTAATTGGTGTTATTATGACATTAACTGTTTCTTGGGTACTATCAAAAACAGCCTTAAAAGGGGTTCCAACTCACTACACACTGGAGTTACCTCCGTACCGCAAGCCAAAAGTTTGGAATACAATTGTTCGCGCAACACTCGATAAATCAATCTACGTTTTAAAACGAGCTATAGTTGTTGCTGCCCCTGCAGCTGCATTAACTTGGTTACTTGCTAATATTTTTATCGGTGACACAAGCTTACTTATGTATTTTGTAAATTTCCTAGATCCATTTGCTAAAATGTTAGGACTTGACGGGTTTATTCTAGCTGCATTCATTCTTGGACTACCCGCTAATGAAATTGTAATCCCAATTTTATTAATGTCTTACTTATCAACTGGGGCTTTAACTGAAATAGATGATTTTAATCAAATTAAAAATCTATTCCTAGAAAATGGTTGGACTTGGTTAACAGCGTTAAACACAATGTTGTTCTCACTTCTTCATTTCCCGTGTGGAACAACACTGGTTAACATATACAAAGAAACAAAAAGTGCAAAATGGACATTCTTATCGTTTGCAATCCCTACCGTTATCGCCATTGTTGTTACATTCCTCTCTACACAATTGGTACATTGGTTAGGGCTTGTATAAAACAAAGCATACATAGAAGGCATCCCCCTTCACATATGCTTTGCCCGAAAGAAACCTGAAAATCATTCAGGTTTCTTTTTTTGTACATCAGTATTCCACGGCTGCGCTCCATACGTTGTGAGTTTTTTATGAATGAAATAAATAGCCCCCGGCAGCACCGCCATTAATATCGTGCAACTAATTCCTAATCCAGTAAACAACTTTCATCACCTTATTTCACTCTTTTCGGTAAAGCTGAACCTGAATGTTCAATTGTTGGATGAACGTGAACAGTAATTTCAGCATTACTAAAGTAATTTTCGCCTTGATCCCAATTCTTACTTATTTTTGTCCATTCTTTATAATTATGTCTCTTATACACTTCCCCTAACTCTAATACATCTACCTTATATTTTTTTTGAACAAGCTTAATCGATTTTTGAATACGCTCCTCCATTTCTTCCGATATATCCTTCTCTAAACGCTTTTCATTCAAAACCTTTTTATGATCACTAAAGTGCAACTCAGCTATTGTACCTTCCAGAAATAAATGAATATTAAATTTCGGTTTTGTAGCATTCGTTGTGGATACTTTAATTTTTCGACGTAACTTATGAATTTCATATGTAATAAGTTGATTCTTTTTACGGATGGTAAAAAAACCTCCAATTTTTTTACCTATTATATAATTCATCCCTAATGTTTCTTCCCCACTCAAATTGCCTACACACTTATTATCCTTTCCACGAAACAATGCTGCACCGTTCATTTGTACTCCTTGCTTTGTTAGTTCCAGAATAGGCAATACAAAACTTCGGTTAGAGATCATCTTTTCCTGCACCTCACCAATTCTTGCAGCCTCAATCATTTGGGCATTTTTCGGAGGGTGTTCAGCTAACATATCAATATACTGCGCCGGTAAATTTTCAGGCTTGGCACTTTGTTTTAAAATAGCTTCGGCATTTTTATTAGAAACGAACAAACGAATATTTCTTCTCATCTCATGATCGCGAATATATACATCTAACGTATTTTGTAAAATGTATGGATGTGAAAGTAATTCTTCAGAGAAAATAATCACCTGTATATGAGGGAAAAATAATGTACGACTAATTTTTTTTGCGATTATTCTTATTTGTTCAAATACACTATCTGCTTTTGCACTAACATTAATATAATTTTCGCTATCCCCACCCCCTTGTCCGCCCTGTTGAGACAATTTACTAGGGAGTACCATCTGATAGGTCCCTTTCATAATTGGATTCGCTTTCTTCTCCTTCACGATATCGTAAGCCGCTCCTACTACAAATCCTCTTTCTTCTATCTCTTCTAACTCGGAACACCCACTCATAAATCCAGTTAAAGCCATAACCATTATAATTTTAAGAAGGTGTTTCATTGCCACCATTCCTTCTTTTTATTTTATATATAATTAAAACGAGCAAAGGAGCTAACACAACAAACCCCATATCTATCCAAGCTAAATAAGTCCCATAACTTGATAAAGTATTCAAACTACTAGGTATCATATTCACCATAAAAATAATAGGGGCACTTACGAAAATAAAAATATGTTTCTTCACTTTCGGAAACATAGCACAAAACAATAAAGATGCGACGTCATAATACATTGCTGTAGTGTTATAAATTGTAATAATCCAAGTCGTAAAAAAAATCGCATCAAACCTTTCTAAAAATCCTCCCCCAATTTCAATTTCTTTCCCTAATTCAATTGTTGGATATGTCAATCCACGTGTTGTCATATAAGTAAAAACGCTAATACAAGTTACATAAATTAAAATGTATGACAGTACGTTTACCATCACCGCTTTCGCGACTGCCATTGGCGCTTTTTTCGCTGTCTTATCATTTAGCAACACCGCATAAAATAAAGCTACTTCAAATCCAATAAACGTAAAAATAGAATTTTTAACTCCAACAGCATATTGACTTACTTTCGTTTGAAAAGCTGGTAGTAAATTATTTATTTCCATTAAATTTATATTCAATAAAGAAAGAAGTACTATTGCAATTAAAACAATAGGTAAGAATAAAACATTTAACCTTAATAAGGCTGCTCGTGATCCTGCTATTCCATAAATAACAACTAATAAGAAGAAGAAAGACAGTAGTTGTATCGGTGTATCACTAAATAAATACGTTTGAGAAATAACTGAAATCATTCGCGATTCATATGCTGTCAAAGCAGCAAACGTTAATACTAAAATACTACTAATTGTGTATGCAACAGGCTTCGTCAAATGCGCACTCGTATATTGAACAAAATTTTGTTTCGGAAATAAGATAGCTACTCTCGTCACAAACCAACCTAAAACTGCGCAAATCAATCCACCCAAAAGTAAGATAATCCAACCGTCCGAAAATAAAGTTTGGTTAGCGATATCTCTTGGCATAGACAATGCCCCTATACCAATAATGGTCGATGATACCGCAAACCCAATTTCCCGAGATCCAATCTCTTCATCGCCATACTCAAATGGTTTCACTTATTTTCGCTCCTTTGGACGTATTGTAGAATCTTTTGTTTGTAAGTACTCTGGTCTATCTTTCAACATCGATTTTGGCATGCGAATAAATTCTTCTTTCCAATCTTTATAAAATGCAGGAGCAATTGGGGTTGTATACGGTATACCAACACTTGTTAAATTTGTAATATGAATAGCAAGTGCAATCAGAGCTAGAATGATCCCATACAATCCAAAAGCCGTTGCAGCTAATACAAAGACGAAAAGTAAAATTCGGAACGTAATCGTAATACTATATACAGGAAGCGAAAACGTAGCAATCGCAGTAACCGCAATAATAATAACTAAAAACGGATTTACAATCCCTGCATTTACCGCAGCTTCTCCAATTACAAGACCTCCTACAATCCCTATCGTTTGTCCCATCGGTTTCGGCAATCGGATTCCAGCTTCTCGTATTAATTCCATAGTCAAGGCCATCATTAACGTTTCAATATATGCTGGAAACGGAACACCTTCCCTCGCACCCGCAATTGAATAAGCCAGTTTAGAAGGAATAAGTCCTTGATGGTAAGATACAAGCGCTACATACATAGCTGGTAACAAAACCGCAATTATACCTGAACCCATACGTAAAAATCTTAATAACGTTCCAATCACCCAGCGCTCGTAATGATCTTCTACAGATTGAAAAATATCAACAAATACGAGTGGCGCGATAAGAGCAAACGGGGATCCATCTACTAAAATGGCCGCCTTCCCTTTCGCTAATGAGGCTATAATATTATCAGGCCTCTCCGTATTCAAAAATTGTGGAAATGGGGATAAATTATTATCCTGAATTAATTGTTCAATCGTACCTGTTTCCAAAACGACATCTGTCACTATTGATTGAAGACGGCGATCTAACTCTTTTACAATGTGAGGATTAATAATATCCTCTATATATACTAGGGTTACTTCTTTCTGCGATCGCTTCCCCATAATATAAGATTGGAACCTCAACTTTGGATCACGTAAACCGCGTCGGATTAACATTTTATTCACATTAATATCTTCATTTAATCCAACTCTCGGTCCGCGTATTAAATCTTCTGTCACTGGTGGTTCTAAACTTCTCTTCTCCCAAGCTCTACTATTAATAACGATAGCGGTTTGAATATTATCAATTAATATAACTGTATCTCCCGCTAATATCGCATTCATAATATCTGGAAACTTCTTCTTTACACCCACTTCTGCGATAGAAATAAAACGATCCAATAACGTTTGAACAACAGCTTCCTCATTTATAATTTCTTCGTATTGCAGTGTGCGAATGACATATTTATAAACATTATCCTTATCTGTCAATCCACATAAAAACACAACCGCACAACGTGTAAAACTCCCAGCAAGAGCAACTTCTCTAATTGTTAAATCATTAGGTGAACCTAACTCATCCCTAATTTCTTTCATAACTTCAAATAAGTTACCTTCAAGCTCTAACAATTTCCCCACCTAACTTCCTTTTCAACAAGTTTTTAGTTAGATTCCGCTAATAGAAGAAAATATATACAAAAAAGAGCTATCTCTTTGCAAAGATAGCTCCAATAAACGAATTACTTTTCTACTATTGTAGTGTTTTTCTTTATAAATACACCTTTTGTAAATCCACTAACTACAAACATCACAATCATATTAATTAACAATGCGACTATGCCCACATTCAAATCTTTTATATACTGCGGAAAACTCGGAAACATCGTAGCTATAGTTGAGCCAGATAAGGTAATATATGCGACCACTAACAGCCCAACTCCCATTCCTGCAATCGCTCCTTGCTTCGTAACAATTTGGCGTGGAAACAAGCTACATACAAGTGCAGGGAAAAGTTGCGTAACGATACTGTACCCCATTAAGAGAAGCGCTCCTATTGTTTCCCCTCCTTTAAATGTAAATAAAACTGCCACGAGCGTTACTACAGGCACAAATAATTTTGCCATCTTAGCAACTTGTCTATCTGAAGCAGACGGAACAATCGTTCGATAAATATTTTTTGCTAACAGTGTAGAAGCCGCCATAACAAGCATAGAGCCTGGAACCAATGCCGTTAATACTCCCGCACTACCAATAATCCCAATAAACCAAGGATCAAAAGTTTGTAAAGCAAGACGGACTAACGAAAGATCTACATCCGCTCCCTTTAACCCAGGAACTTGCAATATAGCAGCAAACCCTGCGAAAAATACGAAGAGTAACACTAAAGAATACAATGGCATAATTGCTGCATTTTTACGAAATACTTTTTCATTTTTTGCAGAAAAAGCAGAAGCAAATGTATGAGGCCACATATAGAAACCGAGGGCCGTTAATATAATAGTAGAAACAAACCAAGAAATACTCATTCCTTCTTCAGGTAAAGATAAAAATCCTGGTTTCGCTGCTTCTACAGCTTCAAACATCGGCTGAAATCCTCCATAATAATGATACGGTAAATATATACCTAAAAACATAACGATAAACAGTATCATAATATCCTTCAAAGCAGCCGTCCAAGCTGAACCGTGTATACCTGAAACCATTACATATATAGTTATAACAATGGCACCAATCCAAACCGCAACAACAGGTGATACCCTTCCGTAAGACGCTTCTGAAACGATAATTCCCAGTCCCTTTAACTGTAAAACAAGATATGGGATGATGGAAACAACACCAACAATTGAAACAATAAGTCCAAGCGCCTTACTTCTGTATTTCTTCGCAAAAAAATCCGACTGCGAAACAAGGTTATGCTCTTTTGCATACTTCCAAATCGGTGGTAATAAAAAATACGATAAAAGATAAGCTAAAGCGCCATAGCCTAAAATATAAAAGGTAGGTGCGCCTTTACTATATGCCCAGCCGCTTCCTCCTAAAAATGTAAACGTCGTATAAATTTCACCTGCCATAAGGAGAAAAACAAAAATAGTGCCAAACCCTCTTCCTCCAACTGACCATTGCTCTAAATTCATATCTTTTCCATGTTGTGCCCGAATCCCTAAAAATAGTGCGAGAAACAAAAATAAAATAATAATAAGTAATGCAGTCATTTTACATCCTCCTTATTAGCAGGATCAAACACGTACACAAGCCCCATACAAAGAGATGTAATAAACACTGATAATAATACCCAAAATAATAAAAAGGGCATCCCTAATACGTAAGGAGTAACCGAATTCGCAAATATTGGCCCAACTACTAAACAAAGAACTGGAATAAGCGCTAGGATGTGTATTTTCTTCATCTCATTCTCCTTTACTTATAAAATTCATAATGGCTGATACAAAGACTTCCACTCCAATCGGTAATGCATCTTCGTCAATCGTAAAACGAGGGTGATGGTGAGGATATATAATACCTTTCTCTTTATTTCCCGCTCCGATAAAAAAGAATGTCCCCGGTGCCTTTTGTAAAAACGCTGAAAAATCTTCTCCAGCCATCGTCGGCTGTAAACGAACAACTCTATCCCTTCCATAAAGTTGTAATGCCGTTTGTTCAATAAGATCTGTAGCTTCGTAGTCATTTACAACTGGTCGATATCCATATTCATATGAAAATGTATATTTCGCTCCGTAAGATTCCGTAATATACTTCACAATCCGCTCAATCTTCTTCTCTGTTTCACCTCGTAATTCATGTCTTAAACTTCTCACTGTCCCTTCAATCTCCGCTTGCTCTGGTATTACATTATGAGTTGTCCCCGCATGAAATTGTGTAACAGATATTACGAGAGAATCTAATGGATTCGTGAGGCGAGATACAATTTGCTGAAGTTGCGAAACGACTTGTGTTCCGATCGCAATACTATCCACCGTTTCATGAGGGATTCCAGCATGTCCACCTTTTCCCTCTATCTTAATTTTAAAAACATCTGGTGCAGCCATTGCAGGACCATAAATAACGCCTATTTTCCCAACCTCTAACGACGCCCAAAGGTGAGCACCAATAATATAATCCACACCTTCCATTACACCTGCAGCAACCATCTCCTCTGCACCACCAGGGAAATTTTCTTCAGCATGTTGGAATAGAAAACGAATCTCCCCTTTAATCTTCTCTCTTTCTTCTACTAACTTATGTACAACCCCAAGTAATATCGCTATATGTCCATCATGACCACATGCATGCATTACACCTTTATATGTAGAAATAAAATTAAACTCATTTTCTTCATGAATAGGAAGAGCATCCATATCGGCTCGAACCGCAACTGTTTTGCCCGGATGTTTACCTACTAACTTTGCCATCACACTATATTTAGTCGGCCGTGACACTTCTAAATATGGGAATTTCCGAAGTATATCGAACACAAACTGCGATGTTTTTTCTTCTTGAAAAGATAACTCTGGATACTTATGAAAATGCCTTCTCCACTCAACTAACTGATTTTTTGACAAAACAAATTCCTTTGCAACATCCATACCCCTTCACTCCTTCTTCACCAAGTTAAATGTTATTATAACGTGAATTGTTAACTTTTAAAAGAATCTTCTGAATTTTCCGCAATAATAATCCAAAAAGAAAAAGCCACCCAAAAGATGACTTTTTCATTATTATAAAATAGTAATTGCTTGTTTTCCCATTTGCTCCCAAGCTTTCTCAAATTCTGCTCGCGGAACAGCCAAACGCGGATTATTTTTAAGAGGATCATTTACATATACAAAGTTTTGATCATATCCAATTACTACTGCACTATGCTCATAATATGTAATTTTCACTTCACCTGAACTCGTATTCCATGTTTCAAAACTACTTTCAGCTAGCGGCTTAAACGTCGTATTAATAATGACCCATACCGGAGAACCAGAACTAATTACTTTATATATATCTTGCATGTCTCTACCTGTTAAATTAATTACTTTTTCAGGAACATATTTTTCTGCCAAATTAAAAATCGGTTGATTATATACACCATATCCAGGCTCTGCCTTTGTATAAATATTTCCAACAAACCCTTCGTAAGGATTTCCCCGTACGCCATTTTGTTCAAATGGAACGCGATGAATTTCGCTAGCAAGTTGCATCTTATCTACTTGTACACCTTTATATTGCAACAACATAGCTAAACTTGTCACTTCACATCCTCGAGGTAATTCTGGTAATTGTTTAATAAACGGAACATCCTCAATCATAGCTGCTTCTTTCATTTCAGATAGAAACTCTAAGCGTAGAACTTGCGCCTTTTGCATAATTTTATCTTTTCCTATAAAAAATGCAGCAGCAAGTATAATCCCAAAAACAAAAAGATATTTTAACTTTTTCATTATAAACAAAACTCCATTAATTATTATTTTACAGACACAACTCTTATCATTGTACCCTTCTTCTTACTAGTTTGCTAGAAAGATCATGTGAATTATCGTTCATAGAATTAATTGTAAAAATTCTAATTATTTTTAATAAAAAGAAAAATAAATATACATTTCCAGAATATTTCGCTAAAATAAAAATTGTTAACATGGTGAAGATATCACCATGTTAACAAACATTCTTAGAGTATTTAGTCATAGTTCGTTTTTTTACATACTCCATTCATTTCATAGTAAATAAACCGAGTGTGTGTTGCATCCCCCACTAATGATTAAAAACTCAGAATAAAACGAAGTTCACACATTCAAGAAAATACGGGGTGAGGGGCATATGAATCAACAAATTGAACAAACAGATTTAAAACGAACAATGAAAAGTAGACACCTATTTATGATTGCACTCGGTGGTGTTATCGGAACCGGGCTATTTATGGGATCTGGTCAAATTGTCCATAATGCCGGACCTGGTGGTGCTATTCTTGCATTTTTAGTCGGTGGATTTGTTATGTATTTAACGATGTTATGTCTTGGTGAATTATCCGTTGCTATGCCAGAAGCAGGTTCATTCCAAAGCTATGCAAGCAAATTCATTTCACCTGGTTTTGGATTTGTTGTCGGTTGGATGTATTGGCTAAATTGGGCTGTTACAGTTGGCGTAGAGTTAACAACTGTAAGTATTTTAATGAAACGCTGGTTTCCAGACGTTTCTTCATGGATTTGGTGCGTTACATTTGCAGCAGCGCTATTTCTCGTAAACGCTTTATCAGCAAAAGCATATGCAGAAGCAGAGTTTTGGTTCGCAAGTGTGAAAGTTGCAACAATTGTTATTTTCATCGTACTTGGTGGCGCTGTTATGTTCGGTCTACTAGACTTTAATGGAAAGCCAGCTCCGATGCTTCATAATTTCACTGAAAATGGCGGGCTATTTCCAAACGGTGCATTAGCTGTTCTTCTTACGATGATTACAGTAAATTACTCCTTCCAAGGAACAGAATTAATTGGAATCGCTTCAGGAGAAAGTGAAAATCCTGAAAAAACAATTCCAAAAGCAATCAAAAATACAATTTGGCGAACTCTCTTCTTCTTCGTCTTAGCGATATCAGTTGTTGTAGGTTTACTCCCGTGGCAAGAGGCTAATCTAGTCGAAAGTCCCTTTGTACTTGTATTTGATGTAGCCGGTGTCCCATATGCAGCAGACATTATGAACTTCGTTATTATTACAGCTGTATTATCCGTTGCTAACTCTGGTCTATACGCAAATTCTCGTATGCTGTGGGCGATGGCAAAACAAGGAATGGCAAGTCCAGCATTTACGAAATTAACTAAAAAAGGTGTACCGCTAAATGCATTAATTTTCAGCCTAATTTTCGCTAGCCTTTCCTTATTAACAAGTGTATTTGCGGCAGATACTGTCTTTCTAGTTTTAACATCTATTGCAGCGATGGCTGCTGTTGTCGTGTGGATGTCAATCGCCGCTTCACAGTTTTTCTTCCGTAGAAATTTCGTGAAAAATGGTGGCGACATAAATGATTTAAAATATCGTACACCGCTCTATCCGCTAGTTCCAATCGTAGCGTTCTCACTTAATTTCATTACATTTGTTAGTTTGGCTTTCATTCCAGATCAAAGAATTGCTCTTTATTGTGGCATTCCATTTATGATTATTTGTTACATTTTATACCAAGTTAAATATAAAAAAGTTGTCACACTTGAACAGCCACGAACTGTCACACAAGAAATAAACTAAATATACTAAATATTCAGCTATCTTTCTTATGATAAGATAGCTTTTTTCTATTTCTTGGATATCCTGGTATAACTTTATTTATCTTAAAATTTTCACAATCACGTTTTTCTCTGGAAAATAGTTTACAATGTAATCAAGTTACAAATGATATTCACCTTAAAAAGTGTGCATTTGTGTCTATTTTTTAACAATATATCAAAAACTATTGCCTTCTATAAATTAATAGGTTTATATTGTTTTATTGGCATAGTTTCAATCCAAGGAGAAAGGAGATTTTCAATCGTGCAACTAAAGAAAGCGTTTTGGAAGTTGGCTTCGCTTCTTCCGTTATCATTACTTCTGTTCCTCGGTGGCTGTGATAAAAAACTCGCAGTATTAAATCCGCAAGGACCTGTTGCAAAAGCACAGTATGATTTAATTGTTTGGTCATTCTTGCTTATGTCATTAATTATCGCAATTGTATTCATTCTGTTTACAGTCATCTTGATTCGTTATCGTGAAAAACCAGAGAATATGGACTATGAGCCACCTGAACAACACGGTAACACATTACTAGAAATTATTTGGACGCTTGTTCCTGTTATTATCGTTATCGCATTATCGATTCCAACAGTAAAAGCAACTTATGCTTCGGAAGAGGTTCCGAAAGAGTCCAAACATATTAAACCAGTTGAAATTTATGTTACATCTGCAAACTGGAAATGGTTATTCAGTTACCCAGAGGAAAAAATTGAAACCGTTAACTATTTAAACATCCCAGCTGGTGTACCAATTCAATTCAAACTGACTTCTGTCGGCCCAATGAATGCTTTCTGGGTACCAGAACTTGGTGGTATGAAGTACACAATGGATGGCATGATTATGGATCTTTATTTACAAGCTGACAAGCCAGGTTCTTACCTAGGCCGTAGTGCGAACTTCTCTGGTGAAGGATTCACACACATGGAGTTCGAAGTTGAAGCGAAAACTAAAGAGAAATATGACAAGTGGGTTAAAGAAGTACAAGAAACTGCTCCTAAACTAACAGAAGCTAAGTACAACGAAATTGTTAAACCTGGTGTAGTTGGTCGTATGACATTCTCTAGTCACCACTTAAGTTATGTAGATCCAAAATCACTTGAATATTGTGATTACAACTACTACAAAAACAAAAAATAATAGCTATTATTCCAACAGATTGGAGTGAACACAGTGAAGCTTGATGAATTCTTTGTCACAGGTGACCCGATTATTTACGGTGCAGACGCTTCTATCGTTCTTGTGACATTAGCAATCATTTTCGTACTAACAAAGTATAAAAAATGGAAATGGCTTTGGGACGAATGGTTGACAACTGTTGACCATAAAAAAATCGGAGCCATGTATATTATTTCTGCGGTTATCATGTTATTCCGTGGTGGTATGGATGGTTTAATGATCCGTGCACAGTTAACATTCCCAGAAACAACTTATTTAAACGCTGAACACTATAACGGAATCTTTACAACGCATGGTACAGTAATGATTCTTTTCATGGCAATGCCATTCGTTATGGGATTAATGAACCTTGTAGTACCATTACAAATTGGTGCTCGTGACGTTGCATATCCGTTCTTAAATGCTTTAAGTTTCTGGTTATTCTTTGTCGGAGCAATGTTATTCAACATCGCTTTCGTAATCGGTGGTTCTCCAGACGCTGGGTGGACTTCTTACTTCCCAATGGCAGGTACAGAGTTTACTTCAGGCGTAGGAAATAACTACTACGCAATTGCATTACAGATTTCAGGTCTCGGTACGCTAATGACCGGTATTAACTTCCTTGTTACTATCTTAAAAATGCGTACACCTGGTATGACTTTAATGAGAATGCCAATGTTTACTTGGTCAATCTTAATTACAACAATTATCATTATTTTCGCTTTCCCAGTATTAACAGTTGCTCTTGCATTAATGACATTTGACCGTCTATTCGATGCTCACTTCTTTACGATGGCGAGCGGCGGTATGCCGATGTTATGGGCCAACCTGTTCTGGGTATGGGGTCACCCTGAAGTATATATCGTTATTTTACCGGCATTCGGTATTTTCTCTGAAATCATTAGTACATTCTCACGTAAGCGTCTATTCGGTTACAGTGCGATGGTATACTCAATGGTTGCAATTTCTTTACTAAGTTTCGTCGTATGGCTTCACCACTTCTTCACGATGGGTGCAGGTCCAGCGGTTAACTCATTCTTCTCGATTTCGACAATGGCGATTTCGATTCCAACCGGGGTTAAGATCTTTAACTGGTTGTTTACACTGTATAAAGGACGTATCCGTTTTACAGTTCCAATGCTTTGGTCATTGGCATTTATTCCAAACTTCGTAGTCGGTGGGGTTACAGGGGTTATGCTTGGAATGGCAGCAGCTGATTATCAATACCATAACAGCTACTTCCTAATCGCTCACTTCCACTACGTATTAATCGCAGGTACAGTATTCGCTATGCTTGCTGGATTCACATTCTGGTATCCAAAAATGACTGGTCATATGTTAAATGAACGCCTAGGTAAATGGACATTCTGGATCTTTATGAGCGGATTCAACATCTGTTTCTTCCCAATGTACTTCTTAGGTTTAGACGGTATGACTCGTCGTATGTACACTTACTCTGAAAGTCTTGGATGGGGATGGCTAAACCAAATCGCATCTGTTGGTGCGGTAATGATGGGTATTGGCTTCCTACTTCTTTGCTACAACGTAATTTGGAGTGCACGTCACGGTGAACGTGACACAACTGGAGATCCATGGGATGGCCGTACACTTGAATGGGCAACTCAATCTCCTGTACAACATTACAACTTCGCGAAACTTCCTGAAATCAAAGAAGCTGATGCTTTCTGGTACATGAAAAAACGCGGAGAAACAGTTACACCAGCAGCAGAAGATATCAAACCAATTCACATGCCAAGTAACTCTGGTGTGCCTATTATTGCGTCTTTATTCTTCGGTCTTGCAGGTTTCGCATTAGTATTTAGCTGGTTCTGGCTTGCAGCAATCGGCGGCGTTGGTATTTTAGCTTGCTTAATCTATCGTTCATTCGATTATGATGATGGCTACTACGTAAGTGTTGATGAAATTAAAGAAACAGAACATATAGCATGAGAGGTGAAATGACATGGCGGCTTTAGATAAAAGCTTACCTTTGGAATATCAATCCGAACAAAGCAGATTGAATATCCTAGGATTCTGGATTTTTCTTGGGGCTGAAATTATGCTGTTCGCAACACTTTTCGCCTCTTATCTAGTCCTTGCTGGTCGTACGGCAGATGGCCCAACTCCAGCGCAACTGTTTGAACTTAAAACGCTTTTAATTCAAACATTACTACTTTTAACAAGTAGTTTCACATGTGGTATCGTAATTCACGAAATGCGTAAGCACAACCAAAAAGCAATGCTTGGATGGTTCATCCTTACATTACTTTTAGGTGCAGGTTTCCTATTCTTTGAAATCGAAGAGTTCATTATGTACATCGGTGAAGGCGCAACAATTCAAACAAGTGCTTTCCTATCTGCATTCTTCGTTCTTCTTGGAACGCACGGAGCCCACGTAACAGGCGGTATCATTTGGGCAACTTGTGTTATTATCCAAATTTTAAAACGAGGTTTAACACCAGTTACAGCTCGTAAAGTATTCATTATCAGCTTATACTGGCATTTCCTTGATCTAGTTTGGGTCTTTATTTACACACTAGTTTACTTGAACGGGATGGTGGCGTAAATGGCTCAAAACAACAATCAAGCAAACGGGCATGCGCATAGCGGATTCCCTTGGTCACACGTTTTCGGATTTATTTTATCGCTTGCATTAACGTTTCTAGCGTTATACGTGGCACTTTACACAACATTGCCACTTTCAACAGTCTTAACAACTATTATCATAATGGCTGTTGCGCAAGCATTGTTACAATTAATTATGTTCATGCATTTAAAAGAAGGAGAAGGAAGAGTTCAAATTCTTACAATGATATACAGTTTCTTCGTTGCAACTGCAACAGTTGGTTTAACTGTATGGATCTTCTTCTCAATGTAATGTACATGAAAAAGACTGCTGAGATTCCTCAGCAGTCTTTTTTTATCCCCTCCCCTATTACATCCACATTACGGAATTAACAACAGAATCATGAAAAATATACTTATTATGACAAATGTTAAGAAAAATCTTTCTTTATGAAATCGAATCCATATGCGTTGCTTTTCTACCTATTATATGGCTAAATAGGTACTATATTTATTTGAAGGGAGAGAACGCAATGGAACATCATACTTCTGTTCTATCACTTATGGTTGTCGTTGCAATCGCGTTTTTCGTTCCCCTTTTGTTACAACGCTTTAAATTAAAAGCACTTCCTGTTGTCGTTGCAGAAATTATTGCAGGAATCTTTGTAGGTAAAAGTGGGTTTAATATTATTGAGCCAGATATATGGCTTCAAGTTTTATCAACATTAGGATTTATCTTCCTCATGTTCTTAAGCGGTTTAGAAATTGATTTTTCTATCTTTAAACAAAAAGGGAAAAAAAATACGACAAACGAGCCAAATACATTTCAAGTAGCAAGCATTATCTTCTTATTTATTTTCATCTTATCTTATGCCCTATCATTACTATTCGTATGGCTAGGATTTGTAGATAATGCAATGTTCATGACTTTAATTATTTCAACTATTTCTTTAGGTGTTGTTGTACCAACATTAAAAGAAAACAACCTAGGAAAAACTGCAATCGGACAAATCATTTTATTAGTTGCTGTTATTGCAGACTTAGTTACAATGATTTTACTCGCTGTTTTCGTCGGATTAAATTCCGAAAGCGGCCAAAGTATGTGGCTCCTACTTCTTCTATTCGGTGCTGGTATTGTCATTTACTTTATTGCAAAACGCTTTAAAAACATTCCATACTTAGATAGTTTAAAAGCTGGTAGTGTACAAATTGATACACGAGCTGTTTTTGCACTCATTTTAATATTAGTAGGGTTATCGGAATCTGTTGGAGCAGAAAATATTTTAGGTGCCTTCTTAGCAGGTGTACTTGTATCGTTATTATCACCAAATGAAGATATGGTTGAAAAACTTGATTCCATCGGCTATGGTTTCTTCATCCCTATTTTCTTCGTAATGGTTGGTGTAAATCTAGAGGTATGGTCTATTTTCAAAGAACCTTCTAGCATGCTAATGATCCCAATCTTAATTGTAGGACTCTTTATTTCAAAACTCTTACCATCACTCGTCTTACGAAAATGGTATCCACGTAATATAGTACTTGGAAGTGCAATTTTATTAACATCGACACTTTCTTTAGTTATTGCGGCTGCACAAATTGGTGAAAAACTGGGGATTATCAGTCCAAGTTTATCTGCCTCTCTTATTTTAAGCGCAGTTATTACTTGTATTTTTGCACCTATATTGTTTAAAAAAATGTTCCCAAAAGTAGAAACACCAAAACCAAAAGTAGCTATTATTGGCGCGAGCAGAATTACCCTTCCGTTATCACTAGATTTAAAACGAGAAGATTATGACGTAACGCTATATATGATGCGTCAAAACAAAATAAATGATGAAGAAGCGAAATCGCATGACTTCCCTATCGTAAAATTAGATGACATCACAATCGCATCATTAACTGAACAAACAGCATTTGATGCAGATCGCGTCGTTGTTGCAACCAGTGATGATGAACAAAACTTATTATTGGCAGAACATGCAAAAGAGCTAGGTGTTGAACATGTTATTGCAAGTGTAGAAGATCCACTTCTACAAGAAAAAGCAACGCAAGAACATATCGCTGTATTCTCAACAATTAACTCTACACGTATTTTATTACGTGCGCTTATTGATAAACCTAGTCTCGTTCGCTTAATTACAACAGCAAACGAAACAGTACGCGAAGTTGAACTGCGCAGCAATAAATATAACGGCGTTGCGCTTCGCCGCCTCCCATTTTTAGGTGATGTACTTGTCATTCAAATCTACCGCGGTAACAAAGCATTAATACCACATGGTGATACAAGACTACAACACGGTGACACATTACTTGTAACAGGTTCAAAAGAACATATCGATACACTAAAAAACATATTAGAGTAAAAAATGCCCCTCACATAATTGAGGGGCATTTTTTTAACTTCATATGGTAAAATGTTACTATCACATATTATGAGGATGGATTACATTATGTCTATTGTAACTTTAGCTCTCTTATTATTAGCGGAAGTACTCATCGCCATTATTCTCATCGGTGTTAGCATTGAAATTTGCAGCTATGGTTGGAAAAAATCAACTGGAGTTAAATACTCATGCCTTTTACTTTCACTCTTCCTCGGAACCGCTAGTATACTCGGCCTTCTAGCTGCACCTGCATACTTCTTTATACAACTTATAGAAAAAGGTTTATAAGAAAGGATGATAACATGATTACTGTGCAATATATTGATGCATCCGAGACACACTTATTACGCCAAGCGGTGTTGCGTCCAAATCAGTCCCTAGCAGACTGTAAATACTCTTCTGACTACGAAAAAGACACATTCCACTTAGGCGCCTTTATAAACGCTGAGTTGATTAGCATCACTTCCTTCTCAAAAGAAATATATCCTGATTTACAAAATGGTATCCATTATAGACTACGAGGAATGGCAACATTACCTAACTTTCGGAACAAAAGAGCTGGAAGCTCCTTAATTCATAAGGCAGAACAAGTTTTAAAAGAACGAAAAGCAAACATCCTATGGTGTAATGGCCGAATTACTGTAACTGACTATTACAAGCGATTAGGCTTTCAGGAGCATGGTGAAATTTTTGAAATTGAACCAATTGGCCTTCATAAAGTTTTGTATAAAAAGATATAAGAAAGGCTTTCCTCAATATAGGAAAGCCTTTCTTATATTTCAATCTTCTCTTTTTATTTTTTTCATATATATGTATATAAACAAACTTGGAACTAAAAAACAAGCAAACATAATAAGTCCTGTCATACTAATTTCCTTTATCGAAATATCTGGTGTTACAACGATACAAATAGCTAAAATCCCAATAATAATACCCACCGGAATGAATAATAGCTTCATAAAATAACGACGCGACACTCCGCCCGTATGCTCATACACTTCCACTGAATTTTTCAGATTTAAAAAGTTAATAATTATTATCCCGCCCATAAATACCATTAATAAATCCGAAACATTTTCATATCCTGCCCCTTGCAAGACATAGCGGTAAAAGACGATAGCTAGTATGACGATATTTTGTAAGATGAAAGCTAATCTAATATGTTTTAACCCTTCAATCATTAAACGTTCATCTTTCACGATTTTCATCCTACCACTCCTTTTCCTCCCAAAACAAATCATTCAACGTTTTATCTACTGCATAACAAATTTTTAAACATAAATCTAAAGATGGATTGTATTTCCCCTTCTCAATTAAACTAATCGTTTGCCTTGTAACGCCTACTTTTTCTGCTAATTGTTGCTGTGTTAAATCTAACTGAACACGCGCGACTTTTATTTTACTTACAGCCATTCATGTTCCTCCTCTACCTCTATTGTAACATATATATTCCATTAAGTAATTTATATTTTACGAAATCAATTAAGTTTTCACCTTATCCCAATTGGTGCGGGCTAATACACAGTGAGGATATCCCCCTACTGCCTATAGTTTCACTTTATTATACACAAAAAGGGAGCCTCCCATAAGAAGGCCCTCTCCTATATTTATATTATAAGAATAAATGACATCCAAATAAGAATGCAAATAAGTATAGTAATGGATGTACTTCCATCCCTTTACCCTTCACAATTTTCAAGACTGGATATACTAAAAATCCAATTGCGATTCCATTTGCAATACTAGATGTTAACGGAATACCTATAAAAATTAAAAATGCTGGTAACGCATCTTCAAATTCATTCCAATTAATATCTCGAATGCTTTGTGCCATTAAACTACCTACTATAATTAACGAAGGAGCTGTAATAGCGGCTACACTTGATAAAGAAGCAATAACAGGACTAAAAAATGCCGTTATAATTGTTAGACCAACAACTACAATCCCTGTTAATCCAGTTTTACCACCTGCAGCAATACCTGCTGACGATTCAATCGTCGCTGCTGTTGGGCTTGTTCCAAAGATAGAACCTGTAGTCCCGCCAATTGCATCTGCAATAAACGCTTTACCAAAACGCTTCTCTGTATTGTCTGTAATTAAACCTGCTTGTTTAATTAAACCAAGTAATGCACCTGTTGTATCGAATAAAAGTACAAGTAAAAATGAAAATACAACACCATATAATCCGTATTCAATTACATCTGAAAATGCATTGATTGGGTTTGAAACGATAATACCCTCTGGCAAATGAGGCATCGCCACAATTTTATCAGCAAACTTCAATTGCCCTGTAAAGAAGGCGATAACTCCTGTCACAATCATACTAATAAATAATGCACCACTCACACGTAATGTCATTAATACCGCCGCTAATATTAAACCAATTAAAGTTAAAATAACAGCTGAAGAATGAAAATCACCAATCGTAACTAAATTAGATGGATGATCCACGATAATTCCAGAAAGGCGCAATCCAATAAAAGCAATAAATAGTCCAATTCCACCTGCAATTGCATGCTTTAAACTATCAGGAATTGCTAAAATTAACTTTTGCCTAAACGAAGTAAAAGATAATAAAAGAAAAATAATCCCCGTCACAAATACAGCTGAAAAGGCAACTACATATGTAATCCCTTCTGCCTTCTGTACAACAGAATAAGCAAAATATGCATTCATTCCCATAGCTGGAGCAATAACAATCGGGTAATTCGCGAAAATCGCCATACCTACTGTTCCAACAACGGTTGCAATAATTGTTGCTGTAAACGCTTGGTCAAATGGTACACCTGCATCAGATAATATTTTTGGATTGATGACAAGAATATACGCAAATGTAAAAAAAGTTGTGATGCCAGCTAAAAACTCTTGCTTCACAGAAGTGTTATATTTTTGTAATTGAAACATGCTTATGTACCCTTCCTACACCTGAATTATTATCACACATTCTTTTTCTTACTAGTATGTGAGAAAATATAATACTTAATCTTAACAATCAATAAAAAGAAGAGTCAACATATTCCCTAATAGTTCGAATTTTAAGTTTAAGTCTGACAAGTACAGATGTAGTACAGTTCATTATGATTATTTTTGTAGCATAACAGATAGAAATGTTTTATAATTTGAAATAGTTAAATATTTAGTAAACGCATTCAAATATCGTTCACTCTACAAGGGGGAGTCTTCTTATGCAGCACACAAACAAATCTGGAACTTTAAATCGTGGTTTAAAAGAACGACATATTACTTTAATGTCACTGGGCTCAGCTATTGGCGTTGGGCTATTTTTAGGATCCGCTTCCGCGATTAAACTAGCCGGTCCTTCTATTTTACTAGGCTATATGATTGCCGGACTCGTTATTTTTTTCATTATGCGAGCTCTCGGGGAAATGGCAATTGAACAACCTGTTGCCGGTTCTTTTAGTAAATATGCATATGATTATATCAGCCCACTCGCTGGTTATATTACTGGTTGGAATTACTGGTTCTTATGGGTGGTTACTTGTATGGCTGAAATTACAGCAGCTGGCATTTACATGCAGTACTGGTTCCCAGATATCCCGCGCTGGACTTGGGCGTTACTTGCTCTATTGTTAATGAGCGCTTTTAACTTCTTATCGGTAAAAGTATTTGGAGAACTTGAGTTTTGGTTTGCTCTAATTAAAATTGTCACAATTATCTGTATGATAGTAGTCGGAGCTGGTATTATTTTATTCGGATTCGGAAACGGTGGTATCGCTACTGGTATTTCAAACCTTTGGTCACATGGTGGCTGGTTCCCAAATGGTTTTTCTGGGTTACTACTCTCCATGCAGATGGTACTATTCGCTTATTTAGGCGTTGAATTAATCGGTGTTACAGCTGGTGAAGCTCAAAATCCGAAGAAAACACTCGCAAAAGCAATTGATAACGTGTTTTGGAGAATATTACTGTTCTACGTAGGAGCTCTATTCGTTATGATGGCAATTTATCCATGGAACGAACTTGGTGAGAAAGGAAGCCCATTCGTATTAACATTCCAGCAAATTGGTATCGCAAAAGCAGCAGGTATTATTAATTTTGTCGTATTAACAGCAGCTCTTTCTTCTTGTAATGGCGGTTTATTTAGTACAGGCCGTATGCTATTTACATTAGCTCAGCAGAAAAAAGCTCCTGAAAGATTTGGTCGTTTAAATAAAAATGGCATTCCAAGCCAAGGAATTGTAGCAACTGCTATCGTTTTACTCATTGGCGTTATATTAAACTATCTCGTACCTGCAAAGGTATTTACATGGCTTACTAGCATTTCAACTTTCGGCGCAATTTGGACTTGGGGCATTATATTAGTCGCTCAAATTAAATTCCGTAAAAGCTTACCTACTCAAAATAAACAAAAGTTATCGTATAAAATGCCTTTATACCCATTAAGCTCATATTTCTCACTCGTTTTCCTTGTATTAGTACTAGGTATAATGGCGTATTCAGAAGATACACGAATTGCATTGATTGTCGGCCCAATTTGGCTTATCGGCTTAGCAATCGTATATTACATGAAAGGGTTTCATAAGATTGATGAAACACCTAACTCAAAAATTAGTTAAGCAAAGCACCCCTTCCTTATTACTTGGAAGGGGTGTTTTTATATCTATATAAATATTTCTCAACAAAATTCACGGTATTTTTACAATCTTTTAATATTTTTTATGTTTTCCGTCTTTATTTTTACAGAAAAATAAATTACATTATTAAAGCACATATATTTATTATTAGGGGGATTCTTCTATGAAGAATAAAAAATGGATTACATTTTCTTTAGCAACAGCAATTACACTAAGTATAGGGACCTCGTTCATACCGTCTACTTATGCCGAAAGCTCTGTAGACCCAGCTCCTGAAATTGCTGCAAAAGTTGTAAATCAAAACAATGGGAAGAAAGTATTATTCGATAATACACACGGTCAAACTGCTGGGACAGCTGACTGGGTTATTGACGGCGGCTTTTCTGACTTCGGAAACGGCATTGCAAAAAACGGTTATCACGTAAAAGAACTTCGTAAATCAACACCTATTACGTACGAAGACTTAAAAGGTTACAATGTATTTATCGTTCCAGAAGCTAATATTCCTTACAAAAAATCTGAGCAGGACGCTATGTTACAATATGTAAAAAATGGCGGTAGTATCTTCTTTATTGCCGATCATTACAATGCGGATCGTAATAAAAATCGCTGGGACTCTTCTGAAGTATTTAATGGATATAGACGCGGTGCTTGGGATAATCCAGCAAAAGGAATGTCTAATGAAGAAGCAAATTCACAAACTATGCAAGGAGTAGAAAGCTCTGATTGGCTATCTGACAACTTCGGTATTCGCTTCCGCTACAATGCACTTGGTGATGTTTCAGCGAAAACAATTGTATCGCCTGAACAATCTTTCGGAATTACAAAAGGTGTTTCTTCTGTAGCAATGCATGCTGGTTCTACTCTAGCAATTACAAATCCAAAACTAGCAAAAGGACTTGTTTACCTTCCAGAAAATCCATCAAAATGGAATAACGCTGTTGATAGTGGCGTTTATAATGGCGGTGGTATTGCAGAAGGCCCATATGCTGCAATTGCAAAAGTAGGACTTGGAAAAGCTGCCTTTATTGGTGACTCTTCTCCTGTTGAAGATGCTACGCCAAAGTACGTTCGTGAAGATTCTGGCCAAACAAAGAAAACTTACGATGGTTATAAAGAAGAAAACGATGCGATTTTATTAGAAAACATCGTAAATTGGTTATCGAATAAAGAGACATTTACAAGTTTAGATCAAGTAAATGGTTTACAACTTGATTCACCTACAGCTCTACAAACATTTGAACAGCCAAGCTTATCAACAGAACCACAACCTGAACCTTGGAGTGCACCAAATGCAGGTTATCAATGGTTTAATACAAATACTTTTAAACCAGGTTCATACGGTTATAACGGTGCGGTAACAACAAGCGACTACGTCGTTACACACCCTAGCATTCTACCAAACAATGAAATTTTCCAAATGAAGATTCAAGTAAACAACTTACTACCTAATACAACTTATAACAACTATTCTTTAGGTATATTCACTACTGGTGGAACACAAGTAGCAAAAATTCAAAATACAAACGGCACTTGGCCATCTGCTTTTGGATATAGTAGTGCCTTCTCTTTCACAACAAACAGCTTAGGCTCTGCTGAGAAAGTTGTAAATGTACAGATTGATTCAAATACAACTGGACAAGCAACGCTTCGTCTACGTCAAAATACAACAGCGAAATATAATGAAACTGTAACGATTAATAAAAAATAATGAAAAAGGCAATCCATACATGGATTGCCTTCTTTTCACTTCTCTTCCTTCGAGAAAAACATTCTTGAAATAACGATACCTATACTACCGACGATTAGGAATAACACTGCCCTAATCATCATCGAAACCTCTGGTAAGTCAAGTAGGAATAACTTCCCTACCGTTACTACTAATACGATTAATCCAGCATATAATATTTCATTCATCTGTCTATAACGGCCAAACCAAACTGCAAATAACGCATATATCATCCATAATAACGATACAGATACGCTAATTATACTTCCATCTGTAGAAAGAACTTCACCAATTCTAGTGATTGTAATAAATACAATGACCATTAACCAGTAGAGTGCTATAGAGTACACATACTTACCAAAACTCGCTAACACTTCTTTCGCCTGTCTCATGCAATAATAGAACGTTCCTATTAAAATAAGATGAGCAACAAAACCTGCCGAAATAAATTGATCAAACGGGCTAAAAATCGTCTGTATCATTCCAATTGCGTAAATCGTTGCACTAACATACAACTTTATCTGTTGTTTTCCTTTAATAGAAGTAACCATACCGAGGAAACCTTGTAACAATAGTACGATCGCTGCATTCACTAAACTATACTCGTATAAAATCGCTAAACTAAATGCTCCCATTGCGAAACCAAATAAGAGATTTGTAAATGTAGAATGTCTATTTTTCCTATATTCAAATACGAACATAGCGGCATGCACGAGTGCACTAATAATTAATCCCCATGTTGTAAAATCAGGTATTTTTGAAATAGCTAGTATAAAGAACACTGCATTCGCACTAAATATCGCCAAACGCGGTTCTGGTATAAAACTTCTCTCCGTAAACATATGCCAAAATAATAGTAAATGAATCAAACCATATACAATCGTTAACTGTATTTGCAAGTTCTCTAATAATATTGACATAACAGCAAAGAAGACAAAAAGAACAATGGCCGCAACAGCGTAAGAAATCATATATAAATATTTATAACGATTTTTCAATCCATACCATAATAAACTAAGTGTTAACACTGTCTCATATCCAAAGAAAATATAAGGATTAGGAGTCGTACTATTTAACAAGAATGGCACGAAGAACGCTCCTACCGCTACGAAGATAGTAAGGTATTCCGAGTTATATCTTTTCGCTAAATAAATCCCTAAAATAACCCATGCAATATTAAAGAGAAACGCGATACTTGCCGGAATAAATGCATACAAATAATGTGCCGCAAACGTCGTTAAAACAATCCCCGAAATACTTCCTCCAACCAATACTAATCCTAACGCCTGCCGCTCTCTTTTAATTTGAATATCTCCTATATAATACAAACCGATAGATAATGCGATACCAAACACAATTCGTATTGCTGGTGTTAATAAACCAGCATCTACCCCTGCTTTAAATAACCAGATCACTCCAAGCAACATAATACCGACAAATATACGCGGTAACCACGTTTGACAAAACTTAATAATATTAAATGGCTCTGGTTTAAAAGCAGATATATCTACTTGTTTTACCTCACGTTCTTGCAAAGGCTCTTTTATCTTAACTATTTCTTCTTTTGGCTTTTCCTCCATTACCGTTTCAATATATTCTTTCTTATCCTTACTAACATGTTGCTGAGCGTTTTCTACTTCTATTTCCCTTTGCTTCACCTTTAATTCAGCAAGTGCTTCTTGAATCGTTTCAATTGCCGTTTCGAGTGCTTCTATTTTCTTATCCAAATCCTTCTTCATATGCTACCCCCTTATTCGTAACTCTCATTAAACCTATATATTACCAATTATCTTTATCATACTCTTAGTCTATTCATTTTCAATAGTATTTTTCCAAAAAAAGAAAGGTGTCTTCCCAAAATAGGAAAACACCTTTTTACTCATTTATTCTTATTTAAAGCAATGCTAACGATGAAACCAAGACACATGCCTACAATAGCTGGAACAATCCACCCAACACCTTCCGTATAAAACGGAAGGTACTTTAATACTGACGTCCACTGATTCATCATTACATTTTTATTTAAAATATCAATTGCACTAAATATCGCTACAACCCAAACAGTTACTGCATATACGTATGCATACTTCCCAATATACTTATGGAATAACCCTAGAATAATAAGCGTTAATGCAATTGGATAAATAAATCCAAGAATTGGTACTGATACTTTTAAAATTTGTGTTAATCCTAAATTAGCTAAGATCATACTAACAACGCTTACTATAAATGCCCACACTTTATAAGATACTTTCGGAAATGCACTCGCAAAAAATTGACTACAAGACGTAACAAGTCCAATTGAAACACATAAACAAGCGATAGTAAAAATAAGACCTAATAAAACGACTCCGCCCTGTCCAAATAATGTAATCATAACTTGTGCTAACACTTTCGCACCGTTATCAAATGTTCCTAATGAGCCACTAATTGCCCCCACATATCCAAGGATGACATAAATAATCGATAATAATAGTCCTGCCCCGATTCCAGCAATACTCATATATTTCGCTAAACCTTTATCATCTTCAATACCCTTTGCACGTAATGCATTTGCAATCACAATTCCAAAAATTAAAGCAGCTAACGCGTCCATTGTTAAATATCCATCTAAAAATCCTTGAAACATAGGAGCTTGTCCATAATTCCCCGCAGCCTCTTTCACGCCACCTACTGATGTAAACATACTTTTTATAAAAATAATGGCAATCATACATAATAATAATGGTGTTAAAACTTTCCCAAACAAACCCATTAACTTAGATGGTGATAAACTTAACCAATAAACAATACTAAAGAAAATAACTGTATAAAACAATAATACTCCGCTTCCTGCTTCAGGGAATAACTGACCTGGCCCCATTTCAAAGGCTAAACTTCCCGCACGTGGTATACCAAGCCCAGGTCCAATAAATACATACACGATACATGGAAAAATAATTGCAAATGAAGAATGAACTCTACCCGCTAACGTTTGAAAACTTCCTGCTTTTGCAATAGAGATAACACCTAATATAGGAAGACCTGTTGCTGATATAATAAATCCTACTAATGAAATCCACACATGTTCTCCTGCTTCATATCCAAGAAAAGGTGGGAATATAAGATTCCCTGCTCCAAAGAACATCGAAAATAACATAAGACTAATAAGTAAAATTTCTTTTTTCTGTAACAATTTCATTTCTTTCTCCTTCTTTAATTTCATCTCTTATGAAATCAATTCCACATATAAAAAAAGTACAATAACCTGCTTCCTTACAAAGAAAACATAGTCCATAGTCTATCACAAAAGAAACACCCCTTCTATAGCTATCCCCCTTTTCCAATTTCTTCTGAAAAATCAACCTTTATTGACTTATAATAGTTAATAAGGTAAAATATTAAATATACAAAATTATTAACTTTGTTTTTGTTTGTGTCAGGAGGAAAATAAAATGGAATCAACGATACAACTAGAAAAAGAACAACAAAGAAAAAAGAAACATCCTCCAGGTTTATACTTACTCTTCTTTACAGAAATGTGGGAAAGATTTAGTTACTATGGATTACGAGGATTATTAACATTATATTTAACGACAGCTTTAGTAAGCGGTGGTCTTGGATTTAGTCCCGCATGGGCACTCTCTATTTACGGATTTTATACTGGAGCCTGTTATTTCACACCAATGATTGGTGGTTACTTAACAGACCGTTTTCTAGGTAGACGAAAAGCAATCACAATTGGTGGTATAACAATGGCAATCGGTAACCTTACACTATTTGCCTTGCAAAACCAATTAGGCCTATACCTCGGATTAGCGCTTATTATTATCGGTAACGGATTCTTCAAACCGAACATCTCTACACTGGTTGGAGAATTATACGAAGAGAACGATCCAAAACGTGATAGTGCATTTACCATTTTCTATATGGGTATTAACGTCGGGTCATTTTTAGCTCCACTCGTTTGCGGATTTTTATCAGAAAATTTATTCAAAACAACAGTTGATGGCGTTGTACATTACGGATTCCGTTACGGTTTCTTAGCCGCTTCAATCGGAATGATCATTGGACAAATTTTATTTACAACACTCTCAAATCGCTTCCTTGGTAATATCGGTAAAAAACCAACTCGCGATTTACAAACAGCTGCTGGACAACCATCAGTAGGAGATACACCGTTAACAAAAAAAGAAAAACAACGTACCGCAGTTATCGTCATTTTAACATGCTTCGTTGTCTTCTTCTGGGCTGGCTTTGAACAAGCTGGTAGCTCATTAACATTATATACAAACAAATTTGTAGACCGCTCTGTGTTCGGATGGGAAGTTCCAACATCTTGGTTCCAATCGGTCAATCCATTATTTATTATTTTACTTGCTCCAGTCATTTCTGCATTATGGGCAAAACTTGCAACTCGCAAGCAGGGTGATTTAAAAATCCCAACTAAAATGGGACTTGGGATGATCTTGCTCGGTATCGGTTATATCATTCTCGTTATCGCTACATTAAAAACAGGTAGTGATGAACATAACATTACAGAAAAAGCAAACTTACTATTTATCGTCTTTACGTATCTTTTCCATACGTTAGGTGAGCTATTCTTATCACCTGTCGGACTATCAATGGTTAGTGCGCTTGCTCCGGTAAAATTAGCATCTTTACTAATGGGCGTATGGCTAGCAAGTTCAGGTATCGCCAACATTTTAGGCGGACAACTTGCAAGCTTCACAACTTCACTTGGATACGCTGAAGTATTCACAGTTATTGGCGCTGTGGCAATTGTATTAGGTTGTGTTTTATTATTAATTTCTAAGAAATTAGTGAAATGGATGGATTAAAAAAGATGAGGAATTTCTCCTCATCTTTTTTTATGCTGTTTTACCTTTTTCGATTGCTTGTTCGTACAGCTCTTTATGTTCTTTATATTCACTTGGTACGAAACTCTTATAGAAGAATGAGAACCAGCTGTCTCCCTTTTTATACCCTTCTTCTCGAGTTTCCGCTGCTTTTTTATTCGATTTAAATCCTTCAGTAAACCATTTCTTTAACAATTCATTTCTTTCATACTTAGCAGGAACTTTTAAATCATAGTTTTCAAATGCATACTTATAGCCAGCTTTTTCTACTGCCTTTTTTGTAGATTTATAGCCTTTTTCATACGCTGTTTCATATGCCTTCACGTATACTTCTTTCTCTCTATTTCCAGGATTCTTTTCAGCTAATTCTTTCCCTGTCTTTTCCCCTAATTCAGCTTGCTCTTTTTCAATTTTTTCTGTTCTTTCTTTATTCCCTACTTTGAATCCTTCTGCAAAGTTTACCTTAAACTCTGGAGCAACTTGACTATCGTCCATTGTCTCTTGTGCTAAACCCTGTTCTTTTCCTTTTTCAAAATGCGTTTTCTTCTGCTCTTCTAAAGACCATGCGGCTGCATAAGTCGCTTTAAACGCTTGTTTATATGCATCAGATTTTCCAGCTACATGCACTTCTGCATCATTTTTTCCTGCTTTAAAATCAGTTTCTCCATTCTTTTGACCTTCAAGTTGACCTTTTTCCATATCAGCTTGGCGCTGCGCTTCCTCTTGCTTACGTGCCTCTTCAGCTTTTCTTTGTTCCTCGGCTACACGTTGTCTCTCTTCTTCAGCTTTACGCTGTGCTTCTGCAGCACGTTGTTTTTCAGCCTCAGTATTGCGCTGTGTTTCTGCTTGTCTCTCAGCTTCTACAGCACTATTATTATTCTGACTAGGAGCTGGGCTCGTTGCGCCACTACTAGAAGCTGGTTTATTGTGATAATGATATTCCCCGTACTGTAATCCCCACTTCTCACAATTTGTACGACACGTATGTCCGCCATTAGCATCTGTACGCCCTGGATGCGCATAAGCTGAAATTGGAGCTACCAATAACGCTATACTCGTTGTTAAAAGAAGTTTCTTCACCTGTTGTCTCACTCTTGTTCCTCCCAAAATATAGAATTCTAAATTTATTATACATAAATAGAAGAATAATTAAATACAAACCGAAATATTCTATTATTTCTCAACATTAGTAAAAAAGAAGGGGAACTCTTTAAAGAGTTCCCCTTCTTTTTTACTTCTTCGCCTTCGTTCCTACTAAATCACCAGCAACAACATAACGCTTAGAATTGTCCTTTACAGATACACATGTAATAAGCGTTATCTCATCTTTCCCATGATCCTCTACAACTTCCCACTTATCAGGAGTCACTTCAGATACACCAGTAACCGCATACTCATATTCATTTTCATTGTCATACAAATAAATTTTATCGCCTTTTTTCAAAGAAGCTATATCACTAAATAAAACACCTTTTTTAGACATATTATGTCCTGCTAATGCGTAATTTCCTTTTCCCATAACTTGATTCTCTTTTACTGTCGCTGCACCTGATAATAAGTTTTTTTCAGTAGAAGCTTTTAAAACAGGCAGTTCTACTGAAACACTTGGAATCGAAATACGACCAATTACTTGTTTCTTATCTAATGATGCATTCGCTACTTCCGCCAAGTCTGGTTGATTAATTTTGGAAGCATCTACAAATTCCGTCTCATGCTTTTCATAATCCATCTTTTGAACAGCCTGCACATTTTCAGTCTGTTTCTTTTCAGCCTGATATCCATCATAAAATGGCTTTCCAATTAACACGCCACCTACAACAAATAGCAGAATTGCTACTATACTATAAATTCTTTGCTTATTCATACACAGTTCCTTTCCCTTACAAAATCTTACTCTATATAAAATGATAAAATAATATCGCTATATGTACAAGTATTAGCTTAAAAAGAAACCTTCTTGCCGGTGCAAGAAGGTTTCTTTTTAAGCTAATTTATTTCTGTATAGTGATACGTGAAATACTGTCATTTGAATAAAGAAAATAGAAAATAGAATATATAATGGGTATCCAGGAAGATATTCATTAATAATAGGCGAAAAAGTTAAAAATCCAACTGCACAAGGTAACACAAACCATAACGATACAAATGTTGTTCGACAAGCTTTATCCGTAATCGCTTTTTCACGTTCATCTTCTAGTGGAAATAATAATGGATACATCCAAAAAGATAAATTCTTATATTTTTTCTTTTGAATTCTATAAAAAATTGTAACTATAATAGCTCCAATAAATAATAAAATAAATGGTACTCCATTAACCGCTACTTCAAACGTGAATTTCTCGTTTTTAAATATATCTGCTAACTCTGTAATAACACTATAAAATTCAACAAATGTCCAGCATGCTAGTGCAGTATAGAGTACATTTATAATATAAGAAAAACCAATTCTATTCATCCTCTTCCCCCTCCTTATTTAAAACAAACACGTCTTCCATCTTTAACTGGAATACATCACAAATCGTCAATGCTAGTAACAATGAAGGAACGTAATCCCCTTTTTCAATTGCTGCAATTGTTTGTCTCGTTACTCCAACCTTTTCTGCTAATACGCTTTGTGTAAAGTTAAAACGAGCTCTTAATTCTTTTACTCTGTTTAAAATGGTCAAATTTACCACCTCTCACCATTATTGTATGCTATTCTTAACAAAATGTAAACTCAACTTAACATTATTATTATAAAAAAATCCAACTCTACGTATTGTAAAGTTGGATTACTTGTTAGTTTAAAATTGTAACTTTAACTGTTCTTCTGCCCCAGCTACTTGATGAACCTTTATCTGGCATTAAAACATCAATTCTATGCCCTTTAATAGCCCCACCAGTATCGGCTGCAATTGCTACTCCATAACCTTCAACATTTACAGTCTTACCTAATGGAATAACATTTGGATCTACAGCAATTAATTTCATTCCTGGGTTTGCAGTTAGATTATAACCTTTACCACCTGGTCCCCATGCAGAAAATACTTGTTGACCTGGTGCATAACCATTTTCCCCTGGATCAGCTGTATAAGCTGTAGCTTCTACATAAATTTCTTTCCCACCAGCAGTTGGCTTAGAAGATGGTTCAGGTTGTGCAGGTTTTGCAGGTTCTACCTTCGAATTATTATTAGCAACTGGTTCAGCTGGTTTACTAGCTTTTTCTTGCTTTTGCTTTTCAGCAATTTCTGCTTGCGCTTTCGCTAAAGCTTCTTGCTCTGCTTTTGCAGCCGCTTCTGCTTTTGCACGCTCTTCTGCCGCAATTCTTGCTGCTTCTTGCTCACGAGCAATCGTTTCTTGTACTGTCTTCATATTTGATTCAATTTTAGCTTTTTCTTCTGCTGCTAAATTAAGTTGACTTGCAACCTCATTATATTTAGCTTGAACTGTTTGTAAGTTATCTTGACGTTTTTTCAAGTTATCTTGCAGTTCAGCTTGCGATTTTGCTAATTTTTGTTTGTCTACTACTAAAGATGCTTCTTTTTCGTCAATTGTTTTCTTATCTTCTTCAATTTGACGAAGATCTTGTTCTTGTAGACGTAAAATTTCTTTATCAGCTTCTAGAATAGTAGAAACTGCGTTCATACGTTGTAAGAAGTCTGCAAAGTTTTTTGACTCTACTACAACTTCTACTACTAAACTTGTATTTGAACTGTTTTGAACAGAAACCATACGTTTTCTCATAATATCTTTACGAGCAAGGACTTTATCCTCCAAAACGATAATTTCTTCCTTTTTTTGTTCAATCTGCTTATGTGTTTCATCAATTTTACGTTGAATAGCAGCTTGATCCTCTTTATTTTTTGCAATTGTATTATTTAAATTATGTAGTTCGTTTTCGATACCTTTAATTTCTTTACTAACAGCTTGCTTCTCTTGCTCTTTCTTTTGCATTTCTGCATCGTTTTGTTGCAATTGCTGTTGCATGTTGTTAAGTTTCTCGTCGTTTGACTCTGCTTTAACAGCGACTGTACTAGAAAGACCGATAATTCCTGCTAATACTAGACAGCTGATTCGCTTAAAATAGTTCATAATCCGACTCCCTTCTTATACAGTTATACATGATTTATTTTACAGTTTGTTTACAAAACGATTAAATACAGTTTATTTTTCGTGACAAAAAAAAGAGAATTATGAATAAAATGTAATAGATTCTTAAATATTTAACAATTCCTATATTTAAAAAATACAAAAGATGCTAAAATCCAAATATAGAGAAAATATAACTTTCGAAGGCGGTTGAAATAAATACATGTTTACTCAAAAGAAATCACTCCAACATACAATTGCTCAATTAGAAGAGCGTATACAAGAATTAGAAGCAGAATTAAAACAAAAAGATATTGAAAAACAAGAGACTATTTCTACTATCCACGATCGTGTACAAAGCGTTGTCCAAGAGCACCAACTTGTAAATAACCAACACAATACACTCCAAAATTTAGTTCAACAATTAAGTTCATGTTTCGAAAATGTTTCAACACGTACGACACATTCCAATGAGTTAAATAATGAAATGTTACAAAAGGAACAAAGCTTAATTCAGTCTATTGCAGAAATTATTGACTGCTCTAATGAAGGTAAAGAATCCGTTCACCGCTTACTTATTGTAATTAATAAATTAGGTGAACAATCCCAACGCACGTCTAATAGTATGAATCATCTAAGCGAACGCTCAAAGGAAATCGAGCAAATTGTAGAAGTCATTCAAAACATTGCAGCACAAACAAATTTACTTGCTTTAAATGCGAGTATTGAAGCCGCACGTGCTGGAGAACACGGTAAAGGATTCGCTGTCGTTGCCAATGAAGTAAGAAAACTAGCAGAAAGTACAGCAGAAAGTACAAAAAACATAGGCAACTTAACGAAAAAAATTCAAGAAGAAATTGAAAAAGCATACGATAACACAAAAGATAATTTACATTTAGTCGATGAAGGTGTAGAAATGAGCGCCGATACAAATGCTAGAATTGAAAATATTTTAGTTATGATTCAAACGTTACAAAATGGTGCTACAAATGTTATTAAGGCTATTGAAAACCAAAAATCTTGTAATGATGACATATTACGAGAATTCGCTAACACACAACAAATGTTCCAAAAATTAAATACTACTATTATGAATCATATTCATGATGCTGAAAAAGTCGATGTTCAATTGTCTAAAAGTCTTCAAGGAACAGTAAATTCTTAATTAAAAATAAAAATCCCTTATACTGCTATGAGGGATTTTTATTTTATTTCGAATATTTATTTCTTTTCAATATTCATCCATATCTTTGTTATAATGGAAAAGTTGTTTCTTTCAACTAATAAACAAGGAGGTTATTATGGAACAATTTTACTACGTTTTAAAATATTTAATTCTCGGTCTGTTCCAAGGACTAACAGAACCAATTCCGATTTCTTCAAGTGGTCATCTCGTTTTAGCACAACATTTGCTAGGACTAAAAATAGAAGGGTTTAGCTTCGAACTACTTGTTAATTCAGCTTCATTATTAGCTGTATTACTTATTTATAGAAATGATTTAATTCGTCTAACGAAGAATGGTCTCTCTTATATATTTACAAGAGCAGAAGACGCAAAATCAGATTTCTTCTTTATTATTTATCTTGTTATTGCAACCATTCCAGCAGGTGTTATTGGTGTTTTATTTAAAGATTACATCGATCAGTACTTAAAAGGTGTGAAGATGGTTGGGATTTCCCTTCTTATTACTGCTGTCGGCCTTTGGATTATTAGAAATTTACGCGGTCGTAAAAATGATGGCGACCTTTCTATGAAAGATGCAATCATCGTCGGATTAGCACAAGCTTGCGCACTGATTCCCGGAATAAGCCGATCTGGTGCCACAATCGTAGCAGCAATGTTACTTGGTATGAAGCAAGAAACAGCTCTTCGCTTTTCATTCTTACTATACATTCCTGTTAGCTTAGGTGGCTTATTGTTAAGCATTACTGACATTGCAAATGATCCAAATCTAGACACATTATTCGTGCCATATGTTGTTGCATTCATCGCAACATTTATCATGACGTATATTTCACTAAAATGGTTTATGAACATTATGGCAAAAGGAAATTTAAAATATTTCTCTTTCTATTGTATTATCGTAGGTATACTTACTCTTATTTTCTTATAAAATGAAACTTACAAATTGAAAGCGAGTCATTCTATTACACTAGATGACTCGCTTTTTTATACCTTTATTAAGTGAAAATCTATCATTTACTTTGAATTTTCTGAATAGTATAATATTATTTAAGTTCACTATTATAGTAAAGCTATCTTTCCTACTATTATCGTAAAAGAGGTGTTTATATGTTTATTGTTACTAAACTCATTCATATTAAGTACGGATATGAATGTGAGCTTCTTTATGGGCTTAAACAATATTATCCTTCTCCCGGAACGAACGGTTGTATTAACATAGAGTTTTCACATGTTCATCGTACAAATGATAAGACAGAATATATGATTCGTATGTTATGGAAAACACAACAAGATTACCATACATGGCTTTCTCAAAGAGAAAGAAATGTAACTTTGAAGCGCAAAATACAAGGCTATATCCTTTCTTCCAAATCAAATGCTAGCTATGTACATTAACCCTTCTCTTTTTATTCCTTACGAGGGGCAAAATGATAAAGTGAAACTTTAATCAGCTCTCATCAATCGGGCTGTTCACAAATAACGAGATAAGGCCCCTCTTACTTTTCATACTGTAAGAGGGCTTCTCTTATGCATACACTTTCTTCTCTTGACAATACAAACGAATAACATGTTTATTTTGTTGAAATACATCATGCGTCAGACGAATAATAATAAAGTTTCTTTTTGTTTGATCATCATGAACAAAAATCTGTTCTCCCTCCTGAAAACGCCATGCACTTTCAAAAGTCGTAATATGATCCCCACTTACAGAAAAAAGTTCATATCGCATCTCTTGTACCCTCTCTCAACTTATATAATCATAATATCCTTATATTAAATTTATTATAACTTAATTCCTATAAAATTAGTAATTATTTCTATTTCGAAAGATTTTAACTTTGTATTTAAATATTTTTAGCGCTATAATGATAAACGAATTTTTATTGAAAGGAGTTTTACTTTGACTGCATATTTATTTCCAGTGAAAACAGCGTTTATTTTATTTCCCTTTTTAGCAATGTTTCTTTTAATCCCTTTTTTAATATTTAATTATCGAAAATACGGTTATTTAAATAAATGGCGCTCATTTATTTTATACTCATTATTACTTTACTTATTAAATGCCTATTTTCTTGTTATTTTGCCGTTACCACAAACGTTTGATACTTGTAGCCTACAACCGGCTAATACACAACACATGCAACTCTCACCATTTTATTTCATACAAGAGATTAGTAGTCATACATCGGCAGTTTTAACGAAACCAGCTACTTATTTCTACTTATTAAAAGAGTCTGCGTTTTTACAAGTTGCATTTAATGTTCTATTAACTGTTCCATTCGGTATTTACTTACGTTATTATTTCCGACGTAGTTTCTTACAAACAATTTGCATTTCCTTTTTCCTTTCACTATTTTTCGAGCTAACACAAGTGACTGGATTATACGGTATATACAATTGTGCATACCGATTATTTGATATCGATGATTTGTTTTTAAATACATTAGGTGGCGTAATTGGTTTTATCATTGCACCAATATTTACGTACTTCCTTCCGAAGACAAATGAGTTAGATAGTCATATTGATTTGGAAACGAAACCAGTCGGATTCATTCGTCGCCTTATCGCGATGCAAATTGATTGGATTTTCTTATCTATCGTTGTACCTGTCGTTAAAAACAAAGGAAATTCTTTCTTCGTTTCTAATATGCAATCTTACACCAATATGTATGAACTCATTTTCATTACGTGTTCAATCCTTATTTACTTTATTATTATTCCATACTTTACGAATGGAAAAACAATTGGGAAAGCATTGCTTCGCATTCACCTGAAAGGAAAATCAGATCGTATTACATTAAAAGAACTATTTATTCGCTACGGTATATTTTATTTTGCGTTAGGCGGAATCAATTACATTCTTTCTAGTAGCTCTATGTTAAATCATACAGAGCCTTTAGTATTACTCGTTACATTGTTATTCCTATTTATCATTAACGGCCTATTTATTATTCATGTTTTACTGCATGTATTTAGCCGTGATAAACTACTTTTTTATGAACATATTAGTCATACAAGAAATGCAATTACACTAAAAAAAGCTGACAAATAATTATTTGTCAGCTTTTTTATATACATAATGTGAAACTTTAATCAGTGGGGGTCTTACTCCCCGGCAAATAGCGGGATAAATAACTTTTCTGCATAAGGATTAAAAAACATTCCAAGTTCATCTAGAGACTTCCTCGCCTGTAAAAACGAATGAAACTCTGGATATATATCTTGTAATTGCTCATACGATAATGTATGCATTTTCCCCCAATGCGGACGCCCTTCATACTTCAGAAAAATTTTTTCCACTTCGCCAAAGTAAGCAGCATATTTCATACCTTTATACATATGAACAGCGATATACGCTGAATCTCTTCCATAGGCTGGACTAAGCCATATATCATCACCTTTCACATAGCGGCATTCGATCGGGAAGTGCACCTTATACTTTTTCTTTTCAATAATATTTGAGATTTCTTCTACCACAGTCCTCATATACTTTGAAGGAATGCTATACTCCATTTCATAAAATGGTACCGTACGTGATGTAGCAAATACTTCATAGCTCGGGCCAATTATTTTTGTGTTTGGTACAGCCTTAGCTGATAATCGACTCACTCCTTTACTTATAGAAGGAAACCATTTACACCCTTTAGATAGTAAAGAGAACATCCTATTTTCAAGTAACTCCACCTTTAGTTTATGCCATTTCAAATCACTGCCTTGATTCGTTGTTTCGTTCGTAAGTTTTACTTGTACTTCATCAGAATAAGGAAAAACGAAAAATTCAAAGTGACGATGCTTCTTATACTCTTCTAGTTTGTTCATTACAGTAGATAATGACTGTTTTTCACTTTCATAAACGAGTGAATACGCTGGAATAACCTTCAATTTTATCTTTACAATGATACCTAACATTCCAAGTGACAACTGAAACGCTCTCCAATATTCTACGTTCTCAGCTTCCGAACAAACTATACTCTCACCATTAGATAAAACGGCCGTAATCTCTATAACTTGTGTTGATAAACTCCCAAAGGTAATACCCGTTCCATGAGTCCCCGTACTAATCGCTCCTGCAATAGATTGTGAATCAATATCCCCTAAATTTTCTTGCGCATAACCTTTTTCCTCAAGTAACTTCCCTAAATCATATAACTTTGTTCCTGCCCACACTTCAGCGACCATCTTCTCTTCATCAATATTCACAATGCCCTTCAATTCATCTAAAGAAACTAAAACTTCTTCGGTTTGCGCAAGGGGTGTAAACGAGTGTCCTGAACCAACAACACGAATTTTCCGCCCCTTTTTTCGTGCAAGCCCCACTACTTCTACTACATCTTGTATACTTTCTGGATACATCGTATAATGCGGCGTTCCTTCTACATTCCCTGTCCAATTCCTCCACTTTTGTCCCTTTATAGAAAGCATTGGCCATCCCCCCGATATGTTGAATACTCCCCAACAATCTCTCCTTTTTTAACACGATACAAAAAAGGAAAGCGCTCACATAATTCACCAGCCTTACTATGACGAAACAAAATGGACTCTCCTATATCCACTCGTTCCTCGCCGTTATAAAAAATTGGCGTTTGTACCTCGCCAGCACCTTCTAAAGCTAATAGTTTTGCACCCTTCGGTCTCCAAACTTCAGGCTCTTTATCTTTTCCAACTGCTCCTGAAGCAATATATCCACCACCTAGGCAAGTGTAAATAAACGGGACTGGTTTACGCACAACTGGTAAGGCAAATCCGACCGCTGGATGAAATTTCACCTCTTTATAATAATCAAACAGCTTCGGAGAATAAAAAGCAGAACCTATTGTAATCTCTGAAACTGAATTATCTTTCTCAGTTGTTTTTATGCTTCCTGTTCCGCCTCCATTTACAAACCTTAGCTCAATACCAAGTTTTTGTATTGCTTTTACAATATATTCTCTTCTTTCTTTCACTTCTAGCACTGATTTCTGCTTTAAATACGAAATCACTTTACTTTTCAGCCATTGATTCGGTATATGGTCTCCCACCCCAGCAATTTGAGCTTCATAACCCATCACACCATCTAACATTAAATATGATGACCTTCTCACCTTTTCTACTACTTTCAACGCATCCTGCACATTTTTTACTGGGGATCTTTGTACACCAAAATGAAATTGAAAGAAACGACTACTCATATCAATATCCAAACAAACACGAAAACATCCTTTAGATTTCTCAGTAATTTTTTCTAAATACACAATATGCTCTTCACAATCCACCATACAAGTTATAATGAAACCTTTCTTTGTTAGCAAACTAATTTCACACAAAGCTCTTTCATCATAAGCAGGATATCCGAGCAATAAATCATTAAATCCTTGTTCTATTAAAAATAAAACCTCTCTAGGTGAAAAGCACATAATACCTTGAAATCGATCATTTGCAGCTAAAATCTTTTGCATAATCGGAACAGAACGTAACGATTTACTCGCTATACGAATCTTCTTATTTCCACTTAACTCTATAATCGATTGAATATTTCTATCTAAAGCCACTTCATCCAAAAATGCACACGGTAATGGAACTTCTTTAAAAATTCCTCGATCCACATTTTTCTCTCCTCTTTTCAATATGTCTTATACATATTGGAAAGAAAGTATGATTTTCCTGTTTGCAAATAAAAAAAGTTTCTTCTTTACGAAGAAACTTTTTGAAACTACTTCATAGAAATAGTCGCCTCTACTGGATAATGATCAGAGTAATCATTATACGTATATTTTTGGAACCACGATGTAACAGTCCATTGTGGAGATTTCGGCTGTAACACCTTATTCTCTATATACGATGGGTTCGCATGGTCTTTGCTTGCAATAATATAATCTAAATATTCGGCAGGACTATCAGGGAAATTATATTTTGCAATACTGTTTGTCGTTGCATCCCAAGTCGCTGTATGTCCAGTATAAGATGGTACAGAAGCGTTCAATGTTTTAAACATAGATGCATACTCTGAATCATTATTGTTCTCTGCATTTATCTTATTTACGTTCATATCACCACCAATTAACACATACTCATTATTTGGTATATTTTTATTTTTAATAAAATCTTGAATTTCTTTTAATTGGTTCGTACGTACAGATGCTGGTGAAGTTTTTCCGCACATACTATCTTCAGCCTGCAAATGCGTCCCAATCACGTGAACGAAACGATCATTTTTCTTAATTTTCGTGTATACAAATCCTTTATTCGATAAATTATCTGGCCCGCATCCTTTTGCAAATACATATTGAATCTTTTCAGCGATTGGCCATTTGCTCACAATCGCAACGCCACCATCTTCAGGAGTTGAAGATGAATAGTTCCCTAACGTTTTATCCCATTCGCTTCCACTACTACGACCTAATACTGCTGTTTGATTTGGATATTCTTTCTTCAAATTGCCTAATAAACGATCTGAGGCACTATTATCAAACACTTCATTTAATATAACAACATCTTGATTCTTTATATAATCTGCCGCCCCGATTAAATCAGCACGCTCAGTTTGTCCCCAGTTTGGATATAAGTTTGTTGATAGCATATATACATTATGCGTCATCACTTTTAATGTATCATTTTGATTTGTAGATGCTTCTGCTTGAGCTGAAGTTCCGCTATATAAAGCTCCTAAACCAACCCCTAAGCTAAGTACACCTTTTAGCAATTTACCTTTCACGTTTCATACCTCCATGTATTGTATAGTCATAAAAAGGCCAAATACTCTATTCTGAGATTTGACCTTTTTCAAATACTTAACGATTTCCGTACGTATCAAACCAAAGCTGAATGTATCCAGCAGTAACACGTTGTGCATCCATTAAACGCTTACCTGTCATTGGTGTAACTTCAGCGCGCCATTTATCTGCATATTCTTGTGATACAGCTGCTCTTACGAACCAATCTTTCGTATTATCATTTACAATGCCAGCGTAATCTTGTTTCGCAACTACTGCCGCTCCATGAATCCAATCTTCTGGATTCGTACCTTTCCAGTTCCAATACCCATTTCCATCCGTTACTTTATAATTATCTTTTATCGTATCTACAAAGTTTTCATATTTAGAATGGAATCCTTGTGGATACGAAAGGTTCGTAAAGTTTGCCGCATGCATCGGTTGGTTTACATCCCCTAAATAATGAAGAGATAATCCTAAATAGAAGAATGCTTGTTTCATATCTTTATTTTTGTAAGACTCACCAGCTAATTTAAAATATTTAGCTCCAGTTTCCTTTGCCTGCTTTGCATACGGAATATAAGTTTTCCCATTGTCAGGGTCATAGAAATGTGAAGCAAATGTGCTATTATCATAATAAGGATTTTCATAGTCAGCAGCATAAATACCGTTCTCTAACTCAGTACGCCATTCATTTAATAGTGCAACTCGATCTTGTTTTACAAGTGTTGTATTACGAGACATAATATCAATTGCACGGTTTACAATCCATAAATGAGAATTCACGCCTTCTTTATGTTTATCTTCAGCAGACCAGCGCGGAATAACTCCAAATCTCTGTCCCCCATCATTTTCATGAGCAAATGCAACACTTTGTAATGGAGCAACTAATGTAATAGCTGCCGCTAAAGCAAGTACTTTCTTTTTCATATAAAATCCTCCATTTTATAATTGAATTATTGTAAACATTTTGTTAGGATCCTATGATGTCGTCCGGTTAACCTATGACTAGAATATCCCACCTTTCACGAAATTTCTATCACTAAATTAAAATATGCAAATGTTCATATCATTATAACTTTATACACAGTGAATATAATGAATGAATACACTTTCATTTTAATAAACTATTATTAAGGCTTGTCTAAACTAATGTAAAAAAAGAGTAAAGCATACACATGCTTTACTCTTTTTTTCTATTCGATAATATACTTGGCAATTGTACATTAACTGCCAACTTATGTATAAATCCAAACACTAATCCGATCCCTATAAATATGTATAATATCGTAAATATCTTTCCGAAGTCAGTTTTGGGACTAAATTGTCCATCACCGACAGTAGTCAGCGTCATAACGCTAAAATATAAAGCATCCAGAGGACGTAACCCCTCCACTGTACTATAAAAGATTGTACCAGATATTAATGTCAAAATTGTTAATACGAATAACACTTGAAATTCTTTATCTTTCCATGCTCGCAAACAAGCTTTTAGCATCCGTTTCAATGTCAACATAAATGAAAGCATTAGACTTCCCCTTCCAAACAAAATACCTTTAGTTACAGGAAAGTCTATCACCTTTCTGTACAGAAAAAAAGTAGCCCTCTTCTATTTCTAGAAAAGGGCTACTCTTTTCGATTCTATCTTATTTAGGTGAAACAAGAATTTTCACTTGTGTTTTATCTTTTACAAGTGCTCCAAATCCTTCTTCAACAACTTGATCCACTGTAATTTTTTTCGTAATTAATTTCTCTGCTTGAATTTGACCAGAGCTAATCAATTTAATAACAGCTGGGAAGATGTGACGGTATCCTAAAATACCAATAACTTCTTTTTCTTTTAATACTAAGTTATTTGGAGTAATTGTTGCGTCTTTTTCCCATACACTAACAATTACAGTTTGTCCTTCGAAGCTTGTACTTTCAATCGCTTGGCGTAGTACAACTTCAACACCTGTTACTTCAAAGCTAACATTTACACCTAAACCATTTGTTAAGTTACGAATTTCAGCTAACACATCTTGAGTTGCTGGATTTAATACATAATCCGCACCTGCTAATTTCGCTAACTCTTGACGTTCTTTAGAAAGTTCAACTGCAATAACAGGAGTTGCTCCTGCTGCTTTAGCTGCTTGGATAACAAGAAGTCCAATTGGACCGCAACCAAATACCGCTACAGCTTCCCCTTCTTTTAATTTACTTTGACGTACTGCATGAACTGCTACTGCTGCTGGTTCTACAAGCGCACCTTGTTCATACGTCATTTCATCTGGAATGTGATGAACCATATCTTCTGGTACTACTGTATATTCAGAGAAACCGCCGCCTTCTCCGCCAAGACCGTGGAAAACAAGTTGTTCACAAACATTGTAATGTCCATGTTTACAAGCTTCACATTTACCACAAGAATAAATTGGCTCTACAACAACGCGGTCTCCCACTTTATGAGATGTAACTCCTTCACCAATCTCTATTACCTCACCACTAAACTCATGACCTAAAATAACAGGTGCTTTCACATGTGTTAATGGATGTTCTTCTGTTGGAATAAAAATAGGCCCTGCTAAATATTCATGCAAGTCTGTCCCACAAATACCACACCATTTAACTTTGATTTTCACTGTTCCTGGTTTTACTGTTGGTTCTGGTACTTCTTCTACTCGTACATCACGTTGATTATGCCAAAGTAGTGCTTTCATTTTATACATCCCTCTCTATGTATATACTTAACCTGGTGAAGTTTACAATTCTATTATAATACTTCTATCCATATATTTCAAAAAAACAATCACGTTCCCACTAATTTTTTACAAATAACGTTCAATATTTTGTCACTTTGTACTTTTTTCCACATCTGTTAATTCAATTTCATTGCAGGTGAAATTAGCATTGTGCCATAATAGCATAGGAGAGGTGAATATCGCTTGAAATATTTTATTTACTTTATCGTTATCGTGGCATTTTTAGATACATTTTCACAATTACCTATTATGAGTACTTTCGCTCAAAGCCTTGGAGGAACTCCTCTTATTATCGGGCTAGTTGTCGGTATGTACTCATTCGCTAATATGATCGGTAATATTATTGCTGGAGCCGCTGTCGATAAATTTGGTGCAAAAAAAATCCTTTATATAAGCATGGGAATTACGAGTTTCATAGTCTTGTTATACACCGTTGTTCAAAGTGGTGAACAACTATTAGTTGTGCGCTTTATGCATGGATTTAGTGATGGCTTTTTAATTCCTGCTGCCTTTACATTTTTATCAAAACAAACAAATGCAAAAAGACAAGGAAAAGCAATGGCTCTATCTGGTGCTGCTGTTGGAACAGCCGCAATCGTAGGACCTGCTTTCAGCGGTATTATGAAAGCAACAGCTGGCGTAGAGTGGGTCTTCATTACTATTTCTATTTTAATGGCTCTTGGTACGATCGTATCTCTATTCTTCTTACCAAATAACGTATCAAGAAAAGATACATCAAGAACGCAAATGATGAACAAAGAAGATATGGTTGAACTTTTAAAATCAGAACCGTTATTACAAGCATATATTGGTGCTTTCACATTAATGTTTTCACAAGGGATTGTCACTTATATGTTACCAGTAAAAGTTGAGGCATTAGCGGTTAAAGCATCTACAACAGGCATGATGTTAAGTGTATTCGGTATTACTGCTATCCTCTTCTTCTTGCTTCCAACAAATCGTATTTACGATCGATTTAATCGTTCGAAACTAATGCTAATCGGAATTGCAGTTATGGCATTCGCATTATCTTTACTCGGATTATTTGCTACAAAAGGTATGCTCTTTATCGTAATGATGATTTATGGAATTGGATTCGCAATCCTCTTTCCGTCTATTAACGCTTTACTCGTTGAAAATACTACAGACGATAATCGCGGAAAGGCATTCGGATTATTTTATGCCTTCTTCTCATTAGGAGTTGTTGCTGGCTCCTTTACAGTCGGCGCAATCGGAGCATCACCTAGCATCAGCTTCATTATCGGGACAGCATTTTTATTAACATTTGCTGGGATGATTTATGTAAGAAGCAAAGTAAAAAAGACAATGATGGGATAATCCATCGTTGTCTTTTTTAAAATGCATATTGATATAATCCGTAATATAATGGAAGCGTTGGAATAATGCCAATTAATTTAAATATAAAAGGTAATGGCTCATCTCGCTCTTCATATAAACGAAAAACAAAAACTGCAGTTAAAGTCCAAATGACGCTAAACAAGAAGATACATTTCCAAACAATTGAGGTTAATATTTGTATATCAAATACAAAACCAAAGAGCCCTATCCACGTAATAATAGATACTACAAAGTCAAACTTTTGAATTGGTGTTTGAAACATACCCCTTACTAACGAAATAATAGCTAACATTGCTACAATAACTAAATATATTTTCCAAAGCATAATGATAATCTCCTATTCAATTCAACTTTTAACTTTCAGCAAACCATATTTAATAAACAATATAGCATTATATTTTTCATAGAAATAATACAATGGATAACAAAATAAAAAGAAAATAAGTACAGTTGGTACATTGTCTACAATAGAAAAATATTTTACTAGTAATTCCTTAATACTCTCTCCAATAATAATAAACAATGGAATTATACAAATCATCGCTAATATTAAACATGGCGTTACCCTTATTTCTTTCAACTTCACCTTACAATGTGGACACCTTAATGAAAAAGGATGCGGGAGATCAATAATATGCTGTACAGTAATATCCCCTTCACACTGTGGACATCCAATTACTTCTTTCATTTATCGCTTACTCCTTTCTATCTATAAAAAGAGCCCTATCGAATAGAACTCTTTTTGCCCAATATATTACTTTTGTGTATAACCAAATAACAATGTAAATAAATTGAGCCGTAAAGGCAATAATACATCTCTTCTTTTAAACAGAAAGTTTATAAATACTGACGATACTTCGACAATTTCCTCGGAAATATTTCCTTTCCTCACATAATTTGATACACTACACATGAATAAACACTTGTATTACATAAACTAAAATAATAACTTACTGTACAAATTAAAAAGCACACTCTTCATATGAAGAATGTGCTTTTATGTTATTAACGTTTAATCCAAACAGCGCCTGCCGATTTATCTTCTGCCTGTCCAACAACTTGGAATTTAAGTCCAAGGTTTGGAACTTTTCTTCCTGCATCTGCAATTTGCTTGTTACTATATACTTTTGAATCATCAAAAGTTGTAACACCTTGTAATCCAGAATAGTTAAACTGACCACGTGTTAATGAATTTACACTCCATGCTGGTGTTTTATCAAATGAAAATGCAGCATCTGCAATTTGCATGCCCGTATTACCGTATGCTGGTTTTCCGTTTAAATTACCAACTAGCGCTTCTGGATGAGAATCTACAACACCAAGGAATCCTTCACCTGGATGCACCCCAACCCAGTTATCTTTGAAACTATCATCTGCATACCAAACGACAAGACCTGTATTATACACTGGACCTTTTCCTGCTTTTAAACCATTATCTGATCCCGCATAGTTTCTCCACTCTAAGTAGTAATAATGAGCTTTCTTCTCTGTCCCATCAGAAACAACAAAACCATTTAAATTCATTTTAGACTGTCCTTCTGCATCATCAGAAAATACAACTTGTCCATCAACAGTTACATTTACATTGTCCATCGCAAAACCTTTATATGTTACAGCTGGATCTGTAATATAGTCTAATTGTAGTTTCACTTTTTTGCCTTTAAATTGACTTAAATCATATGATTTATCAATCCATTTCCCATCTGTTGTATCTTTATCTCCTTGGACTACTTTTTCTCCAAGTCTATCAATTAATGTTTTCGTTCCATCTTCTGTTACTGCATGTACTTCGACGAAATCGCACTCTGCTTCTAACTCATAATTTGCTTTATAATCGAATTTTGCATTTGTTCCTTTTGTTAAATCAAAGAATGGTGTCTCTAACGTTGTATGCATATCATCGCCTCTTGTACTATAATATGCATGCTTTCCAAACTCCGGTTTAATCGTTTCAACACTTTTACCTGGTAAGTTAACACGTACAACGCCTGGACGATTTGATTTCGTAACACTTTGATCAATATAGGTAGGAACTCCCACACCACTCTTAATTTTATCGTAATCTACTTCTAATATTTTTGCCCAGTTGCCACCCATATTCTTTTGTAAGAAGTCTTTATTTTGTGGTGAAAAACTTGTCGGCTCCGTTCCTGCGATTTTTCCTGTCCAACTACCTCCACTCATTAATGACCAAGCTTCGACAGGTGAACCATTTCCAGTATATTTCGTGTCATATTCATCTGGTAATCCAAGATCATGTCCAAATTCATGCGCAAACACACCTACAGCTCCATCTTCTGGTTCAATTGTGTAATCATGTGCTGCTACTTTTCCACCAAAGTAATCTACTTTTGATTTTGTACCTTCAATCGCTACTGGATCTACTGCTAATTTTGAACGATGTGACCAGATTGCATCATCACCTAATTTACCACCACCTGCTTCTTGACCAACACCAGCATGGATTACCATTAAATGATCAATTACACCGTCAGGTTCATTTTGATTCCCATCCCCGTTTGTATCATATCTATCAAACTGATCAAACTGAGATAAATCTAGTCCTTTCTCAGCAGCTGCATGCAAAGCTTCTTTCACTAAATCACGTGCACCTTTCGGACCTTTATTATCGTGACCACTGCTACCATCAGCTCCATAATCAGATGCTTTTCCTGGAACTGTTAGCCACTCCGTTACATATCCGTCTGTCGTATAACTACCACCAGACTGCTCTTCATAGTATTGTTTAAACGTTTTTACTTTTGAACCATCAAATAATGTATAAGGCTCCTTACCGAACAACATCTTTTGATAATGTTCTCTACTAAAGTCTTTCGAATACATATAACCTGGTGTTTGATCAATATTATTATGTTTATAATCACTAAATTCAACGAGTAGCACTAATACTTTATCCGATCGAACAGATCCTTTATATGGAGCTTGCTTTGCTTTTGAAGTTGGAACTTGCCCATTTAATTGCTTTTTATTTGGTTCTGGCTTTTGCTCAAGATTAATATTTTTTTCAGTCTTTTTTACATTTTCCTTTTCTTCCATCTTTTTCTCTTTTACTTTTTTTGTGAAATCAGACGTTTCTTGTGAGTGAGCATCTGGAAGAATTTCTTTGTTCGCCTGATCTCCTTGTTTCTTTTCAATATATTGCTCGACAGCCTTTTTCGTCTCTTCTTTAGAAGATGCTGGATTAATTGTTCCTCTTTCTTTCAAAGCTTCCGCTAAACGATCTTCTTGAATTAAATTGTAATCAATTGGCGTTGTAGACACATTCTCTTTCTCTTTTGCTGGCATTTCTGCATATGCTAACGGCGCACTCATTACAGATGTGCATCCGATAATTGCTGCAATTGCTAATGATGACAACACTTTAAATGGGGCTTTTCTTCTCATTCCATTTCTCTCCTTTTATAAAACTTAAAATTCAGATAAATCGGTGCGTTTTTGTCGAAATCTCTGTTTACTACCCTCCCTATATAAAAAGACATAATTCTATAAACATTAAACTTTCTGTTATAGAATCATGCCCTCCAGTTTTCTGGTCAGACCCTCTATCTGTTTATCCCTTGGTTCAACTAATAATCAGCGTGCTGATGAACAAAGCCCCCACTGATTAAAGTTTCACTTTATATCGAAATATGAAAAATAAAGAGTTATGTGATATATATTAAATATCTTATATAAAAAATTTAAAAGACAATATGCAAAATTGCATGAAAATTCTTTTAAATAAAAAAGAATCCTAGTCAATTAAACTAGGATTCTTGATTTTCTATTATTTCTCTTGTGTTTTTTCCCAATCAGCTAAGAATTTCTCAATTCCTTGATCTGTTAATGGGTGCTTCACTAATGAAGCAATTACGTTTGCTGGGATTGTTGCAATATGTGCACCGTTTAATGCTGCATCAGTTACGTGAACGCTGTGACGTACAGATGCTGCAATAATTTCTGTTTCGATGCCATGAATTGCAAAGATTTCTGCGATTTGACGAATTAAATCCATACCGTTATGACCGATATCATCTAAACGACCTAAGAATGGTGAAACATATGTTGCACCAGCGCGAGCTGCAAGTAATGCTTGAACTGCTGAGAATACTAATGTAACGTTTGTACGAATTCCTAAATCTGAGAATGCTTTTACTGCTTTTAAACCTTCTGTTGTCATTGGAACTTTTACAACAACGTTTGGAGCAATCTTCGCTAATTCTTTTCCTTCTTCAATCATTTTATCAGCTTCTAAGCTAATTACTTCTGCACTTACAGGTCCTTCTATAAAGCTGCAAATTTCACGAATACGCTCATGGAAATCTACGCCTTCTTTTGCTACAAGTGATGGGTTTGTCGTTACTCCAGCTACTACGCCTAATGCATTTGCCTCTTTAATTTCGTTAATGTTTGCTGTATCAATAAAAAATTTCATTTGTTATTCTTCCTTCCTAATTTTCATTTTATATTTATTTATTTTTCTTAATAAGCTCTAATTCAATCGGAATAGATTTGTCCACTTTTTTACCTTGTGTTATCTCTTTTGCTGTTTGCATCGCCTTCTCTCCGATTAATTCCGGTTTTTGAGCGACTGTTGCAGCCATACGCCCATCGTTAACCGCTTTCACAGCATCTTCTGTTGCATCAAATCCAACAACTACTACATCTGTTTTTCCAGCAGACTTCAATGCTTCAAGTGCACCTAATGCCATCTCGTCGTTATGCGCAAACACGGCTTTAATATCACCATTTGCTTGCAAAATGTTTTCCATAACAGATAATCCTTTCGCTCTATCAAAATCAGCCGCTTGTTTGGCAACTACTTTTAAAGACTTATCAGCTACGTTATGGAATCCTTTCCCACGTTCACGAGCAGCAGACGATCCAGGAATTCCTTCTAACTCAGCAACGTTTGCTCCTTCGCCAACTAATTCACGAATGTAATCACTAGCCATTTGACCACCTTCGATATTATTAGATGCAATGTGAGAAACAACCTTACCTGAATTCGCAACGCGGTCTACTGTAATAACAGGAACATTTGCTGCATTTGCCGCACTTACCGCTGAAGCAACAGCATCTGAATCGGTCGGATTAATAACAACTACATCGACACCCTTTTGAATTAAATCTTCAACATCGTTCGTTTGCTTCGCTGCATCATTTTGCGCATCAACAGCAATCAATTCGATGCCGCTATCTTTCGCTTTCTTTTCTGCACCCTTTTTCAAAGTTACAAAGAAGGGATTATTTAAAGTTGAAACAGAGAATCCAACTTTAATAGTTTTATTTCGACCTTTATCGCTAGAATCCTTTGCCCATTCTGGTGGTTCCATTGAACAACCAGCAGTAATGACCATAATACATGCAACGAGTATAAGTAACCATTTCTTCATGAACTGTCCCTCCATTACGCTTCTTTTCGACGATCAATTAATACAGCTAGTAAGATTACAAGTCCTTTTACAACTTGTTGGAAGAAAGAAGATACACCTAATAAATTTAAACCGTTATTTAGTACACCGATAATTAGTACACCGATGAATGTACCAACAATCCATCCTCTTCCCCCAGAAAGACTTGTTCCACCTAATACAACTGCTGCAATTGCATCTAATTCGTAAGAAGTACCTGCAGTCGGCTGTGCAGAATCTAGTCGTGATGTTAAGACAATACCTGCAAGCGCTGCCAAAATTCCGGAAAGACCGTAAATCATTACTTTAATTCTCGTAACATTAATACCTGATAGTGCTGCTGCTTCTTCATTTCCACCAATTGCAAATGTACGACGGCCAAATGTCGTTTTCTTCAAAATGAAGTACAGTACTGCGAAAGCGATCATCATTGTAACAGCTGGTACCGGAATACCAAGAAAATAACCGCGGCCAAACATTTGGAACATTAAATGATCACCAAGACCAGTGATCGGACGTCCGTCCATATAAACAAGCGTCAACCCACGAAAAATAGTCATTGTTGCTAAAGTTGCAATAAATGGAGCTACTTTTCCTTTCGCAATGATGATACCGTTTACAATTCCCATTACAAGACCTGCTAATAGTCCAACTGCCATTGCAAGGAACGGATCCATGCCACTTGCCATCATTCCAGCAACAAGTGCACTTGATAATGCTAAAATAGAACCTACCGATAAGTCAATACCCCCTGTTAAAATTACGAAGGTCATTCCGAATGCAATAAGCGCATTAATCGATACTTGACGCAGTATATTAAATAAATTTGGAATTTCAATGAACGCTGGATTTAAAACTGTAATTACGACGATAATTAATACTAAACCGATTAAAGAACCGAGTTGTTGTAATACATTCCCCTTCTTAGCCATCCTTACTCTCCCCCTGTAGCTAGTGCCATAATAGACTCTTGTGATGCCTCATCTTTCCCTAAAATGCCGCCGACTTTTCCTTCATGAATAACAAGAACTCGATCACTCATCCCTAAAACTTCCGGAAGCTCAGATGATACCATAATAACGGCATCGCCTTGCTCTGTAAGCTTATTCATGATAGAGTAAATTTCTTTTTTCGCTCCAACATCTACACCTCTTGTTGGCTCATCTAAAATGAGTAATTGCGGATGAATGCCTAGCCATTTTGCGATTACAATCTTTTGCTGATTTCCACCAGAAAGAGATTTCACTGCCTGCTCCCCGCTAGATGCTTTCACATTAAGAAGCTTCATCATATCTTCTGTAAACTGCTGTTCTAGCTCGTTGCTTAGAACACTTCCCTTTGAAAGACTTTCTAAATTCGGTAAAGCTAAATTTTCTCGAATTGAAAAATCTAACACTAATCCTTCAGACTTTCTATCTTCTGTAATGAAAGCAATTCTTTGTCTAATTGCATCTATCGGACTATCAATCTTTACTTCTTGTCCATTTATAAAAATTTGTCCAGAATCTAAAGGTTCATAACCAAATATCGCTTTCATAATATCAGTGCGACCAGCCCCCATCAAACCAGCTACACCAAGGATTTCACCTTTCCTCACTTGAAACGAAACATTTTCAAATTTCCCTTTCTTCGTTCCGTTACGCATTTCAAAAATGACATCACCAATTTGACTATTTCGCTCTGGGTAACGTTCACCAATGCTGCGCCCCACCATCATACTCACTACTTCATCAAATGATGTTTCTGGAATTAATCTCTTTCCGACGTATTCTCCATCACGCAAAATCGTAATGGCATCACATATTGAGAAAATCTCTTCCATACGATGCGAAATGTACACGAATGAAACACCTTCTTTACGTAACTTATTGATTACTGTAAAGAGCGTTTCGATTTCACGATCCGTCAGTGCCGCAGTAGGTTCATCCATAATAATAACGCTCGCGTTTGTCATTAACGCTTTCGCAATTTCGATAATTTGCTGTTGTCCAACCGATAGTTCCTCTGCTAACATAGCACCTCTTACATGCAATCCTAGCTCTGCTAGTTGCTGCTGCGCAATCGCGTTCATTTGTCGAGTGCGTAAAATACCTGTTTTCCCATACATTAACTCTTTACCGAGAAACATATTTTCAGCTACTGTTAAATTCGGCAATATGTTTAGTTCTTGATGTATAAATGCGATGCCGTACTCTTCAGCTTCTTTCGCATTTTTAAAGGTGCGCTCTTGCCCATCAATCGTGATTGTCCCACCATCTTTTTTGTATACACCTGTTAAAATCTTCATGAGCGTTGATTTACCCGCTCCATTTTCCCCCATCAATGCATGGACTTCTCCTGTTTCAATCATAAACTGTGCATTCTTCAAAACAGGATTGCCATTGAACGCCTTTGAAATATTTTTCATTTCAATATGCATTCCCATCACTTCCCTTTATTAAAAAATCACGCCTGCATGTAAAATTACATTTGCATAAGGCGTAGCCTCGCCTGTACGAATAATCGCCTTCGCTTTCTTTGTATGCTCTTTAAATTGTTCATGAGATACATACTCAAATGCTGGCTCTATTAATTTTTGCTCGATCTCTTTATTTACTTCCGCATTATTTATAATGACTTCTTCTGCTAACGTCACTTTTTCGATTGCCATATCATCAGCTACAACTTGTAACACCTCTAAAAAACTCGGTTTTCCAATCTCAACAGCTAAATCAATTCGTTTTACTCCATCCGGAATCGGTAACCCGCAATCAGCAATTACAACCGTATCTGTATGCCCAAGTGAAGCAAGGACTGCCGCGATTTCACTGTTTAATACACCATGCTTTTTCATCCAACAATCACCTGCACTTCACGTACTCGATCTCTCGTTGGCATACCGCCCTGTGCTCCAAGTTTCGTTACAGAAAGACCACCGGCAATATTCGCGAAACGAATTGCTTTTTGAAGTGTCTCTCCTTCAGAAAGTGCAACTGCTAACGCACCATTAAATGTATCACCAGCTCCAGTTGTATCCACTACATCAACAGCAATGCTAGGAACATGTACAATCTCCGTGCCATTATGGAAACGAACACCGTTAGAACCTTCTGTCATCAATAATTTATTTGGATACTTCGCCAATAAATCTTCAATTGGTGATGTAAAATCATCTAATACAATGCGGCACTCATGTTCATTTGGCGTAATATAAGTTGCTTTTTCTAAAATTTCTTCTGATAAAACTTGTGCTGGCGCTGGATTCAACATAACAGGAATATTATGTTCCTCACAAATAGCCAATACATATTTTACTGTTTCAAGTGGAATTTCTAGTTGAAGAACAACCATATCCGCTTTTACAAGAAGGTCTTTGGAGCGATCTACAACTGACTTATTTACAAGAGCATTTGCCCCTTGTACGACAACAATACTGTTATCTTCTTCTGCTAAAACGATATGAGCAATTCCTGTCGTTCTATCTGTAACCGGTACCACATAATCGATAAAAATGCGTTCGTTCTCTAAATTTTTTCTAACTACTGTTCCATAATCATCATTTCCTACCGCTCCAACCATTGCTACATTTGCTCCTAACCTAGCTGCAGCAACTGCTTGGTTTGCCCCTTTCCCTCCTGGGATTGTATGAAACGCTTCACCAATTACTGTTTCTCCTGCTTTCGGCCGTTTTTTTGAAACAGCCACTAAGTCCATTGAAATGCTTCCTACTACTGCAATATTTGGCATCTGTTTCATCTCCTTACTTCGTTGTATTTCGTTCTATAATTTCAATCGGCAAACGATAGTGTTTCTCTTCTAATGTATTTCCTTCCATTTGCTCTAACAACAACTCTGTTGCAATTTTCCCCATTTCATATATCGGTTGTGCAACTGTTGTAATAGATGGATACATCATTTCTGTTAAAGAAATTCCATCAAATCCGATAATTTGTAAATCATCTGGAATGGCAATCCCCTTTTGAAGTGCAGCCTTTACAATACCAATCGCAATTAAATCATTCCCAGCAACAATACCATCAATATGCGGGTATTCTTCTAATAATTCCATCGCTACACGCTCACTATTTGCTGGATCAAACGTACTCTCCGCAATCATATACGAAAGGTTATTTTTCGTAATAACGTCTACAAAACCTTCAAAACGTTCATTTGCAGTACTCACATCACGTGGACCGCGAATATGTGCAATATGTTTACATCCTTTATCTAGTAACAACTTTGTCGCAGCCTGACTTCCTGCATAGTTATCTGCATATACAGTAGGAATACGCTCATTAAATATACGGTCAATCGCAACAACCGGGACAGATAAATTCATGTAATTAACACTATTTTGTGGATTTGTTGCTACAATAAATCCATCTACATTATTTTGTCTAAGTACATCAATGTATTGTTTCTCTTTTTCTAAACTTTCATCAGAGTTACAAAGGACAACTGTGTAACCTTGTTTATGTGCTACATCTTCTACGGCACGTGCAACTTCTGGAAAGAACGGATTCACGATATTTGGAACAACTAAGCCAATTAAACGAGACTTTTTATTATACAGTGAACGCGCTACTGTACTAGGCTTATAATCTAACATCTCAATTGCACGCTCTACCTTTTTTAATGTATCTTCGTGAACATATCCATTTTTATTTAAAACTCTGGAAACGGTCGCAACAGATACTCCCGCTAATTTCGCAACGTCTTTAATCGTACTCATTCTCTTTTCTCCTCATTTCATGTAACCGTTTACAGAAAATAATATAACGTATTTCTAAAAATACGTCAATCATTTCTCACTAAAAAGCTTTTAAGGTTATACTCAAAAAAGCACCGCCATAAGGCGATGCTTCTTCATTACGAGTATGATACAGTTTTTTCTTTTTCTTCTACAGCAGGCTCTTCAGCATCTTTTTTACGATCTGATAGTTTAATTTTTTGTAAGAAAATCGTAAAGATGGCACCTACTACGATAAATACTAATCCTGTTAAGAATACAGTATGAAGCGAGTCTACTAAAGAGTTTTTCAAAATAGGTACAATGCTGTTAGCAAACGCTTCTGGCATTTGTTTTAATGCCTCTGGGCTAAATAGCATCGAATATAAACCTTGTGGATCTGTGTGAATCATATCTTTAAATTTCGTTACCATTTGTCCCGCTTCTTTCGGGAATGTATCTAATACAGGTACTAATTTATTTGTTAACGTTGTACCTGAAGTGTTATTCATAATTGATCCTAAAATTGTAATACCAAATGTTCCACCAATTTGACGGAAGAACTGACTTGATGACGTTACGACACCAAGGTCTTTTTTCGGGAAGCTTTCTTGTAACGCTAATGTTAATGTCGGCATTACAAGACCCATTCCTAAACCGATAACCATCATATAAGAAGTAGCTGTAAGCTTCGTTGTGTGCATATCCATCGTTGTTAATAACCAGAAACCACCGGCCATAATAAGCATACCTGCGATAATTTGTGGTTTTACACCAACTTTTAATACAAGTTGCCCACCGATAATACTCATTACAATCATTGTAATCATCATTGGAGTCATAATTGTTCCTGATTCAGCAGCACTTACTCCTACAATACCTTGCATGAAGAATGGTACGAACATAATCGCGCCGAACATTCCAATACTCATAAAGAATCCAATCGCATTTAGTATTGTAAATGTGCGATTTTTAAAGAAATGCATTGGTAAAATCGGCTCTTCAGCTTTCGTTTCAACAATAACAAAGCTAACGATACCAATTACAGCTAGTGCGAATAAACCGATAATTTGCCAAGAATCCCATGCATAATCTTTTCCGCCAAACGTTAGCGCAAGTAATAAACTTACAACACCTAGAATCATCGTAAAGATTCCAGCGATATCAATTTTAATTGGTCCTGTTTGTTTATGTGATTTTAATCCCATTGCAATAAAGATTGTTGCTAAAATACCAACCGGTAAGTTAATGTAGAATACCCATCTCCAGTTCACTGCATCTACAATCCAACCACCAACTTGCGGTCCAATTACAGAAGCAAGACCGTATAACGCACCAAAAATACCTTGCCATTTCGCACGTTCTTTTCCCGTGAACATATCTCCAATAATAATCATAGCCATTGGCATCATAATACCGCCACCAAGACCTTGAATACCACGGAAAATAATTAATTCTGTCATACCATTCGCCATACCACATAACGCCGAACCAATCATAAAAATAACTAGCCCTGTTATATATACGTTACGACGACCAAGTAAATCCGCTAATTTACCTGCAATTGGTACAACTGTCGTTGATGTTAACATATAAGCTGTCGTTAACCATGTCATTAAACTTAATCCGCCTAGGTCACCGACGATACGTGGCATTGCTGTACCAACAATTGTTCCATCTAATGCAGCAAATAGCATCGCGATTACTAAACCGATTAACAACAACTTTCTATTTTGATTTTCTTGTTGCTCCATGTAATCTCCTCAATTCCTCTTAGTTATTCTCTTTTTTCTCTTGTGTCCCGCAAATAATGGTTTCTAACTTCTCAAAGAGACGTAATAAATCTTCTCTTTCTTGCAACTCTAAATGTGAAAAGTATTTTGCAATATGCTCGTTGCGAGCTGTCATTGCCTCTTCTACTCTAGCTTTCCCCTTTTTCGTTAACTCGATGATGACAACACGACGGTCATCTTTGTCGTGATAGCGTTCTACAAGTTCTTGATCGATTAGACGATCAATCATCACTGTAATCGCGCTAGGCTTCACATACATCTTTTTTGCTAATGTTGTCGCTCTTGAAGCCCCATAATGATCTAAAATCTTTAAAATATAAAACTGCGGTGGTGTAAGTCCTGTTGCTTGCATTTGTTCTAATAACTCCGTCTGCATTTTCTTTCCAATCGAAAAGGCAAGAGCTTGAATTTTATCGATATGCGTCATATCATTTGGCATGTTATCCACCTCTTATTTAAGCAATAAAATATTTAACGTATTTAAATATTAATCCCACGAACAAAATCCGTCAATACTTTTATTCATAAAAACGTTTACATTTTTGTCACAAAGTTGTATAATTTTCGACGAAGTTAATATTGACAGTCACGGAGAAACGGAGTACACGGCTATGAATCATAAAAAAGGAAACTTTTTTATATTTCATGGCCTTTTTATATTCTCTGTCTTAAAACGCTTCGAATTAATTAGGGGAGGATTTTCATTTTATGTTTTTCACACAATTATTTAAACCTGCGCCCCACGCGGAACGCTTACCAGCTGATCGCGTTGATAGCGAATACCGTAAATTACGTTTACAAGTATTCTTAGGTATCTTCATCGGTTATGCAGGTTACTACTTTGTTCGAAAAAACTTTTCACTAGCAATGCCATACTTAATCGAACAAGGCTTTAGTAAAGGGGAACTTGGGGTTATCCTTTCAGCAGTATCTATCGCTTACGGATTAAGTAAATTCTTGATGGGTATCGTATCCGATCGTTGTAATCCTCGCTACTTTTTAGCAGCTGGGCTATTTTTATCAGGTATCATTAATATTATTTTCGGCTCATTTTCTTTCATTACAACGAGCATTATACTTATGTTTGTACTTCAGTTTTTAAATGGATGGGTACAAGGTATGGGATGGCCTCCTTGTGGTCGTACGATGGTTCACTGGTTCTCTATTAGCGAACGTGGTACAAAAATGTCTATTTGGAACGTCGCTCATAATGTCGGCGGCGCGCTCATGCCTTCTCTTGTAACATTAGGCTTATACTTCTTTGCAAATGACTGGAAAAGTATTTTTTACTTCCCAGGTATTCTTTCAATTTTAGTTGGTATTTATGTATTAATTACGATGAAAGATACGCCTCAATCTTGTGGACTACCTTCTATTGAAGAGCATACTGGAGAATATCCACCAGATGAGAAAATAAAAGATCGCGAACGCGAACTTTCGGCAAAAGAAATTTTATTTAAATACGTACTAAACAATAAGTTTTTATGGTACATCGCTATTGCGAACGTTTTCGTATATTTCGTACGTTACGGCGTTGTAGACTGGGCTCCTACTTATTTAGTAGAAGAAAAAAGCTTTACTCATAGTAGCTCACGTACTGCTTACGCTCTATATGAATGGGCTGGTATTCCAGGTACACTTCTTTGCGGATGGATGAGTGATAAACTATTTAAAGGACGTCGTGCACCTGCTGGTATTTTATTTATGGTTGGTGTATTTATCGCAGTTCTTGTTTACTGGTTAAACCCTCCTGGTAATCCAATGGTTGATAGTATCGCACTTGTCGCAATTGGATTTTTAATTTACGGACCGGTTATGCTAATTGGGCTACACGCTCTAGATTTAGCACCAAAGAAAGCTGCTGGAACTGCAGCAGGCTTAACTGGATTCTTCGGTTACTTAGGCGGAGCTGCTTTCGCTAGTGCCGCTATGGGCTTTATCGTAGATGCATTCGGATGGGATGGCGGATTCATCTTATTACTTGCATCTTGCATACTTGCAATGTTCTTCCTTGCCCTTACTTTAAATACAGGTTCAACAAAACAAAAGCAAGCTTAAGTACAAATATTATACTTATCAAAAAAAGAGAGAGCATTCTTTCCAGAATACCTCTCTTTTTTCTACATATAAATCTTTTTTCTTACAAAAGATTTATTTCCCTCTTATATACGTGTTAACGCTTCCAAAACACTTCAACACCTAATACAACTGCATTCAACTTTTATATAAAAAGATTTTTGAATATTTTTTCAACTTATCCTTGTCAAACATTGTCAATTTATATTAAAATAACAACATACAAAATATTTAGTCTTTTCAGAAAAGATGGAGGGATAGCCATGAAGAATCCACTTCTTCGTATTGAAAACTTGCAAACTTCCTTTCGTATACAAGATCAGTATCATGCAGCAGTTGATAATGTATCCTTAACTGTGCATGAAAATGAAATTGTTGCTATCGTTGGTGAGTCAGGATGCGGAAAAAGTGCACTTGCCCTTTCCATTATGCGACTGCATAATGAAGCAAATACAAAATTACAAGGGCAGCTTTACTATAGAGATAAGGACTTACTAAGCATGTCAACCGCCGAAATAAATAAAGTACGCGGTTCAAATATCGGAATGATTTTCCAAGAACCTCTTACAGCACTCGATCCTCTTATGACAGTTGGAAAACAAATCGAAGAAAACTTAGACTACCATACAAGCCTTTCAAAAGTTGAAAAGAAAGAACGCACCTTAGAACTACTTCATCAAGTTGGTATTCCAAAACCAGAACTTACATATAAACAATACCCACACGAATTATCTGGCGGAATGAGACAAAGAATTGTTATCGCAATTGCAATTGCTTGTAAGCCAGGGCTCATTATTGCAGATGAGCCAACAACTGCACTTGACGTAACCATTCAAGCGCAAATTTTAGATTTATTACGTTCCATTCAAGAACAAACGAAAATGGGCATCATCTTAATTACACACGATTTAAGCGTCGTGGCCGAAACCGCTGATCGTATCGTCGTTATGTATGCAGGACAAGTTGTAGAAACAGGAACAGTCGAAGAGATTTTTAATAACCCTCTTCATCCATATACTCGTTCCTTATTAAATTCAATCCCGTCTGCATCTGCTGAAAAAGAAAAATTACATGTTATTCAAGGCGTTGTACCGACATTAGCTAAGTTACCTCGCACAGGTTGTCGATTCCAAGCACGGATTCCATGGATTAGACCTGATCAACATGAAGAAAATCCCGTTTTACATGAAGTAAAACAAGACCATTGGGTACGTTGCACTTGCTACAAACATTTCAATTTCCAACATAAGAAAGGAGATGACGTAACTCATGGCACTGCTTAAAGTAGAAGATTTAAAAGTACACTTTCCAATTAAAGGTGGTGTTTTCGGCCGTACATTAGATTACGTTCGTGCTGTTGATGGCGTAAGCTTCGAACTACAACCTGGCGAAACATACGGAATCGTTGGGGAATCTGGGAGCGGCAAATCAACAACTGGAAAAGCAATTATGCACTTAACAAAAGCGACAGGTGGTAGCATTCATTTTAATAATAGAGATTTAACAAAATTAAGTCGCTCAGAACTAAGAGAACAACGAAAAGATATTCAGATGATTTTTCAAGATCCTTATTCATCCTTAAACCCGAAGAAACGTGTTATGGATATTATCGCTGAACCACTTCGAAATTTTGAGAAACTCTCACCTGATGAAGAGCGTAGAGCTGTTCAAGATTATCTTGATAAAGTTGGATTAAATCCTGAGTCTATGTATAAATACCCACATGAATTTTCCGGTGGACAAAGACAGCGGATTGGTATTGCACGCGCACTTACACTAAAACCGAAGCTTATTATCGCAGATGAACCTGTATCCGCGCTTGACGTGTCGGTACAAGCTCAAGTTTTAAACTTCTTGCAAGATTTACAATCTGAACTCGGACTAACATACCTATTTATTAGTCATGATTTAGGTGTAGTTCGCCATATGTGTGACCGTATCGGTGTTATGTATCGCGGACGCATTGTGGAAGAAGCAACTAGTGCTGAAATTTATAATAATCCACAGCACATCTATACGAAGCGCCTAATATCAGCTATTCCTGATATTCGTCCAGAAAACCGCGAGCAACAACGTAAATTGCGTCGTGAGGTAAGCGTTGAGTATGAGAAATCATACGAAAGTTATTTCAATGAAAATGGTCGTGCTTACGATTTAAAACCAATCTCGCCAACACACCGGGTGGCATTACCTTAAGGGAGTGATAAAACATGTGGAAATTTATATTACGCCGGGTTTTAGTTATGATACCGCAATTATTCATATTAAGCGTACTCGTCTTTACACTGGCTAAGGCAATGCCAGGTGATGCATTAAGTGGCGCTGAACTAGCAAACCCAAAAGCCGATCCAAAAGTGCTCGAAGAACAACGTGAAAAACTAGGTTTAAACGATCCTATTCCCACTCAATATGTAAGGTGGATTTCAAATGCTGTACAAGGGGATTTCGGTATTTCTTACGCACATAAAATAAAAGTAACAGATATTATCGGGGAACGTCTTGGCAATACCATACTGTTAGCTCTTCTTATTCTTATTCTTACTTACTTAATTGCTATTCCACTTGGAGTTATAAGTGGACGTTGGAATGATACGTGGGCTGATCGACTCATTACGCTCTATAACTTTTTAGGATTCGGTACACCACTATTTATTTTCGGGTTAGTAATGTTATTCTTATTCGGCTTTTTATATCCAATTTTCCCTACGAGTGGTAGCGTTGATCCACAAGTTGCAACAGGATCATTTGATTACTATTTAAGTAAATTCAATCATATGATTTTACCAGCTTTATCTGGGGCATTAATTGGGACTGTAGGAACTGTACAATATTTACGAAGTGAAATTATCGATACGAAACATAAAGATTTTGTACGCACAGTAAAAGCAAAAGGTGTACCAGAATCTAAAGTATATTCCAGACATATTTTAAGAAATTCATTTTTACCAATTGCAGCATTTTTAGGATATGAAATTACAGGTTTAGTTGGAGGCTCTATTATTCTAGAAAATATTTTCGGCTATCCAGGAATTGGACAACTATTTTTCCAATCTATCACTCAACGTGATTTCAGTGTCGTAACTGCTCTTGTATTATTTACTGGATTCGCAACGCTACTCGGGACTCTTCTTTCCGATATTATTCTAAGCATCGTTGATCCACGTATTCGTATTGATTAATGGAGGTGAAGAAACGTTATGTTAGCAAATCCTGAAAAACAAACTGAAGTCATTCATTACGAAAAGAGCCCCTCTGGTTTCTCCATTATGTGGCGAGAATTTCGTAAAGATAAACTAGCAATGTTTTCTCTATTCTTTTTAGCTTTAATATTAATAGCCGTTTATGCAACTTCATTTATTATGAAGCAAGAAGATATCGTCCGAGTCGATTTGTTCGCTATTTATGACCCTCCTTCTGCTGAACATTGGTTAGGAACTGATTATGGAGGCCGTGATATTTTCGGACAATTAATTATTGGTACACGTAACTCCTTTACAGTTGGTTTAGCCATCACTCTTTTAGCAACCCTTATCGGTCTTACGACGGGACTAATTGCTGGCTATTTTGGCGGAGTTGTCGATAACATCATTATGCGTTTTATCGACTTCATGATGATTTTACCATTCTTAATGATTGTTATCGTGTTTATCTCACTCGTTCCAACTTTCAATATTACGACATTTATTCTCATAATGACCGCTTTCTTATGGGTCGGAAAAGCAAGGCTTATACGCTCTAAAGTATTGACTGAGAAAGAACTTGATTACGTATCTGCATCAAAAACATTAGGAACACCAAATTGGAAAATAATCTTCCAGCAAATATTACCTAATTTAAGTTCTATTATTATCGTAAATATCACATTAAATCTTGCTGGTAACATCGGAATTGAATCTAGTTTAACTTACTTAGGCTTCGGTCTACCAGAGAGCACACCAAGTCTTGGTACACTTGTAAGTTACGCAACTAACCCAGATGTATTACAAGAAAAGTGGTGGATTTGGTTACCCGCATCAATCATGATTTTAGTGTTGATGCTGTGTATAAATTTTATTGGTCAAGCGTTAAAGCGTGCGGCTGATGCGAGACAAAGAAAAGGATAAGGGGTGGAGAAGTTATGAACAAACCAAAACTGTACAAAGTATTAAGTACACTTGCTGCTTCAACATTATTACTATCTGCATGTGGGGGTGCTGATAGCGGTAGTAAAAAGGCAAACACAAAAAAAGTAGAAACAAATAAATTTAGTGCTGCTGTAAAAAATGACGGTAAAGAAATTAAAGACGGATCATTAACTTATGGACTCGTTTCAAATTCACCTTTCGCTGGTGTTTTAAGTAGGGTATTGTATGAAGTTGCTCCAGATTCAGAGATTATGGATTTCTTTGATGAACAATTATTAGCTACAGATAAAAACTGGGAAATTACAAATGACGGTGCTGCAACTTATACAATTTCTGAAGATAAAAAAACAATTACAATTAAAATTAAAGATAATGTAAAATGGCACGATGGTAATCCTGTAACAGCTGAGGATTTAGAATATTCTTACTTAATAATCGGTAATAGCAAATATACAGGTATCCGTTACGATACACAAATGCAAATGATTGAAGGTATGGAAGAATATCACAATGGAAAAGCTGACAAAATTTCTGGTATTAAAGTAGTCGATCCAAAAACAATTTCCATTACTTATAAAGAAGTAAACCCTTCACTAAAAACTGGTATTTGGACATATCCTACACCTAAAAAATATTTAGGTGATGTACCAATTGAAAAACTAGCTGAATCAGATAAAATCCGTCAAAATCCAATTGGATTCGGTCCATTTAAAGTGAAGAAAATCGTTCCTGGTGAATCAGTTGAGTATGAGCGTTTTGATGATTACTGGGGCGGCAAACCTAAGCTAAAAAATGTAACATTAAAAGTTGTAAATCCATCTATTGTTAGTGCATCTCTGAAAAAAGGTGATATTGATATTGCAGCAATTACTGCTGATCAATATCCGAACGTAAGTAAATTAAAAAACACACAACTAATTGGTAAAACTGACCTTGCTTACACTTATATCGGATTTAAGTTCGGACATATGGACAAAGCAAAGAATGAAGCTGTAATGGATAACGATAAGTTCAAAGACGTTCGTTTACGTCAAGCGATGGCACATGCAATTGATAGAGAAAAATTAGGAGAGAAAGTATATCACGGACTTCGCGTTCCAGCTAACTCTCCAATTCCACCATCTATGCCAAAGTACCATAATAATGATGTTGGTGCGTATAATTTCGATGTAAATAAAGCGAAAAAACTATTAGATGAAGCTGGGTATAAAGATAAAAATGGTGATGGATTCCGTGAAGATCCAAAAGGTAATGAATTGAAGATTAACTTCTTAACTAGTAGTGGTAGTGAAACAAGTGAACCGCTGGCTAAATTCTACATTCAATCTTGGAAAGATATCGGCTTAAAAGTAGAACTTGTTGATGGACGCTTACACGAATTTAATGCTATGCGTGATATGATTAAAAAAGATGATCCGAAGGTTGATATTTTTGCCGGTGCTTGGAACACTGGCTCTGACCCTGACCTTTCTGGCCTATGGGGCAAAAATGCCGGATTCAACTATCAACGCTGGGTAAATGATGAAAATACGAAGTTATTAGAAGCAGGATTATCAGAAAAAGCTACTGATGAAAAATATCGTAAAGAAGTATACGATAAATGGCAAAAATTAATTCATGACGAAGCACCGATGATTCCAATTCATTACACATTTGATTTAACAGGTGTTAATAAGCGCGTAAAAAATTATGATGTCAACACTGAAGTGAATCAAATAACTTCACATTGGAAAGACGTTACTGTAACAAGTGAGAAGCCAGAAGTAGAAAAATAAACATAAAAATAGCTCTTAGCATTTACATACATGCTAAGAGCTATTTTTTATTTTCATTGCTTTTCCTACTAATGATAACAACCAATTCCTTCCCTACTCTAATATTAAAAGATTTGATGAAATACCTTTATTAAAACAGCTAACGTAACAGATCCAGCAAATCCCCCTAAACAAATTAAGCTTACCCCTTGACTATATGACAAATTTTGAAATGATTTCATTGCTTCCATCCTCCCTATCTCCCCTTTGATACTTTTATTTTACCAATGGGAAAAATTTCATAACATCGATTTCTCTAACAACTAACTTACAAATTTGTAAGTTAACATCTTTTCAACTTATATATCTAGTATTTCCACAAATGAGAGTTATTTATACATAAAAAAGACCTCAGCTATACTAAGGTCTTTAGTTACATTTTATTTTATAATCATCACCGGACATTTCACTCGTTTTGCTATTTTATGACTTACACTACCAAGTACCATTTCTTGCAGTGTATTTAATCCTCTACTTCCCGCTATAACAAGATCTATATCTCCTGTATTTACATATTGAACAATTGTATCTCCAGGATCACCATGTAATATCGTAATTGTATAAGATATGTTCTCTTTCTTTAATAAAACTTCAATCTCTTTTAATTTATCTTTTCGACTAGCCGATATTGTTTCTAAATCTGTTTGACCTTGTATAATATCTGATTTTGCCGTTCTATTATCTACTACGTACACAACTTCAACATTTGTTTCTTCGCTACATTTCGCAATATATGTTGCATGTTCCGCTGCTCGAAGTGCATGTTCAGAACCGTCACATGCTAATATAATTTGTTTGTACATATGCTGAATCCCCTTTTCGTTATCCTACTCGTATTATATAATAAAGCCCCCTAAAAAGGAGGCTTTTAACTAGCAATTCTTTTATTATAAGTAGCTAAATTTGCAACAAGTTTTGAGCTACGTTCATTTAATCCTGTTATACTTACTTTCACACCACTTTGCTCATACTTTATGATAACTTTATCAATTGATGCCACCGCTGAATCATCCCATACGTGCGCATGAGTAAAATTCATTTCAATTTCTTTTACATCTTCATTAAATGAAAAATTATTTATGAAATCGGCTGTGGATGCAAAGAAAAGTTGACCGTGAATTTCGTATATTTTCTTATTTTCAATATATAAATGTTTCACGTGAATCTTTGCCATATTGAATGCAAATAACACCGCACTAATTACTGTTCCGATAATTACACCTACTGCTAAGTTATGTGTAATTAGGACAATCACAACTGTTACGATCATAACAAATGCGTTTCCTTTTGGTACTTTATGAATCGTTGTTACAGAGTTCCAATCAAACGTTCCGATTGAAACCATAATCATAACCGCAACTAAAGCTGCCATCGGAATATGAACGACATAATCTCCTAAAACGAATAGTAATACGATTAAAAATCCGCCCGCTACAAATGTTGATAGGCGACCTCGTCCACCTGATTTAATATTAATAACAGATTGACCGATCATTGCACATCCTGCCATTCCTCCGAAGAAACCAGCGACGATGTTTGCGATCCCTTGTCCGCGTGCCTCTTTATGCTTATTACTTTCTGTATGCGTCATATCATCTAAAACTGAAGCTGTTAATAAAGACTCTAGTAAACCAATAATTGCAAGCATAACTGCATAAGGTAAAATAATCCCTAATGTTTCTAATGTAAGTGGCACATCAGGAATACTAAAGAACGGTAATTCTTTCGGTAGGCTTCCCATATCCCCTACTGTTTTCAACTGTAATCCGCTCATAAGTGCAATACTCGTCACAATAATAATTGAAATAAGCGTAGAAGGTACAACCGTTGTAATACGTGGAAATAAATATATAATTGCAAGTCCTAATACAACGAGTGCATACATTTGCCAAGTTGCATTTTTAAAATGCGGTAATTGCGCTGTAAAAACTAAAATTCCAAGTGAATTTAAAAAACCACTCATAACAGATTTCGGAACAAACTTCATAAATGAGCTCAGTTTGAACACGCCAAAAATAATTTGGACAATACCTGTTAATATTGTTGTAGCAAATAAATATTGCAAACCATGATCTTTAACGAGCGTTACCATTAATAATGCCATTGCACCTGTTGCAGCTGAAATCATCCCAGTTCTTCCGCCAACAAATGAAATGGTAACTGCAATACAAAAGGCTGCATATAGTCCAACTGTCGGATCCACGCCTGCAATAACAGAGAAAGCTATCGCTTCAGGGATTAACGCTAAAGCAACGACAATTCCTGATAACACGTCCCCTCTCACATTAGAAAACCAATCATTTTTTATCGTTTGAAACAAAATACCACTCCTCTACTCCTTTATAATTTGATTTTCTCCATAAGAAAATCTAGCCGACTGTACGAAAGCTATTATATAACGAGTAGAAGATTTTTTACTATGTAAAAGTTTCCTAAAGAAAAAGACGCTACCTTAGTAGCGTCTTTTCTCATTTCATTAATGTCCACCGTGTCCTTGACCACTTTCCTGAACAATTTCTAACCTCTCATCTAGTATTCCTTGTGTTTCAAATGAAATATCACTCGTACTTCCTAATAAGAAGCCATGATTATATGGTCCAAGTGTTGGATCATCTTTAAACTTCGGCTGAATAGTAGCAAGGAAGTCATACACTGGTTGTGAAGCTTTCCCTTCTTCTAACAAGACAACAGGTGCGTGTTTACCCATATGTGAAAAAGGTGCCCCAGCAACTGCTAAATCTGGTGTTTTGCTTGAAACAAATGATAAACCGTGACCAGGTTTTGTGAATCCCCAGCCAAATTTTGTTTTTTCATCTTTAAATTTAGCGAACGCAATCGAGTTTTCTGTAGGAGTCTCTCCACTAATACGCGTTACTTTCCCGTATTTGCTTAACTCCTTTTCTACTTCTTTTGAAACAATTTTTTCTGGCCCTAATATATATATATTAGCTTTATCTTTTCTCATTTTTAATGCCTCTATTGTCGTTTCTGGCACTTTATTCTTTTCTGTATAGAGTAGTGGTTCCGGCATATGAGAAATCCAGTTTACAGCGGGTGTTGTATATAAACGTCCTTCTTCTGCAGATGAACCGATAATAACACTATTTGGGTAGCTTCCTGTTATATCCGCATACTCCTTATCAACATCTTTCGCAAATATAGCTGGGTCCGTTTCTTTTATTTGTTTTACTTTATAACCTTTTAATTGTTCAAGCGCGCTAGTACCTACATCCCCCATCACCATAATTTGTGTTCCATCTTTCGTTCCGATTGGATTTAATCGTTTTATTTCTTTTAACGTCATTTCTGGTATTTTTTCTTTTTCTATAAATAAAATCGGTCCGTTATTCGGATGATGAATAAGGTCTGCACTCGCAATACCTAATTGCCACTCGCTCACTGGTACTAAAATAACAGCACCTGGCTGGTTCTCTTTATGGGTTGCTGGCCATATCGTTTGCGAAGTTAACACTGCCATTTGCAGGGGATCATTTGTATTTAACCTCGTCACATTTTTTAAACTTGTCGTTAATAAATCATTCGATGCCCCTTCGTTCATTTCTTTTGGCGCCGTTACCTCCTGATTCATTTTCATTTCCTTTTGCTCTGTTTTTTTCTCTTTTGTAGATTCATGGTTTTTATGGTCTGTATTCGTTTGTCCGCATGCAGCAAGACCAACTGCTGTAATTATTGTTATCCCAAAAATTCGGGTCATTTTTTTCACTATACCGCCTCCGTATTAATCATTTTTGAGCCAATATGATTACCTAAAATGTAATTTCAACTCCACAATAACAAGCAATTCTGAAGAAATTATGCAGACACATCATAATCTGCACCATTTCTTCATGATTTTGCATTACACTTTAAGTAACGATTATAAATATGGAGGGCTCTCTATGATTGATATACTGCTCGTAGACGATGAACCGAGAATGCTTGAATTATTAACTCTTTATCTTACTCCAATTGGATATAACTGCGTATGTGCGAATTCAGGAGAAGAAGCTATTTTACATATAGAAAATCAAAACTTTAAATTTGTTTTACTCGATATTATGATGCCAAAGATGGACGGATGGGAAACGTGCAAAAAAATCCGATCTTTTAGTAACATTCCTATCATTATGGTTACAGCTCGTGATCAAACAGTAGATGTCGTTCAAGGATTAAAACTCGGAGCCGATGATTACGTAACGAAACCTTTCCATGAAGAAGAACTTTTCGCAAGAATTGAAGCCGTTTTAAGACGTACAAATGAACATAAACAAATCCAATATCACGGTATTGTATGGGATGAAACAAAACACTTCGTTTCTGTCCATAATGAAGAGCTCCTTCTCACACCAATTGAATTTTCTTTACTCGGATTATTTTTACGCCATGTGAACTACGTATTAAACCGTGATCAGCTCATCGAACGAATTTGGGGGTTAAACACAAATACAGAAGATCGCACAGTCGATTCACATATTCGCAATTTACGTGATAAATTGCGAAAAGCACATTTCCCTATTGATCATCATTTAAAAACTGTTTACGGAGTCGGATATCGATGGGTTGATACTCTAGATTAAGGAGCAAAGCAATGAAGCGAATTTCTATTCAGCTCGGATTTTATTTTTTGATTGTTACACTTTTAATCGAAAGTGTTCTATTTGTCTCGCTTTATTATAGCCTTGTCAACAATAGAGTAAATGAAGAAATGACAGCTTTATTAAAGCGCGGAAATAGTCACAGAGATGTCCTTGAAAAGTATTTTGATAAGCAAACAATCTCCCATGTTGCACTAATGGAATCCGAAGCCGAAACTACTGTTGTTATTACAAATGCAAATAAGGAGGTACTAGCTAAATCCAATGAAATAAATACTACTATAAAAAAGCATATTGAAAAGATGCAAACACGGACAGATCATGACGGAGCAATTATAGAGAATCATTGGAAAACATCTAATTATATATGTACAGTTAGCCCCATTGTAGTAGATGGAAAACATAAAGGCTATGTGTACATGTTTCTTGGAACAGAATCAATTGAAAAGTTGGTTAATGGATTAACGAAACAATTCATTATTGCTGGTGCTATCACGTTTCTACTCACAGTCATCACAATTTTCCTATTATCACGTTTATTAACAAAACCATTGTTACACATGAAACATGCCACTGAAAAAATGAGTAAAGGCGATTTGTCCGTTTCGTTAACGACTACTCGAAATGATGAAATTGGCGAACTAGCATCATCTATTCAAACGCTCGCAAATGATTTACATTATATGAAAACAGAGCGAAGTGAATTTCTAGCAAGTGTTGCTCACGAATTACGAACACCGTTAACATACGTAAGAGGTTATGCTGACATTGCTTTAAAAGAAAGCACCTCTCCTGAACAACGTTTGCGATATTTATCAATTATAAAAGATGAGTCTGATTACATTACAAACTTAGTTCAAGATTTATTTTCACTTGCACAAATGGAACAACATAACTTTTCTATTCAAGTAAAGGAAGTGCATTTACACACCTTCCTTACTCGCATAGCTGAAAAAGTAAACGCCATGTATAAAGAAAGATACATTAAAGTTTCTTTCTCTTGTTCTCCTACATTGCTAGTAAACTTAGATGAACAGCGATTTGAACAAGTTATAGTAAACATTTTAAATAACGCTTATAGACATTCAAAAGAACATTCTCATATAAACATTTCTATTACAGAAGAACATAAACGTATCTCCATTACAATTGAAGATGAAGGCGAAGGTATTCCTCCTGAAGACCTCCCTCACATTTTCGACCGCTTTTATCGTGTTGATAAAGCTAGATCACGAGCTACAGGTGGAACTGGTTTAGGACTATCTATCGTGAAGGAAATTGTAGAGCTACACGGCGGGAATATTACAGTAACGAGTGAAGTCAATCACGGGTCTTGCTTTATAATTTCATTACCATCTATAAAGAAACACGACTATCATTAGTAGTCGTGTTTCTTTATCATCTTACTTTATAATATAAATTTACAAATTGCCCAAAACGTTTCGTATCCGTTAAAGTTAAATTAATTTCTGGATTCTTTTCTTTAAATAATGGGACACCTGAGCCTAATATATGCGGTGTAATCGTAACAATATATTCATCAATTAGATTATTTTTAAAGAATTCTCTCAGTAGCTCTCCTCCACCAACCATCCATATTTTAGACCCTTCTTGTGCTTTTAACCTTTTTGTAAACTCCACTACATCTTCATTTACAAATTCCACGTTTCCGTCTGAACCTTTTTCTGAACGAGAAAAAACATAACATGCTTTATCTAAGTACGGGAATGTTTCCGTATGCTCTACTACATAATCGTACGTTTTCTTTCCCATAATTATTGTATCAATTGTTTCGTACATTTCTGTATAACCGTTATCTCCCTCTCCTTCCGTTTCCATTAACCACTCTAAATCATCATTTTCTTTCGCAATATATCCATCTAAACTCGCCGCTATAAATAAAACTATTTCACGTGACATATCTTTTCCTCCTTGTATCTCATCTTGATAACATATGATGTAAACAATATACTAACAATAAAACATGACAATTTATGTCACGTTAAAAAGAAAAGGTGATACATTTGTCAAAAGCTAAACGCTTATTAGATATTCTTATATTTGCTTCTGCGAAAAAAACATTTACAGCTCAAGAAATAGCTGATGAATTTAATATTTCCGTTCGTACGGTTCATAGATACATTTTAGATTTAAGTGATATGGGATTACCCATTTATGCTGAACAAGGTCGTAATGGAGGATATAAAGTATTAACAACTAGGGTCATTCCACCTATCTTATTTACGGAAGAAGAAGCAGTCTCCATCTTTTTTGCCTTTCAATCTTTAAGCTACTACAGAGACTTGCCTTTTAATACAGAAATCAATTCTGTCACTCATAAACTATATAGCTCTATACAACATGAGGCGAAAGTGAAAGTTGATAAAATACGTTCTTATATCGCCTTTTGGAATCCGAAGAGAACAATTGAGACCCCACTTTTAAACGAAGTGTTAACAGCGGCTATTGAAAATAAAAATTTACACTTTCAATACGAATCTAAATCAGGGATAAAAACAAAACATGTTCATCCGATTGGTGTATATGCTCACGACGGGTTATGGTACTTACCGTCCTATGACTTCGGTAGAAAAAAAGTATTACTGTATCGCGTTGATCGTATTCTCTCAATATTATCGATGGAAGAAAATACAGATACATTCATGAATTTAGAAGAGTGGTTTGCCTCTAACTCTAACGTAGTACACAATCCTACTCAGTTACATGTTTTACTGACAACAGAAGGCGTACGCCAATGTAAAAGCGTTCCTTATCTTGAGGAATTCGTTATAGTAAACGAGGATGGGACAGGATATATACATTCAACAATTGATAAAGGTGAGATTAACTTTATTACTCCTTTATTTTATAGACTTGGAAAAGATGCAAAAGTTTTAGAACCGAAAGAATTGATAGATGGTTTACGTATACGTGCGAAAGAAATTTTAAGTATGTATGAAGACGAAAAAAGCTGCTAAATATAAGCAGCTTTTTGTGTATTTGTTCCTATTGTTTTGACTGTTGACGAATATCAAACCACCAACGATGTTTCGCATTCATATTTTCAGTGTCGCCAGTCCCTCTGTAATTGAAAGCATCCAAAAAGATTGAATCTAGTTTATCCTCATCTACAAAATAACCTAGATTAACCTTTACAGTTTGTCCTGGTGTGATACTGCCAATATTGTAAAAGCTTTTTCCATCTCCGTGAGGTTCTAAATAATCCACTTCACCCGTCATAATATTTCTTTCTGCAATTCCATCTTTCCCAGCATAATTCCATACATTTCCTTTACCTTTAAGCACTTGTATGGATGGATGCATATAAATTTCTTCTGTCTCCTGTTTACCTATATTTTTCACTGTTGTTGTCAGGTAGACAAATTTAGGATGAATTAATTTTGACTCTACTAGTTTATCAATTGAATCTTTACCATTTCCAACTTTATATTCATCCCGTCTATATGGTATCAATTGTCCCCCTTGATCCAAAGCTTGATTCTCGCTTAGTCTTCCTAATCCCATTTCATTAAAGTTTTCTTGCTTAAAATCTTTGATCGAATCAAAAACTTCAACTTTTTCTATCACATATTCAATTTGGCTCTGATCCATAGATATCGTTACTGGAACCTTTTGTCCTATATGAAATAGTCGTTTGCTATCTTTTTTCAAAGGAATCACCTTAGTTGTTTTACCTTCTTGGCTAAAATACTTTTTATCATAATCACTTATATGTGATGACTTTTCTTTTGACGTGGGCTCAAGTGAAATGCTCCCTAACACATCTATCATTTGTTCTTCGTTTATATCGTTTCCAATATAACTTTGTAACATAATTCCCTCTTCCTTAAAATAGAGAAAAATCACTCTATTAAACATTAAATCTTTATTACCAGTTTCTCTATGGACAATTACTGCCTTCTTACCATTTATCTCTTGTTCTTCATAACTTTTCGAGTACAGAGTTGGAAAATCTGAATTCCCCCCTACTCTCCAAAGAGCAAATGAAAATCCACCTAGTGCGTAGTTATCTTTAAATGAATATTTCATAGCACTGTCATCAATTGCTTCCATATTTTCTGGTAATTTATCGATTTTCAGCTTATACCACTTATCAGCCTTTTTCGTGTCCTTATTTGTTACCGACACATTTACTTCATAATTTTGTTTTTGGACAATCATATTATAGACTTTCACTGCACCAAAAACGGTTGTCGGCATACCAATCAATAAGCAAGCAGCAGCGATTAACATACGATGTCTTTTACTCTTTTTCTGTGGTCGCTCGCCCTTCAGCTTCATTTCCTCCATAAACAGTTTCTTTTTGCGCGTATATGTATGTGAAAATTCATGTTGTTCTTCGGATTTATCAAAATCATCTAAAGCAATTTTTTCAGCAAGTTCATATATTTCTTTGGAGTTCTTTGAATTCGTCATGTTGTATACCTCCTATCATATTTTGGACTCGTTTTCGAGCGCGTTCAAACTGCTTGCGGACATTAGCCTCCGTAATCCCCATTACACTTGAAATTTCTTGATACGTTAAGTTATAGAAGACTTTGTACTTAAACACCTGTCTGTTAGATTCATTTAACTCTTTTAGCAATGTATCAATTTGAACCTCAGACATTTTACGTTTTTCCCACTCTTCAATATTTTCATCTACTGCTTCTATTGATTCTCTTTCATATTCTTCTAAAAATGTTTCATGTCGTTTATTTTTCCGGTAACTATCAATCGCCTTGTTTTTCGCGACCCTCAAAATATAGCGTTTAAGCTCTTGAGTAGCCAAGCTATGGAGCTTTTCCAAGTTCTTATAAAGAGTAATAAACGTCTCTTGAACCGCATCTTCAGCCTGTTGAATATTATTTAAAATAGAATAAGCTACATAATAAATTTTTTGTTCATACAACTCATATAGCTCTTCCATCTTTTCATAATCGTTGTTTGTAACTTTCATATAATTCCTCCTCTCACTCTATATAACGAATGAGCACTGTAACTTTGTGACACTACAAAATCTTTTTATAGATAAAATTTAATAATAGAATAAGCAAAAGCCCAATTTCTCTATTGTAACTAAGAAATTGGGCTTTTTAATATTAGAATTTTCCTGACTGTATCTCTAAGAAAAATTCTTTTACACCTTTTCAATATGCAGTATTTGCTCTATCGCTTCTTTTAACAAATTCTTTGTCTCTTCAAAGTTATGATTCTTCTTTTCCTCCGGTTGCACCGTATAAAACTCAGCAAACGAACGCTCTTTATATCTTGGTACGACATGCATATGGTAATGTGTTAACTCGTTAAATACTCCACCATTTTGACAAACTGTAATTCCATCTGGTTTATATAATGCCTTAATCGCTTTTGCAATCAGCTTAGAAGCATCCATAATTGATCTTGCTACAACGTCATCTAATTCGTCTACTTCTACAACATGCTGCTTTGGCACAATTAAAGTATGTCTTGGGTAGAAAGGCGCATGATCTAAAAAGCAAGTTACATAATCATCTTCATATACTTTATATATTTTTTCCTCTTCGTTTGCTAATTTACAACCTAAACATTTCATAATACTTCCTCCTCTGTTAAAAACATAAAAGCGTGAGAGCTATACTCTCACGCTTTTATGTTTCACTTTATTAGTTCAATTGTTTCCGTAACTTTTATACTGTCTTTTACAGATTGAACAATCGTGCAATTTTTCACTGCAAGCTGCAATGCTTTGTCCAACTGCTCTTCTGTAATGTTTTCCGCTTTAATTTTATAGTGCAAATGAACACTTTCAACTGGTTTGGATAAAGCTTCACTTCTACCAATTTCAGTTTCGATCGTAAACGTATCGTATGTAATACGTTTCTTTTCTAAAATTGTTCGAAAGACAATTGCACTACATCCTGCGATAGAAGAAACGAGTAATTGTAACGGTGAATACCCGTTTTCTTTTCCAATCGCTAATTGAGCGTACGATAAATCTGCCTTTATATCATCGTGTTTGATTGTTAGTTTCATTTGTTTTGTCCATCTCCACTTTCATCGGTTTCTGCTGTTTCTTACTCATATAATAATAATATATATAGCAGAAAATGATAAATGGAATACCGCAGTATAACGCCATTCTTTGTTCAGGAATAAACGCTAAACTAATAACAACGATGCTATTTGTAATTAAAGCTAAAATTGGAACAATCGGATATAGTGGTGTTCTATACTTTAAGTCCTCTAACTTTCCTCCGCCTTTTATATACTGACTTCTAAAGCGAAGTTGCGATAGAGCAATAATGATCCAACTTGAAACAGCCGATAAACCAGCTATCGATAATAAGTACATGTATACTGTATCTTCTGCAAGGAAACTTGTGAATAAGGATAATCCAGCTACCGCAATCGTTACGACTAGCGCTGTAATTGGAATACCACGTTTATTTACTTTCTTGAAAGAAGTTGGTGCCATTCCTTCATTTGCAAGTGACCATAATATACGTGTCGCTGCATATAATCCAGAGTTCGCTACAGATAATAACGCAGTAATAATAACGAAGTTCATAATATCAGCTGCATATGGAATACCGATTTTATCAAATACAACTACGAATGGACTTTCAATTACGCCTGCTTCCTTCCAAGAAATTAATCCTACTAAAATTGTCATTGTTAAAATGAAGAATAACATAATACGCCATACTGTATTACGGATCGCACGTGGAATTGTTTTTTCTGGATTTTCACTTTCTCCCGCTGCAATTCCGATTAACTCTGTTCCTTGGAACGAGAAGTTAACTGTAATCATTGTAAGTAATACGGCAGCTAGTCCATTTGGGAAAAGTCCACCATCGCTTACAAAGTTAGAGAAAAGAGGTGCTGCTTCTTTTCCGTCATACGATATAAATCCTAATAATGCACTACCACCAAGAACAACAAATGCAAGGATTGTAATTACTTTAATACTAGAAAACCAAAATTCTAATTCGGCATAACTTTTTGCCGAAATTGCGTTTGAAGCATATAAAATAACGCCGAATACAAGGCACCATACCCAAACATCAACATTTGGAAACCATCTTTTCATCATTAAACCGATTGACGTTAATTCTAGTCCTACTGTTACTGCCCAGCCAAGCCAGTATAACCAGCCAATCATAAAGCCCGTTCCTGGTCCAATAAACTTCGTTGCATACTTTTGGAAAGATCCCGAAACCGGCATTGCTACCGTTAACTCTCCAAGACAAAGCATTGTTAAATACATAATAAATCCGCCTACTAAATATGAAAGGATGGCTCCCCCTGGTCCAGCCTGATTAATAGTGTAACCTGAACCTAAGAAAAAACCAGTTCCGATTACACCACCTAGTGCGATCATAAATAAATGTCTACTCTTCATCGTACGATGTAATTTCTCATTCGTTGGTTGCTGCATCTAAATCCTCCCCCTACCATACCCCTATGTCTTGTTAAAATTTTCTGATAATAAAAATATACACGAAAGCGATTACATTTTCTATATAAAATTAAAACTTTTCTGATAAAATAATATAAAAAATCTAATTATTGCAAGATTTAGATTCTATTTAGAGGAAAATAAGGATAAACAAGGAAAAAACTCTTACATATATTGTAAGAGTCAACGAAGTTCTAACCTTCTCGATAAAATTGATAAACTATAATTTACGATAAAATACATACAAGCAACTACTATAAACGTCGGAATCATATAATTTACATTTTGCCCGCTAATAATTTGAGCATTATGAATAAGCTCTGGTAGTGATATAACGACTGCTAGCGCTGTATCTTTCAGCAATGAAATAAACTGACTGACAAGTGGCGGGACCATTCTTCTTAATGCTTGTGGCAAAATAATATGCCACAGCGCTTGAACATACGTTAATCCGGAAGACCTCGCTGCTTCGATTTGCCCTTTTTCGATAGATAATAGACCACTTCGAACAATTTCAGATATCATTGCAGCTTCAAATATTGTTAAAGCAACAATTGTAGCTGTTATAATTTCTAATTTCAAGCCTGCTTCTGGAAGTGCAAAATACGTGAAAAATATAATTAACAGTAGTGGTAAGTTTCGAATCACTTCAACGATAATTCCTAATATTTGTGAGACGACAGGTATTTTCGTGTAGCGCAATATTCCTATTACACTACCGATAATAAAGCTAAGTACAATTGCTACGAGCGCTACCTCTAACGTTATAAGTAATCCTTTTAATAAAAATAGAATATGATCCCCTGTAATTGCTCCCTTAAAATCCATTTACACCGCCTCCTTTGCCAAGCGTTTTTCTAAATAACGCACTAGCATACTGAGCGGAATTGTTAATATTAAATAAAACATCCCGACAAATATATAAACATCAAACGTAACAAACGTCTTCGTTGAAATTAAATCTCCTTGATACATTAAATCAGTACCAGCGATAATTCCGAGTATGGAAGAGTTTTTTACTAAATTGAGAAATTGATTTCCTAGAGGAGGAATTACGATTTTCATCGCTTGAGGTAAGACAACATAATACATCGCCTGTACATACGTTAACCCTGAAGACCTTGCTGCTTCCATCTGACCTTTCGCGACTGATAGAATACCAGCGCGAATGACTTCCGCAATAAAAGCTGCCGTATATACCGTAAGCGTAACTGTTCCTGCTACAAAACCATTTAAAGTAATTCCTATTACAGGTAAAGCGAAATAAAATATAAATGCAATTAATACGAGTGGAATATTTCTTACAAACTCTACAAAAGCTGATCCTACCCAATTTAAAATACGAATCGGTGCAATACGCATTACCGCCAAAATTACTCCTAAAATAAAGCTTCCTATTAATGCAATTACACTAGACATAACTGTATACTTAAAGCCTTCTAAATACATATCAATGTTATTCGTTAGTATAGAAAAATCAGGCACATATTCTCCCCTCTTTCTTTACAAGAAGAGGATGAGCATCCCTCATCCTCTCACTCTTATTATTTATTCCAATTAAGTGTCACTTTATTTTTCTTGTTTTTGACCAATCCATTTCTCATACAATTTATCGTATTCTCCATTCGCTTTCATATCTTTTAGCAAGCTATTAATCTCTTTCGTTAAATCATCTGCACCTTTTTGCACTGCAATTCCGTACGGTTCATCTGTGAAAATTTTCCCTACAACTTCATAATTTGAATCTTGTTTTGCCATGCCGTAAAGAATTGCATTATCTGTCGTTAAAACATCACCTTTTCCTGCTTTTAACGCCGTAAACGCCTCACTGTAATTTTCAAATTCTAATACAGTCGCTTCTGGTGACTTTTGACGAATGTTATTTGTAGATGTTGAGCCTTTTACAGCTAATACTTTCACACCTTGTTTTATATCATCAATACTCTTAATATTGCTTCCTTTTTTCACAAGTAACGATTGCCCTGCTTTAAAATATACATCTGAAAAATCCACTTCTTTTTTGCGTTCTTCCGTAATTGTCATTGTTGCAATAATTGCATCAATATCACCATTTTTCAGCATTGGAATACGTGTTTTAGACGTTACTTCTTTCAGCTCTAGCTTCTTTTCATCTCCAAGAATCTTTTTCGCCAGTGCCTTCGCGACATCAACATCGAAACCCTCTACCTGCCCTGTTGAAGGATTTTTTAATCCAAATAAATTCGTATCATTCTTCACCCCAACTACTAATTTCCCTCGTTTCTTAATTTGCTCAACAGCCCCGCCTTGCTTCGTATTTGTTTCCTTTGCCTCATCTTTCTTACTTCCGCATCCAGCAACAACAAGCACGAATAAACATGAAAATACGATTAAAGTAAATAACTTTTTCATTTTAAGCATGAAATTCCTCCTCTAATGATTTAGCACCCGACTTAAAAATAAACGGGCTCTTTCTTGTTCAGGGTTTGCAAAAAAGTTCGCCGGTGTTGTATCTTCAATAATTTGGCCATCATCCATAAATAAGATCCTATCTGCTACCTCTCTAGCAAATCCCATTTCATGCGTGACAACGACCATTGTCATCCCTTCTTTAGCCAGTGCTTTCATAACATCAAGTACCTCTCCAATCATCTCTGGATCAAGAGCAGACGTAGGCTCATCGAATAGCATAATTTCCGGCTGCATCGCAAGTCCTCTAGCAATTGCTACCCTTTGCTGTTGTCCTCCGGATAGTTGATGCGGATATACATTAGCCTTCTCCGGGATTCCTACTTTCTCTAAATAAAACATTGCTGTTTTTTCTGCTTCTTCTTTGGAAACTTTATTTACTTTAATAGGTGCTAGTGTAATATTTTGAAGAACCGTTTTATGCGGGTATAAATAAAAATGCTGAAAAACCATCCCGATATTTCGGCGTAATTCATTCATATCTGTTTTTGCATTGTGTACCTCCGTATTTTGTACGATTAATTCTCCGTCGGTAATTGTCTCTAGCTGATTTATACACCGAAGCAACGTGCTTTTTCCTGATCCTGAAGGACCAACTACTACTACCACTTCGCCTTTTTTCACTTGCACATTAATATTTTTCAAAACTTGAAAGTTGCCATAATATTTATTTACGTTACGAAACTCTATCAACATACTCACCCCTTCCCCTAACAAAGCATGTACATTCTTTTTATATTCAAAAACAGTCCCAAAAATAACTTTTAGCTTCAATTTGTCCATAAAAAAAAAGCAAAGAGTTTCCCCTTTGCTTCTTCATTTCTATTCTGTTAAGATACTTCTTCTTTCTTATCTTTCCCGTATTCATGCTCCCAGAAATCAGCATTTTTAATTCCTAATTCCTGCGGATCAAATACTGGATCTTTACCTTCTTTTTTCTGCTTTTCATAGTCTTTTAATGCGATCAATGCTGGTTTTTGTAGTAGTAAAATCGCGATAATGTTAACCCATGCCATAATCCCTACACCAATGTCACCTAAAGCCCATGCTGTTGCAGCTGTTTTTACACAACCATAGAATACGACTCCTAAGAATACAAATTTTAGTACGATGGACATCCAAGGACGGTCTTTATCACGATTTAAGTATGCAATATTCGTTTCTGCAATGTAGTAATACGCCATAATTGTTGTAAACGCGAAGAATAGTAAAGAGATTGCAACGAAACCATTTCCAAATCCAGGGAAAACAGATTCTACCGCTGCCTGTGTATAACCAGGACCCGGCTGTGCACCATTTAATTTATTGACGATAAAGTTTTTTCCGCTTGCATCAAATACGTTATACATGCCTGTAATAATCATCATAAATGCTGTTGCTGAACAGACGAATAATGTATCAATGTAAACGGAAAATGCTTGTACTAACCCTTGTTTAGCTGGATGTGATACTTCAGCAGCTGCCGCCGCATGGGCCCCAGTTCCTTGCCCTGCTTCATTGGAATAAATACCACGTTTTACTCCCCAAGAGATTGCTAAACCAATAATTCCACCAAAAGCTGCTTCTAATGCAAATGCACTTTTTAAAATTAACATGAAAGCATCTGGTAATTTTTCAATATTCATAGCAACAATGACGCAAGCTACTAAAATATAACCAAGCGCCATAAATGGCACTACAACTTGCGCTACGTTAACAATTCGCTTAACTCCACCAAAAATAATAAGCGCTAATGCCGCTACTAATACCGCTCCAGATACAGAAGTATTAATACCGAAAGCTGTTTCCAAACTTACAGCAATACTATTTGCCTGAACACCCGGTAACAGCATCCCCGTTGCAAGAATTGTTGCTGCAACGAATACTAATGCATACCATTTAACCCCTAACCCTTTTTCAATGTAATAAGCTGGACCACCACGGAATTGGCCTTGATGCTTCGTCTTATATATTTGTGCAAGTGTCGATTCTACATAAGCAGAACCTGCTCCTAGAAAAGCTACCACCCACATCCAAAAGACAGCTCCTGGACCACCAAATGCAACAGCCGTTGCAACACCCGCAATATTTCCTGTTCCAACGCGCCCTGATAAAGAAAGTGCTAACGCCTGGAACGAAGAAACACCAGCATCCGATTTTTCTCCTTGAAATGTAAGCTTCACCATTTCTCCTACATGCCTTACTTGTAAAAACCTCGTTCGAATGGAAAAATATAAACCTGCTCCTAAACATAAATAAACAAGTGCTGGACTCCAAACAATATTATTGATCCAACTTACGATAGCTTCCAACATTCCCCCTCCTCTTTTTATAAAGAATATTCAGAATATATATATAAAATTATAAGTGTATACCGAATCTAGGACAATATTATTTTAATAAAGTAAACATATTTTTGTATAAAAAAACAAAGTACATATTTGTTTTATATACTTTGTTTTGAACTAAATGTATTATATATTCACAATTGCTTCTTTTTTGATAATTCTTCCGTATAGCTCTTCCGATAATTTCAAGAAATTATCAGGCATATCTTTCCCTTTAAACTTCTTTTGAAGCGTTCCATATAAACCTATATCACGTAAGCGTAAAAATAGTGGTAACGATTCATACCAACTATCCGCCAGCCTGTGCTCATATTCGTATCCTTTTCTTAACACTTGTAACTGTTTACGAGCGAATGTCGTCTTCTCCTCCACTGTCCACGGTGTAAAAAGGACCGAGTAATAAAGAACCATTGCCAAATCATGAATGAAGTAATTATAGGCCGCATCATCAAAATCAAAGATTGTAAGCTCTTTCCCATCATAATGGAAATTACCTGGATGAATATCGCCATGCATAAGGCCGAATGTTTCTCTTCCAATTGGAAGAGTCTTTATTTCCCCCATTAATACAGCAGCAACCTCTTTCACTTTCTCATCTTCTAATTCATTAACAATTCCACTTTCGTCTTCTTCCCACGTATCACGGTAGTCTGTTTTAGGATAATCCATTGTAAGGCGATGCAGTTGTCCAATCGCTTTTCCCCACGCTTCAAAATAAGCATTTCCCCAATAAGGCGATTCTTCTCCTTTTACTTGCTCACCTTTTGCATATGTAAATAAGGAAGCGAAAAAGAAAGTCCCATCCTCTGCTGCGATTTCTTCTACAAGATTTTGAGACGTTGAATAAAGAGGTCCTGCTACCTTTGCCCCATTCTCCGCAACATATCGTAAAAAATCTAGTTCAGCCTCTACCTCTTGTTTAGAGCGATGAGAAGAATGTGTTAAACGTAATACGTAATCTTCATCATTATCACCCTTCGCCTTAAAAATATAATTCTCAAAATCTCCAAGTGGCTTTTCTTCCACTGTTACATGAAACAAATTCGCTGCTGTTTTTAAAATCTCTTTTGTAAAAACACGTTCTACAGCTATTTCCATATGTATCCCTCCTATATATCTTCTTAATTCGACACAAATGTGAGAAGTACTGCTATGAATAATCTAAAAACAAAAAAGGTTGATTCACTAAATCAACCTTTACATTATTAAAAGTTTTATTTATCAATTCTTCATCAATTGATTCTCGTATATAACATTTATTTTTATTTCTCTTCACCTTTTGTCTGCATTGAATTGAAAGTCCAATTTAATTTTAATGAATCTCCTTGAAATACATTTTGCTCTGCATTATTATCTACAAATGTGAACATTACATAGAAAGTATCATCATCACCAGGAGCAAGTCCATTTCCTTCTCGGTCTACAACACCTTTTTGTACAAGATCAGGAATACTTCCATTTTGCGTAGATACCTTTAATTCAGATAATGTAGTAGACCAAATTGGAACCTCATTTTTATCCAAATTCCACAAGAAATCAACACGGATATGATCACCAAAATCAGCATTTCCATTATCTCCTTTAGCATCGATTACACTGTAATCTGTCAGGAGTTTCACATCTCCTATTGCTAAAGTTCCTTTGTTTACTAATTGAAAACCACGCTCCATTTCATCACCTGGTTTAATATTATCGACATTAATAACAACTTCAGGATTCACACTCAAATCTAAAGTACCCGCTGCAAAAGTGTTTTGTGACACTTCCTTATCACTAAAATACGCATATGTTCCCCCGCTAATTAAAGATAAGCCAAGTGCTGCAGTTACAACACCCATACCAAGTTTTTTCTTAATACTCATTTCACAAGTCCCCCTATTTTTAAAGTTCAAACTACAAACCTTATTTCCATCCCACAAAATAATTTAAGCAACTACCTTGTCCCACAGCGAAAGTGAACCAAATTTAAACTAGTTACTTCATATATCAAAACGACTATTACTTTTAAAATAACCGGTAATGTTACCGTAAATCATTACCGGTTATTTGTTAGCCAATCTCATTTCATTTACTATTCATTGTCTGATTGCATTATTTACTCTAGAAGTTTGCCCACTTATTTTTTTGGTTCTAAGCCAATAGAGCGTAAGATTTTATCTAATGTCACTGGACCTACATTTTCTTTCGGTTTCTGATTTTCTTTAGCATCTGGACTCTTTTTCAAGAAGTTTTTCTCAATAAAACGAATATCTGTTTCATCTACAACACCATCTTGATTTATATCTCCATCTTTTACAGATACTTTTCCTTTTCCATACGATAAAGCTGCTATTCTAGCATCTTGAATGTCTACCATTTTATCTCCATTTACATCACCTGCAAGGTTATCATCCATGTCAACTCTAAAGTTTTGTCCCACTAATTCACCGTCTTGCACCTTCCCTATTTTTGTTGTTAATTTACTATTTAAATGACCTGGCATTTCTACGAAAATATCATATTCTTTATCGCTTACTGGGACACTATGAATTTCAAATTGCCCGTTATCACCAATCGTTCCTGTATATTTCTTTCCATCCTTGCCAACTGCGTACACTTTTGCTCCTAGTTTTGTATAGTCTTTCTTACCTAAATACCCCTCTTCATTCAAGAAAGCTTCCGGGCCAATATACCCTGTAATCGTTGAATGTTTCGAAACAATAGCAAAAGATTTATCTTTAAACGCAGGAATCTCAATGCCTTCTGATGCAACAGCTTTTGTATAAGAGAACTTCTCTACTCCAAATGCAGTTAAATCATTAAAGTATTCATCGTTCGTCATCTCGAATGTAACATCTAAAAATGGTGTATCTCCATCTAATCCTTTAAATTCTTTTCCTTCTAATGATGCCCCAACTTTCACCTTGTTTTCCCAAGCTCCTTCTTCACTTATCTTCGGATCTTCTAATTTAAGGTTCAGTCCATGTTGTTTTACATATTCCGTAAGTGCTGGATTTGGTTTCACATCTGTAAATTTAAAGAGCTGCTTGTAATAAGGAATTTCAAATGTACCTGACATAAGCTGTTTTACATTATTAAGATTCAAAGTTAATGTAATTTTCTCTCCTAATTTGATTTTATCTTTGTCATAACTTGGAACAGCGTATTCTGTCCCTTCCTTTACAAAGACGTAATCTTTATATCCAGTTGCCATATTCCCTGCAGTTGCAAGATCATATCCAAATAATTTTAAATTTAACGGCTCGTTTATTTCCTCTGGAAGTACTCCAAATTTAAAATCACCATTTGCTTGAATTGTATTCAGCCAACCTGATGGAAAGGCTGAGTTTTGATAATATACAATTTGGTTCGCTTTTTGATCATACTGCAAGCCTTTTGCCTTCAATGCATCTACTGTAGAATCATAAATATTACCATGCACCCATAATGCACGTTGGCCGTCTTCTTCTTTAAACATAGAATCATTGACTTCATGTATACCAGGTTGTACATCCTTAAATTTCATTTCCGGTATAACATTATCAATGATAATGCTATCGCCTTTTGTATACGATTTTCCTTCTTTATCATATCCAACGAAGTTCAATTCGTAATCTCCATCAGGCAACATAACAGGTTTATCCCCAATTGGATGAGCTGGATCTCCTGTGAATGGAAGTACATACCCTCCCATACCAGAAAACATCATATATTCAATATTCGGTGTTAGACTACTTGCATTAAGTGTACCAACGACTCCTAATGCCTTTCCTGTCTTTCGGTCCTTCACAACTGCATCAATAGTTTCAAGAGGACTATTTAGTTTAAATGTCAAAGGCGAACTTGGTCTCTCCATAAACGGATGGAATTTAGATGCATCTGTTGCCATTGCATCTCTCAGTAAATCTACAGACGCAATCCCTTTTTCTGTGAATTTAACTGCAAATGGTACTTGATATACTTCTTTTTCATTGTTTTTATTTGAAATATGAATATAGCCCTCATATCTACCAAATTCAGCGTTTTCTGGAATGATAATTTCAGGGCTAATTTCCTCTGATGTACTAGGAGCTACTTTAATAGAATCTGGTACATTTAGCTTCACACCATTCTTCGCTGCATCTCGCACACCTACACTTGTAGATGAAAACTCTACTTCTAATTTAAACTCTTTTCCATCAGTTTTACTGCTGTTCTTAATTAAGACTTTTCGACTATCTTTAATAGGCCCATTTTCAATTTGATTTTTATACCCAAACGCAATAGAACCTGTTTTTTCTTCAATTTCTACTTCTTCATCATCTACAACGTTTGATGTTTTATCGATAACCTCGATAGATGTATCTGCATGAACTGCACGATATGCATCAATTCGTCCAGAGCCCACCTCAAATACAGAACGCTCTTCTTTTAGGTCAACTGCGGTATTCATAAGTGCTTCTTTTACTTCAAATGGACTATAGTTTGGATGTTCTTGTAAAATAAGTGCCGCTACCCCTGCAGTATGAGGAGTTGCCATAGATGTACCTGACATACGTCCATACGCTACCGGATAATTTTCTCCATCTTTTGGATCATTAATATATTCAGGAACAGTTGAGAAAATAGACACACCTGGTGCTACAATATCTGGCTTAATATCATCTGTTTTAGTTGCAGGACCACGGGAGCTGAAATCAGCCAAGTGATCTCCCTCTGTTTTTATATTACTAAGTTCTCCAAATGCTAACGACACATCTCCTTGTACAGCTTTTGCTTGCAATTTCTCACCATCTACTTTTGTTAAGCGGAACGATGGAATAGATGAAGTACTTTCCCCAAGATAACTTGTAATTTCCCCATCTACATTGTTGTATACAATTACCGCCTTTGCGCCTGCTTCCTTAGCATTTTTAATTTTTTCATCAAATGTAATCTCACCACGTTGGATAAGAGCTAACTTCCCTTTTACATCTTTCCCTGTAAAATCACCTGATTTCCCAAGCCCTGCATATACAACCGATAAGGATTGTCCTTTCAAATCTTCAATCTTATCAGTAAAGCTTTTTCCAAGTAGCATCATCTTATCTACATGTACATCACCTGCATCGGCGGAAAACGTTGGAATATTCACTGCAGCGTCACTGGCTCCAACTGTAATTGGAAGTGCTGCTGCACTAGGTGATCCTATAGTACCTTCTTCCGGACCACTATTACCAGCTGCTACTACTGTAACAACACCTGCTAACATCGCATTGTTCACTGCAACAGAAGTAGGATATAAAGGATCATTAATAGACGCTCCTAGTGATAAATTGATAACATCCATATCGTCTTTCACTGCTTTATCAATCGCAGCAAGAATACCGCTTGTTTGTCCACTTCCATATGGACCTAATACGCGATATGAATATAAGTCTACATCTGGAGCAACGCCCTTCACTGCATAATCCACACTATTCTGTTTGTCTGCAGCAATTGTCCCAGCTACATGCGTACCGTGGGATGTATAATATGCACTTCCCTCATAAATCTCAGGATATCCTCCAGAATTTTGCCAATCCTTATACGTTGTCTCCATTGGATCAGCATCATTATTAACAAAGTCCCATCCTTTTATTGAGTTCGGATCTATTTTAGTTGGATCTTCACCTTGTTTTGCACGATACCCTTTATATGCATCTTTCAAATCCGGGTGGTTGTAATCAATACCTGTGTCTAGTACACCTACCTTAATTCCTTTTCCTGTTATTTTTTCATCATGTAGCTTGTCTACACCAATTTGTGGTACACTATCTGCCATTTTTGGTTCAACAGCAGTCTTAGCTGTTTCTTTCGGCAAATCAATTTTAACCTCATGATCTTCCCATACGCGCTTAACGATACCGGTACGAACTAAGTCTTCGATTATATTTGCTGGTAAAGAAATCGCTACACCATTAAAAGCATTCTTATATTCTCTTGTTATCTTTGCAGATTTTACATTTGTCCCTTTCTCTTTATTCTTTTGAAGCTGTTCAAGCTCTGCTTTAAACCCTTTATGTGATGCCTCTACCTTTTGTTCCGCATTTGAAAGAGCTATCTTTTTCCCTTTAGCCGCTTGTTTTAATACCTCAATTTTGCTAGGCGCTTGCTTAAATTCTATAATCACATTTACATTATTAGGACTTGCTGTATTGATACCTGGCGAAATAACAAAACCTGGTTTTGTATCTAACGTTTTTAAGGCATTACGTTGTTCCTTTGTAAGGCCTTTTAAGATAGCATCTGCATCATCAATTCCAGTTAAAGTAGATGTATTTACCTCTTCCGCTAATACGTTATATGGAATCCCTTGAGACAATAACATTCCAACTGTTAACGTTCCAATAAGAACCTTTCCAAATTTCCCTCGTTTCATATTGCATCTCCCCATTATTAATATTATTTTTTGAAACAAATTGATTCTTAAATTCCCATGTAGCATCGGAAACTCTATCAATCTCAATCTTTTGTATCATGAAAGATTTCCAACGCCACTACCATCCCCATACCTCATATAGCTAACCACTCACTTTACTCTTTTTATAAGAGCCCCCCATCATTTATTTCCAACAAAAGATTTTCATAAAATGAATTATTAACAATATTAAAATGTAATTCTATTTTTATTATTTCACATTTTGATTATTCTGAAAATTAAACAAAAGGAGTATCTTTTCTCTAAGGATTCTATGCCTACATAGTACAAAAGAACTATCTTGTCCTTTATTCTTTGTGATACAGAATAAATCGACACGATAGTTCTTTGATAGATTTCTTATTTAATCTAGCGGAACCAATTGATTTCGAACTGCATAAATCACTGCTTGCGATCGACTTTTCACATTTAGTTTTTTAAAAATTTTATTGATGTGTATTTTAACTGTTTTATCACTAATATATAAAACTTCAGCAATTTCTTTATTACTAAGTCCTTTTACTAGTTCAAAGAGAATTTCCTTTTCACGTTCCGTCAGTTCATTTTCATTTGATTCTACTTTCATTTTTTGCTGATGATATGTAATTAATTTTTTAGTCATACGCGGATGAATAACTGAATCACCTCGATATAACATTCGAATTGCTGCTACTACCTGCTCTGATGAGGAATCCTTCAATAAATAACCATCAGCACCGGCCTGAAGTGCATCCATTAAATACTCATCATGTTCATACATTGTAAACACAAGTACTCGGCAACTCGGATAAATTTTTTTCACTAACTCTGTAGCTTCAATCCCATTTTTCCCTGGCAGGTTAATATCCATCAAAATACAATCTGGTCCGCATTCTTCTACTTTTCCCAATACTTCATCCCCAGAGCTAGCTTCTCCAACCACTTTCATATCAGATTCATCTTCTAGTATGCTCCGAATTGCATCCCGTAAAAAAGCATGATCATCTACTACTAATATTTTAATCATTTTACGCACCCCTTGTTTGTGAATCTGGAATTAACAGTGTAATTTCTGTCCCCTTTCCTATAGAACTATCAATCTGTAAAGTAGCCCCTAATTGGTCAGCTTGTTCATTCATATGTAATATACCATAATGTGGCTCATTCTTTGTTTTAACCATAGACTCAAATAGTGAAAATCCAACTCCATTATCCTTAACCCTTAAAAGAACGTGTTCACTTTGATAACTGAGTAAAACATCAGCCTTTTTTGCTTGTGCATGTTTTACAATGTTTTGCAAACTCTCTTGTAATGTATCAAATATAACTCTTTCTTTTGAAAAACTAAGCGCACGTGCATGACCTCTTTCATGATAGGTAATGTCTAGTTCATATTCTCGTTTTAAAGATTTTATTTTACTTGCTATTGCCTGCTTAAGGCCTAATTGTTGTGTCGGATATGGTTTTAAAGCATAAATAGAATAGCGAACTTCTCCTAGACTTCCTCTTAAATCTTTTATGCTTTTCTCAACTACTTGCTGCATATCTTTTGGTTTATCATGGTATTTTTTCCGTGCGGATTCTAGTTGGAATATTACCCCCGCTAATGTTTGCGCAATACCATCGTGAATTTCACGGGCAATTCTATTTCTTTCTTCTAAAATCATTCTTTTTTTCTGTTCAGAAATCAATATCCTTGTTTTAACAACGTTAGCTAATTGGTTAGAAAATGTAGCTAACGACTGTACATCTTCTGGAAAGAAACCCGCATTTCTACTTTTCCCTGCAACAAACATTCCGACTAATTCATCATTTACTATAAGAGGAAAATATACAAGTGAGCGTATAACACTATCAAATATTTCATCTCCAGGAGCCGTACCAATTTTCCAATCATTAAATACAAGATTTTTAGAAAGTTTCTCAAACGCCCTTAATATTTCTGAATCATCAGAAATATGAGAGCGCACTTTCCCATCTTTTAATAGAATACTCCAGTTCCCATCATCTTTTGTCCATATTACATATGCTTGTATGCCAAAAAAACCTTTAAGTGCTTGTTTAATATGTTTCAAATTTCCTCCAGTTAATCCTCGACTAATTTCGGTCGTAATAAGAAATAACTCATATAATCGTTCCTTCTCCATCCTTATCCGTACAGAAAAAGAACTAATAACTGAAGCTGCTACAAGTGGAAAAAAGAAAAACAGTACTGTAATCTCGTTTATTTCCACACTATATATACTAATTAATACATGCATCAGGGCCGCATAAGAGAAACCAAAAGTTTCGCAAAGAAATACCGTTACAGTTTTTTTATACCACTGATATATTGAATATGGCTGTGGAAGAAGTATCATCAACAAATCGTAAAAACGATTGTTGAAAAAACAAAAAAACACGCAAAATAATAACAAAGATATTAAATTTTCATATAGAACTGACATAACTATCTTATTAAGTAATAAGGACATACATTTGTTTGAAAACCATTCGGCCAAAATCAAACTAAGTGCATGCTGAGTACTATTAAATAACATTCTTTGTATCGGTGAACGACGATGCAGGTGAATAATTAGCGTTACGAGTACAATAGCAGTAATAGTTATATGGATTCCAAACTGCCAACTCATAGCATAGATTATCGGAAAAGTAAGCGAGCTAGTTCCTCTCCAAAATCTTACAGGAAAATACTCTGCAATCCCCATAAATAGTAACAACATTATTAGTATTGTTGAATGAGAAGGGATTTTAATTTCAAGTAAAGATATAGTTATAGTAACCAAACCAAGAAAAGAAATAAAATAAAGATAAGAACTAGCAATCTTTTCTCTCATAAAGATAGAATTTACATCCTTCAAAACAACCCCTTCTTTCTTTATAAAAACTTCATTTTCCCTATTATCCAATAAAAAACCGGCACTGGCAAAATGGAAGAACATCCACTAGCCAATCACCGGCTGTGTACTGTACCTAAAAAGGCAAGACACAATACTAGTATTATAAATCGCTTTTCTTAAATTTCCTATTCATCAAATGATGTAATTATGCATCCCGCTAGATTTACTCTCCTATAGTACAAAAGATATATAGTAATATCGCAAATATATACGTTCTTTCCATTTCCCTACTTTTCTAAAAAATCCAAGCATAATTTTCTCACAAAAAACAAAAATTAACAGAAATAATTTCAATGTAAAGGAGATGGAAAGTATGACCGAACAGAAGCACTCACAACAAGATAATAACAAAAAGCATATGTTTCCATCACTTCCGGAAAATATTAATTACATTGAAAATAAGCTATGTCACTCAGATGATATAAAAAAATTAGATGTCCCTTTTCAAAACGGAAAAGGAACAATCTTATATATCGAATCTTTAGCAGACCCAAATTTGATTCACCAATTAGCTCTTGAGCCTTTATTAACTCGGTCGGATTTGGCTTTAGATAAAGCTTTTGCCACATTAAATATGAAAAAAGAAACAAATTTAAATTACGGTGTGCAGCTTTTATTACAAGGAAAATCATTATATTTTCATGAACACGTCGACAGTTTTTTTATTTTCGAAACAGCTTTATCTTTAAAGCGAGATATAGCAGAGCCTGATAATGAAGGGATTGTGCGCGGTCCACATACTGGTTTTGTAGAGGATCTAGCAACTAATTTAGCTTCGATTCGTAAGCTCATAAAAAGTCCAAATATCGTCGTTAAATATTTCACACTTGGTGAAGAAATGCATACGAAAGTGGCAATTGCTTATATGCAAAACATAGCGAATGACGATTTAGTTACAGAAGTAAAAAGAAGGTTAGAAACGATTAAGACAGATGCACTTATGTCTCCGGGATATATACAAGAATTTATAGAGGATACGTCTTTCTCACCATTTCCACAACAATTAAATACAGAGCGACCAGATAGAACTGTCGCTAATTTAATGGAAGGCCGAGTTGCTATTTTATCTGACGGAGATCCAACAGCACTTATCGTTCCTGTTACGTTATTCGCTTTCTATCAATCACCAGATGATTATAATAACCGCTGGATTGTTGGATCTTTCGTCCGAATGATTCGCTTAGTGAGTTTCTTAATTGCTTTTCTCTTACCAGCTATATATATCGCAACCGTAGCCTTTCATCCTGATGTATTGCCGCTTGAACTTGTGTATACAATTAAAGCTTCATTAGAGAAAGTACCACTTCCTCCTATTTTTGAAGCTCTCTTAATGGAATTAATCTTTGAATTATTACGGGAAGCTGGTATTCGCTTGCCAAGCCGAGTTGGACAAACAATCGGTATTGTAGGTGGTTTAGTAATTGGTGATGCAATTGTAAAAGCTGGACTTGTTTCTTATACGATGATCATTGTTGTAGCTTTAACTGCCATCTCATCTTTTCTCGTTCCATCAAACGATATGAGTTCAGCAGTTCGAATTCTTCGTTTTCCATTAATGATTCTTGCTGCTATATTCGGATACGTCGGAATATCATTCGGTCTAATTATAACTTTCGTTCATTTATGTCAATTACATTCATTTCATACGCCATATCTTTCTCCTGTTGCCCCGATGCGGATAAAAGATATGAAAGATTCTTTTGTAAGACTTCCAATTTGGTCGTTTTGGGAACGACCACATGATCCAAAACCGAAAAAAATGCAACGACAACATGTAACGAGAGAGGATGAGGACGGTGACAAACACGCAAAGTAAAATTTCGCTCGTTCAATTTACCTTTTTCGTTATTCAATGCCAAATCGGAGTTGGTATCCTTTCTCTACCTAACCGTCTTCACCCAATAGCAAAAGGTGGTGGATGGATTTCCGCGCTCATCGCCGGGCTTGCGATTCAGCTTATTATTTTACTAATGTGGCTTTTCTTAAAACGATTCCCTGATGCAGATATGTATGAAAGTGTTTGTATGCTATTTGGTAATAAGTTTGGAAAACTATTAGGCTTTGCTTATGTTTTTTATTTTACGCTTATCGGTATGACAGTTATGTTGAATGCTTGTAATGTCATTAAAGTATGGATATTACAAGCTACTCCTTGGTCTGCCATTCTCATGCTATTTACGATAGCTTGCTGCTATATAGCCTATAATACATTTAAAGTCATCGTACGATTTTATGTCATGGCCTCTATCCTCATTATTCCAATGGCCCTTTTAATTGCCCTAGGGCTTTCCCGAGCTGATTTCTCTTATATTTTTCCAATTACAGAAGCCGGCTGGTGGAATATAATTCAAGCATCCAAGGAAACAATTACAGCCATGTATGGTTTTGAAATCATTCTTATCGCTTTTCCAAAAGTAAATGGCAGTTCTGTCGCAAAACTGAAGGCCATTTCTATCGCTAATGGATTTGTAACACTTTTTTATACTTTTACTGTTTGGATTTGCTTTATCGTATTTAGTCCAAAACAAATTGAGCTTATTCCAGAACCAGTTGCTTACTTATTACGTTCCTTACATATTGGGATTATAGACCGGACGGATTTACTATTCATTCCCATATGGATGATAACAGTTGCAGCTTCTATCGCTAGTTATTATTGCGCTGCTTCAATCGGAGTGGGACATATATTCAATCTTGCTAATCATAAAAAAGCTGTTCCAATCATTGGTATTATTGCTTTTAGTGTAGCCTTATTTATAGATACACCTGAAGAATTAAAAGTAATCTCAACTTTCACTGATAAGTTCACGTATATTTTTATTGTTGTCCTCCCTCTTTTATTTCTACTTTATTCTGTGATACGAAATAAGAAAGGAGAACAGTATGTTCACAAGAAAAGTTAAATTACTTTCTATATTATGTGCTAGTTCCCTCCTTTCTGGCTGTTGGGATCAAGAACCATTAAGGGAAGCAAGGTTAGCTTATAGTATTGGATCTGATATTACGGAAGAGAATAAACTCCAGCAAACAATCGAGCTCGTAAAAAGTTCAAGCGGAGAGCAATCTTCATTCGAAAATGAAATACATTCAGCAACGGGGCATAACATAAGGGATACAAGCGATGCCCTAAAAAAAAATGTGACTGGGAATATTCGTTATTTTAAATATGGTGTTCAATTACTAGGAACCAAAATTCTAAAAAAAGGTATATTACCTTATTTAGATGTCAGCTTTCGGGACCCAACAAACCCAACTGCTTTAGTAAAACTTATTGCAGTAGATGGTGAAACATCCGAGATACTAGAAAAAAAGAAAGTAGGAAATTTACTAATTGGAGATTTTCTAAAGAAAAAAGTGAAAAGCTTAGAAGATATGAGTGTATTTCCAAAAGAAACTTTAGAGACAGCTGCTACAAAAATGTTAGATCCCGGTAAAGACTTTACCCTCCCTTCTATAAAAATAAAAGGAAAAGAAGTGATTACAAACGGTCTAGCTTTATTTAATAATGATAAATTAACTGGGCATTTACCTTTGAAACAATCTGTTTTATTCGTATTATTAACTGGAAAAATGGGAACAAGTGCCCGTATAACCCAAAAGCTTACTAGCGATGAATCAGAGAAAACATCTGATTATTTAACAATGGAAATTAGCAATCGAAAGTTAAAACGCGACTTAAAAATAACAACAGATAAAAAAGGAAATGTTTATGCTCACATTAAGCTCCAACTAAAAGTTATAGCGCTTGAAGCTCCGAGAGATAATCTTTACAAAATGGATGAAAGAAAAAAACTAAATAAAGAATTGTCTAAACAACTTACGAAAGAAGCTAAAAAGATAACGAAAAAGTTACAAAAAGCAAACTGTGATGCTTTCGGTATCGGCAGACACCTTATCGCCTACCACCCTGACTTATGGAAGAAGAAAAATTGGAATAAAGATTATGCAAAAGTAAAATTCAAACCTGAGGTAGAGGTAAACATTTTGTACAGTGGTGTCCTAAAATAAAAGGTTGTATGCCCATGCGGCATACAACCTTTTTATTTCGTATATCGATACACAATTGATTCATATGGTCTTAAGCTAAGTTTTGTAATATTCTTGCTAGCATCTTTATAATTCGACAGTAGTATTTCTTGTTTCATTCCATCTAATTGAACTTGCGCTGGTACAGAGTACGTTATTTCTTCTCCGTAGAAATTATTTATAGCAAGTAGTACTTCACTTCCTGTAGTACGAGTATATGCCCAAATTTTAGGATCATTTTTATCCAAAATAGCATATTCTCCTTCTGTAATTACATCATATGTTTTTCTAAGTTCTATTAACTTTTTATAATGATAAAATACGGACTCTTTATCTTCTAAGGCCTTCTCTACGTTTATTTCTTTAAAGTTTTCAGCCGCTGAAATCCAAGGTGTACTTGTTGTAAAACCACTGTTCATCTCTTCATTCCACTGCATTGGAGTGCGCGAGTTGTCACGAGATTTTTGCTTTAAAATCCCTATAATCTCTTCTTTTGATAGCCCTTCTTTTAGCTTTATATCGTATATATTTAACGATTCCACATCACGATATTGCTCGATGGACTCAAATTTAGGATTCGTCATACCGATTTCTTCCCCTTGATAAATGTAAGGCGTTCCTTGCAGCATGTGCATGGCTGTCGCTAACATTTTTGCAGATTCGTTTCGGTACTTCCCGTCATCACCAAAGCGTGACACGATGCGAGGCTGGTCATGATTACACCAAAATAACGCATTCCATCCTCCGCCTTTTTGCATTTCAATTTGCCAGTTAGACATAATCTCTTTTAATTTAATAAAATCAAACTCTGCTTTCGTCCACTTATCACCATTCGGATAATCTACTTTTAAATGATGGAAACTAAACGTCATGCTTAATTCATTACGCTCAGGATTAGAATATTTAATACAATTATCAATTGTCGTAGATGACATTTCTCCAACTGTAATTACATCTTTTCCTTCAAAAACATTTCGGTTCATCTCTTGTAAATATTCATGAACACGCGGACCATCTGTATAATACTTGCGTCCATCACTTGTCGCAGTACTACCTTCATCGTTTAAGAAGCATTGGTCTTTTGAAATTAAGTTAATGACATCTAATCGGAATCCTGTTACTCCTTTATCCAGCCAAAAACGCATCATATCATATACTTCTTCACGAATTTTTTCATTTTCCCAATTTAAATCAGCTTGTGTTTCATCAAATAAATGTAAATAATATTGCTCCGTCTTCTCATCATATTTCCAAGCAGATCCACCAAACTTAGACTGCCAATTATTTTTTTCATCACGCCAAATATAGTAATTACGATATGGACTATTTTTATCTTCCTTCGCTTCTTTAAACCACTTATGTTCAGTCGAACTATGATTTACAACAATATCAAGCATAATCTCAATGTTACGTACTTTCGCTTCCTCTAAAAGTTCTTCAAACTCTTCCATCGTTCCGTAAGATGGATCAATGCTGTAGTAATCACTTACATCATATCCATTATCATTTTGTGGTGATTGGTATATCGGTGTTAACCATATATAATCCACTCCGAGTTCTTTTAAATAATCTAGTTTCTCTGTAACCCCTTTTATATCACCGGTTTCTCTATTGTAATAACTATTAAAGCTCTTCGGATAAATTTGATAGACTACACTTTTATGCCAATCCTTCATGTTTAACTTCCTCCTACTTCTGTTTGACTCTTTTTGCAAATAACCATGTTAAAGTAAATGGGATTACAACTGCAATAATCATTCCGACAATAAACATTGGAATCGATTTCGGAATGATAGAAATAAATGCTGGTAATCCGCCAATTCCGATAGCAGGTGCTAATACACCATTTAATGTAATGAATATCGCTGCCACAGCAGACCCTATAATCGCTGCATAGAACGGGAACTTATTTCGTAAATTCACACCAAACATCGCTGGTTCTGTAATACCGAAGTATGCTGAAATGGCTGATGTTGATGCCATACTTTTATCATTTTGATTTTTAGAAATCCAGAACATCGCAAGTGCCGCACTACCTTGCGCAATGTTAGAAAGAGCGATCATCGGCCAAATAAATGTACCGCCATGTTGTGCAATCAATTGTAAATCAATTGCAATAAACATATGATGCATACCTGTAATTACAAGCGGTGCATATAACGCTCCAAATAATACTGCTCCAACTACTGGTACTGTTTCATATACACCTACTAATCCTACTGTTAATAAATCTCCAATATGACGTGTAACCGGACCGATAATTCCTAATGCTAACACACCTGTCACAACGATTGTTGTAATTGGTACAACTAATAATTGAATTGCATTTGGTACATGTTTCTTTAAGAAAATTTCCACTTTACTTAATACAAATGCTGCTACTAAAACAGGTAAAATTTGTCCTTGATATCCTACCTTCTCAATTTGGAACAGTCCTAAAATATTGAAGTACTCAATCTTTTGACCCTCTAAACCAGTCGCTGCTTTTCCATAGTCCCAAGCGTTTAATAAGGCCGGGTGCACAAGCATTAATCCCATAACAATCCCTAGTATTGGACTACCACCAAAACGCTTCGTTGCTGACCACCCGACAAGTGCTGGTAAGAATACGAATGCTGTATTGGCCATCATATTAATTAAATCCCAAAGCCCGCCTAAGTTCGGATAAACATCTAATAAATTTTTCCCATCAAAAAATAAGTCCTTTGCCCCTAATAGATTGTTAATACCCATTAGTAAACCAGCTGTTACTATCGCTGGTAATATCGGCATAAATACATCCGAAAATATTTTCACAAACTTTTGAGCTGGATTTAACTTCTGATTTCCAGAGTCTTTTACGTCAGCTACAGTCGATTCTTTCATACCTGCAAGCGTTATCAATTCAGCGTAAACACGATCTACATCCCCTGGACCAATTACAACTTGAAATATACCAGCGTTATGAAATGCTCCTTTCACTAATGAAACAGACTGTAATTTATCATTATCTATTTTACTTTCATCTTTTAAAGCGATACGGAGCCTCGTCACACAATGTGCAGCTTGTTCAATATTGTCTTTCCCACCAATATACTGCAACACTTCCTCTGCTGTTTTACGATAGTCTTTCCCCATATTCCCGTCCCTCTTTTCTTTATTTGATACCGTTTACAATTACATATTAACTCGTATATATAAGTTAGTCAACACTCGTATATACGAGTTTGTGTTTTTTTTATAAAAAAAAGAGATGAAACAATATTTTGTTCCACCTCTTTACTTCCTGCGTGCCACATCCGAAAAGTGAAAAATATCTAAACGGTGGCGTGATTCTGTATATTCAAACTGACTTCCATCATACAAATGTGTAAAGTTTTTCACAACGACAACATAGTCTGTTCCATTTAAATCTAAATACTTTCTGTCATCCTCTGTACATGGCTGTACTTCAATTACCCTCTGCGAATAACTAATGTGTAGCCCAAGCTCTTTCTCGATGTATTTATAAATCGATGCTGTTGCAATTTCTTTCGTTAATCCTGGAATAAACTCAGATACAAAATGATTTATATCTAAAATTACTTTTTCTCCATCAATATTTCGTACACGTTTAATATGGTCAATCTCTGTTTTTTCTTTTACATTTAATAATTTCGCAATTTCTTTTGTGGCTTTTTCTTTGCCCATTTCCACAACTTCTGTAATACAATGACGTCCTAAACGTTCATTTTCTTCTTGGAAACTTACAATACCGCCAAAATTAAATTCAATATTCTTTCGCTTTAAAACAAAAACACCTTTTCCATGAATTTTTTGCACATATCCACGCTCTTGCAGTAAATCTACCGCTTTTCTTACCGTTCCTCGGCTTGCCCCATACTGCTTCATTAATTCTGTTTCTGATGGGATTTTGCATCCCTCTTTTAATTGTTTATTATCAATAGATTTACTGATTTCTGTATAAATTTGTTCATACTTACTCATCATCTACAATAGCCCCTTGTCACCTTCTAATTCTATATGTATTATAACATGCTTCACTCTTCTGCCAATCTCTCACTTATTTTCCAGTACAAGAAAAATATAGGTAAATATTTAATCTTTAAAACGTATTTTTATAAAAATTTTTATATTTTTCTTTTCATTCAAAAAAACATGTAGTATACTAACTTCAAAATCAGAGGAGAAAGGGAGCAAAGAACTATGCTTACTTATACAACAACTGTAGTTACATTTGCACAAAAACATCATCATCATACGTAACCCTTGAAACCTAGCGGAAAAATTACGCGTAGGTACAAGGGTTATTCCCGTTGTACCTACGTTAGGCAAAGAGCCATGTAGGTATTTTTTATCTACATGGCTCTTTTTTTATTGTCAAAAAGCTAGTAAAAAATGATGTTTAAGCAAAACTTACTACAAAGGAGTTAACAAAAATGGAAACGAAAAAATGGGGATTATGGGTTTTAACAGCATTTGTTATCGGGAATATGGTTGGCGGTGGCGTATTTATGCTTCCAGCAAATTTAGCACAAGTATCAGGTCCGATGGGTTCTACACTCGCATGGAGTATTACAGGACTTGGCGTATTTATGATTGCACTTGTATTTGGAAATTTAGCGATTCGGAAACCAGAATTAAAAGCTGGACCACAAAGCTATGCTCAAGCTATGTTTCCTTCAAAAAAAGCTGGTAAAGTTGCAGGATATAGCATGGCATGGGGATATTGGGCTGCTAACTGGGCTGCAACAGCATCTGTTATTATTTCCTTTGCTGGATATTTATCAACATTCTTTCCAGTTTTACAAAGTAAGCAAATTCTTTTTTCAATAAATGGATTTTCACTGGAACTCGGAAAAGGATTAACTTTCCTCGTATGTAGCCTTATGCTTTGGGGAATTCAATATATTCTTTCTCAAAATATTGATCGAGCTGGAAACATGAATCTACTTGCTACCATTGCAAAAATTATCGGATTTACAATGTTTATTGTAATTACATTATTCATTTTCAACGCCTCTAATTTCGGAGACGGTCAAACCTTTATGAATGAAGCAGGACAATCAATCTCATTAGGTGGACAAATCAATTCAGCTGCTATTGCAACACTCTGGGCATTTATCGGTATTGAATCAGCAGTTATGCTTTCTAATCGTGCAAAATCACAGCGCGATGTAAAAAAAGCTACGATTTTCGGATTAATTATCGCTCTTCTTATTTACATGTCAATTACTTTACTTACAATGGGAGCTCTTCCGCAAGATGCTTTAAAAGAGTCTCAAAAACCTTTAGTAGACGCATTAAATTTAGCAATTGGAAATAAAGGTGCATATATAATGGCTTTACTCGCTCTTATATCTTTATTTGGATCTACAGTTGGCTGGATTGTTGTTAGTTCAGAAGTACCTTACCAGGCAGCAAAGAATGGACTTTTCCCTAAGTTTTTCGGGAAAACAAATAAAAAAGGTAGTCCTTCAAAATCATTATTGATTACAAATGTAATGACGCAAATCTTCTTATTTTCAACGATTTCTGGTACTGTTTCAGAAGCGTATAGTTTCGCTATCGTCGTAGCAACATTAGCCTATTTAATTCCATACCTTGTTTCTACTCTGTACCAATTCAAACTGGTTATTACAGGAGAAACGTATGATATAATGCCTGGTTCTCGAATAAAGGACGGGATCATCACTACATTAGCATTTGTATACTCAATTTGGGTTATCAAAACAGGAACTGCTGACTTAAAAACGTTCTTCTTAGGAATTGGATTGTTCGTATTAGGTCTTATTCTTTATCCTGTACTAATGAAAGACTCACAAAAAACGGATTAAATAAAGAGAAGCTGCTGGCTTCTCTTTTTTATTAAAAATCTGTAATTAACTTTTCTTTTAGCTCTCCTACAGATAAAGGTTTCGCATAATAAAATCCCTGTACATAATCACAGCTCATTGATTGTAACAAACTCTCTTGCTCTACTGTTTCTACCCCTTCAGCAACTACTGCTAAATTTAAACTATGAGCAATTTCAATAACGGATTTTACAATCGTTCGTTCTGGTTGTGCGTGATCATAATGAAATTCACGAATAAAATTACGATCAATTTTTACAATATCCAGTGGTAGTTGTTTTAAATAATATAAGGAAGAATAGCCAGTTCCGAAATCATCCAAAGCAATTAAAACACCCATATTTCTTAATTCTTGTAATGTAGCAATAATATAATCAAAATGGCGAACTGCAATACTTTCCGTTATTTCCAATATTAAACGGTTCGGAGGAAAACCAGTCCTCTTTAAAATGCTACGTACAGACAAAATAAAACGTTTCTGCATTAATTGTTGTATAGATAAATTCACAGATAACTTTAGTCCTTCTTGGTAATTTGGCAATGTTTTAAACAATCGGCATGACTTTTCTAATACCCAGTCTCCTAGCTTTATAATAAGTCCAGACTCTTCAGCAACAGGGATAAATTCGCTTGGTGAAATAGGTCCGTCTTCTGTCATACAACGTACTAGAGCTTCTATACCAGAATATCTCTTCGTTTTCAAATCAATAATAGGCTGCAATGCTACATCTAACTCTTCATCACGAATTGCCTTTTGCAAAGCAAACTCAACTTTCATTCTACGATTTATTTTCGCGCGTAGCTCATCTGTAAAGAAACATGCAGCATTTCTCCCCTGTTCTTTTGCACTATACATAGCTAAGTCGGAGTTTTTCAATAACGTTTCCACGTCTTTTCCATCTTGTGGATAAGAACAAAGTCCTAGACTAGCTGAAATGTATACTTCATGGCCTTCCAGCATAAATGGTGCCTGAAAACATGACAACACAGATGTCGCTAACTGACTCATATCATCTTGTCTATGATTTTTTGTTAACAGCACAAATTCGTCGCCACCTAGCCTAGCCAGAACATCTTTCTCTCCTAGTACATAATGCAACCTTGAAGCGACTTCGCTTAAAAGTAAGTCCCCTATCATATGACCTAACGTATCATTTACTAATTTAAAACGGTCCAAATCAAAGTAAATCATACCAAATTCTTTTTTATCTGCAATCAATTTATTAACGGTCGTTATTAATTGCAAACGGTTCGGCAAACTCGTTAAAGCATCATGATAGGCAAGTTCCCTATAACGACTTTCACTTAGCCGCAACCTCTGTTCCGCTTCTTTTCTACTACTAATATCATTTCGGATTGCGATAAACTGGTATGGCTCTCCTTTTTCATTTAAAAATGGAACAATTGTTGTTTTGACCCAATAATATGTACCATCTTTCGCTCGATTCCGAATCTCACCTGTCCATACTTTCCCATTCAAAATACGTTTCCATAAGTTTTGAAAAAAGGTTTTCGGATGATGACCTGAATTTAAGATACGGTGATCTTTTCCAATTAATTCTTCTCTTTTGTATTTAGAGATTTCACAAAATTTATCATTTACATATGTAATAAGACCTTTTCGATCTGTAATTGCAACAATTGAAGACTCATCTAATGCTAACTTTAAATCTCGCAATGAAGAGTCATATAATGCATGACCTCTCTGTTCTAGCATGCGCATCTCTCCTTGCTTCTATCTGACTAAAACACAACCTGTTTCTCTTCATAGAAATAGAGATATTTCATTTTCTAATACTAGCCCATTACATAAATTATCTTTTTAAATAGACCGATTAAAATAACATAATATTATTTGTAATAAAAAGCAATATTATACCGTTCCAATTATAACTAGTAGCTTCTCATCTCCCTAATTATTTCGCGCCTTATTATACTGCAATCCCTTTAAGTGGCTCTATGCAAGCCTTGTTTCCAACTAATACCACTCACATCTGATCTCTTTGTTTTTAATAACGAAATAGAAATTAGAACATACTACATAACTATTCACGAATAATAATATAAAACTCTACATCAATGTATATGTTTTTGAATTACAATAACAAAATATTAACATATTTTCACCTTAATTTTGGAAGTATTTTATAAATAAATACCGTATTAAACTAAAAAAGAGGATAGCCTCTTTTTTAGTTTAATACGAATATGGTATTTGCTGATAACCTGGGTATGGCATTGGATACGTTACAGGGTATGGTGATGGATAAGCTACTGGATATGGAGCCGGATAATATCCTCCACTTGTTGCACCTGTTAATGCACCCGCTGTCAGTCCGCCTAACACTCCTCCTGCAAAGCTTCCAGGGAAAAATCCGCCTCCCCATGAACTACCACCACCCCAGCCCCAGCCGCCTCCGTGATGATGATGGTGATCATAGTGATTGTGTCCTCCATGGTGATGATGTCCGCCGTTATGATTGTGTCCTCCATGATGATTCCGATAGTACAATCCATTATTTTCTATATAATTCATGTTTCTCCGCTCCTTTTTGATTTTTTCATTTTCATATGCGTTAAGAGTGAGATAAAAAATGGGATAGTACACTGTATGTAGGACAAATGCGGAAAGTATAGGTGAAATGTCTATATTTTGTAAAAAAAGAAAAACACCTTATAATAAAGATGTCATATTACATCTTCTATTTAAGAAGTCTATATTGAAAAAAGATTAGGGGAATTATATAGAAATGAAGAAGCCTATCGTTCAATTACTATTAATATTTACAATTGTATCTATCGTTCTGTTCCTATTAAATACATCGTATATCTCGTTATATACATTTGTCGGTGCTCTATGGTCCATCACAATCGTAGGAATTTCATTCGTTATTTTTATAGAAAATAGATCTCCACAAAGTACATTAGCATGGTTTTTAGTATTAGCACTTCTTCCTATTATAGGTGTGCTTTTATACGCTATTTTCGGACGCAGCCGCTGGAGAAGAAAAAAACATCTCCATCGTTCAGAAGAACAAAGAAAATTATTCCGTGAAATATTAGAAGGAAGAAGACTAGAGTTATTACTCACAGTCCCACTAAATGAACGTTCCTTACATTTAACAGAAGTCATACAAAAATTTGGGGGCGGTCCTGCCGCAGATAAAACAACTACAAAACTTTTAACAAACGGAGATCAAACATTTTCAGAAATTTTGCGAGCTATAGAGCAGGCAAAACATCATATACATATTCAATACTACATTTATAAATCTGATGAAATTGGTACAAAAGTTCGAGATGCTTTAATACAAAAAGCAAAAGATGGTGTTATTGTACGCTTCCTTTATGATGGCCTTGGAAGTAATACGTTAAGAAGACGATTTTTACAACCTATGAAAGAAGCTGGGATTGAAATTGTAGAATTTGACCCTATTTTTTCAGCTTGGTTACTTGAAACTGTCAATTATCGTAACCATCGAAAAATTGTTATTGTAGATGGAGAAATTGGTTTTACCGGAGGACTCAATGTCGGCGATGAATATCTTGGCCGTTCAAAGAAATTTCCTGTTTGGCGTGATAGTCATTTAAAAATAGAAGGAAAAGCATTATATAAATTACAAGCAATCTTTCTAGAAGACTGGCTCTATGCCTCTAGTGGTTTAAATACTTATTCCTGGGATCAATTCATGAATAGACAATACTTCCCAGGTAAAGAGATTTCAAATGCAGAAGGTGCTGTTCAAATCGTAGCAAGCGGACCAAGCTCCGATGATAAAAGTATTCGTAATACATTATTAGCTGTTATGGGCTCTGCAAAAAAATCCATTTGGATTGCTACACCCTACTTTATTCCAGATCAAGAAACTTTAACATTATTACGCTTAAGTGCAATTGCCGGAATAGATGTACGGATTTTATATCCAGGTAAAAGTGATAGCATCATTAGTGATCAAGCATCTCAATCCTATTTCACTCCGCTTTTAAAAGCTGGTGCTTCTATTTACAGTTATAAAGATGGTTTTATGCATGCAAAAATTGTACTCGTTGATGATATAATTGCAACTATTGGAACAGCAAACATGGATGTACGTAGCTTTGAATTGAATTACGAAATTATTAGCGTACTTTATGAATCAAAAACAGTTCACGATATTAAACGTGATTTTGAAGAAGACTTTAAACATTCAACTGAAATTAAATGGAACTCTTTCCAAAAAAGAAGTATAAAAAAACGCATATTGGAGTCTTTCATGAGGCTCATTTCTCCTTTACTGTAAGCAATCAACTTCATCTTGATTGCTTTTTCTTTCCCCTTTATCCTCCTTCCTTTTCTTTGCATACCATATTAAAACAAGTTATCATAAGATGTATTACTTTATGAAAATAATGTTAGGTGGGAAATACATGTTAGAACAATTTCATATACATTCTGATTTAAAACAACAGCTTTCTACGATTCATGAAAAGAATAAACAAGAAGCTGGTGAAAATGCACATTTAATCGGAACGAAAATATATAAAGCGTCTGATAATAGCATTATTGAAGATGCGATTACAGCACTTCTTCTTGGCAAGAACATTCTATTAAAAGGACCGACTGGTAGTGGTAAAACAGTACTAGCGGAAACTCTTTCTTCTTTATTCCAAAAACCAATGCATAGCATTAACTGCTCTGTCGACTTAGATGTAGAAGGTATTTTAGGATACAACACACTACAAACGAAAGATGGTGCATCTGAAGTTTCATTCGTTAACGGTCCTCTTATGAAAGCAATGAAGAACGGTCACTTCCTATATATTGACGAAATCAATATGGCAAAACCTGAAACTTTACCGCTACTTCACGGCGCATTAGATTACCGTAAAATGATCACAAACCCATTTACACAAGAGGTTGTATACGGTGATGACGAATACCGTGTAATTGCTGCGATTAACGAAGGTTACGTTGGAACAAGTGAACTAAATGAAGCATTAAAAAACCGTTTCGTTATTATTGAAGTTCCTTACATTCAAGGTGACACATTAAAAGAACTATTATTAGCAGAATCAAAATTAAATGATGTTGCAACAATTGAAAAGTTTGTTGCATTTGCAAGCGACCTTATGCCTTTAGCTCGCGATGGACGTGTAAGTGAAGAAGCAGCAAGTATTCGTGGTATTATCGACGCATGTGATTTAGGTGTATATATTCCTGTTATGCGCGCTATTGAACGAAGCATAATTGCAAAACTTAATGATGAAACAGAACAAATGACTGTCCGTGAATTAGCAGAAAGTTATTTCTTTGAGGGATAATTTATGAGACAAATTTTTAGTGACAAAAAAATTGATGCGTCGCTGTTTCTACAAATGGAAAACTTAATGTATGCCCTTCTAAAAGAAGACGATGCCTATCTTGAATACGGCTATAAAGCATACTACGACGAAATTGAAAAGAAAGTTGTCATTAGTCACTTTTGGGATGATCGAAAAGAAGAAGATACAGTAATCGGATTAAAAAGCGAAGTGTTCTTAAAAGCACTTGGTAATAAACATTACTCGGACATGACTTTAATTCGTTCGTATGCGATTGAATTGCAAGAATCGCCCCTAAAAAAGTTTTTAACACAATTATTTGTTCTATTAGAAGATTTACGCGTTGAGGAAATCGTAAAGAACTTACGTCCTGGCACGAAACATATTTTTAAACGCCGAAAAGAAATGTACCGCAATTATTTCGGCTCTCAAAATGAAATAAACCGCGTTCGTAATTATCACGGTGATCGTCTATTTTGCCTATGCTATCTTTCATTAACGAGCGATAAATATGAAATGTTTAATAATGAATATTTTGAGCAAATTGAAGCGATTTTACATGAAACATTCCAAGCACGTAATACAGAAGATATTATGTATATCATTGAGAAAATTCGCTATCGCTTAGAGGCGCTTCTTGAAAGTGATATGCTTAACAACTATTTCGGACATGCCCCACTTTACTTATCTGTTCTTGCAGACGAAAAGAACTGTCGCGTCGAAGATTTAGCAAATGATGATACGCAGCTTATAGATGACGATGAAAATAAAAACAAAATGGATGAAAGTTTCTCCACATGGCATCGTGAAAATAAAAATAACGAAAACGAGAACTTTTTACGCTTTGAATTAGAAAGCGGAACAAAAACAAACATGATGGGCGATACTGCTCGTGAATCAGAAGATGGCGACCAAGCACTTGGTTCTGTACAAGGTACTTCTCAAAAAAGTACACAATCCAACTTTGATGGCGCTGATACAGAAGAAGCAAGGGCTTCACACGCTTCTAGCCAGCACGACGGTGCATATGGGAAGTATAATGTAGGTGCTTCTCATACATTTAAAGAAGCTCGCAAAGTAAATATTGATGAGAAAAAAGATTACCAAGCTATCAAATCAGTCGTCAATAAAGATGTAAAAGAATTAAAGAAAATTATCGAAAAAACGATTGAAAATAAAACGAATGCGAATAGTGATAAATATTACGGAAGACTTCGTAAGAAATTCCTTCGTATTTATACCGAAAAACAACCGCGGATGTTTTATAAAAAAGGACAAGAGTCACAAGAACTCGATGTTGCATTCCAACTGTTAGTTGACTGTTCTGGTTCTATGTATAACAAAATGGAAGAAACGAAGAAGAGTGTTGTACTATTCCATGAAGCTTTAAAATCTTTAAAAATCCCGCACGCTATTAGCGGATTTTGGGAAGATGCCTCTAGCGCTAAACCTGAAGATAAGCCGAACGTTATCCATGAAGTTGTAAATTATAAAAACTCAACGTTACCAAACGTTGGTCCAGAAATTATGCAACTTCGTGAAGAAGAAGATAACCGCGACGGATATATTATTCGTATCGTTTCTGAAAAGCTTGCCAAAAGACCTGAGAAACATAAATTCTTACTAGTCTTCACAGACGGTGAGCCTTCTGCGCTAGACTATCAACAAGACGGAATTTTAGATACGCATGAAGCTGTTAAACTCGCGCGTAAAAGTGGTATGGAAGTAATCGGTATCTTCATCGAAGAAGGCGAAGCGAAAGAAGCAACTTATCAATTGATGAAAAACATTTATAACCATCACTTCTTAGTTGCAAATCACGCTGAAGATTTACGTCTAAAGATTAAACCACTATTGAAAAAATTATTACTGAAGACGATTGAATAGAAAATAGGAGCCTTGTGGCTCCTGTTTTTTCGTTCAATTACTTTGTTTCTGGTTGAAACTTGTATGGAATGGCTACTTCTAACAAAGATTCAAATCCTCCGTCATAGTATGGGAAGCGCTCATTCGCAATTGTTCGATCCACCCACTCTATTGCAGAAATTTCACCTTCATCTTCCGCAATAAGTTCACCTTTTACTACATTCGCTCGGAATGTAAAAAATAGTGCATGATTCCCTGATTCTTCAAAGAATTTTTCATTGATCGCAACAAGTCCACCTAACGCAGCAGTTAAACCTGTCTCTTCTTTCACTTCCCTTATTAGTGCTTCCTCTAATATTTCACCTTTTTCCACAGCCCCGCCTGGCAATGACCAAACGTTTTGTTCTACATTATGTACCATTAATATTTTATCTGTTTCTTCGTCATGTATTAGTGCATATACGACATCAACTCTCTGCATAAGGCTTCTCTCCCTCCAAAAATGATGAAGAGCCGATTCCTAAGAATCGACCCTTCTTATTAATTCATCACTAACTCAGCTGCAAGCTTTTTTTTTAACTTAGCCAGCATGTCAGTTGTCATTTTATCTAAATCGTATTCTGCTTTGAAGCCCCACTCTTTCATTGCTGCTGTTGCATCAATAGAGTTTGGCCAGCTATCAGCGATTGTTTGACGAGCTGGATCTACTGCATAATCCATTGTAAACGTCGGAATGTGTTTACGAATTGACGCTGCAATTTGCTCTGGCTCGAAGCTCATTGCTGTAATGTTAAATGCATTTCTATGCACTAGCTTACTTGGATCAGCTTCCATTAATGAAATGATCGCTTGTAAAGCATCAGGCATATACATCATGTCCATGTACGTTCCTTCAGCAATGTATGAGGTGTATGCACCTTTTTTAATCGCCTCATAATAAATTTCAACTGCATAATCAGTTGTTCCGCCTCCTGGAGGAGCTACGTAAGAAATTAAACCTGGGAAACGGACACCGCGCGTATCTACACCAAACTTTTGATAATAATAATCACATAGTAATTCTCCTGCTACTTTGTTTACCCCATACATCGTAGTAGGACGCTGAATTGTATCTTGCGGTGTATTATCTTTTGGCGTCGATGGACCGAATGCACCGATAGAACTTGGTGTGAAGAACTTACAGTTTAATTCACGAGCTGCTTCTAGAGCATTTACAAGTCCACCCATATTTAAATTCCATGCAAATAACGGATTTTTTTCTGCTGTTGCTGAAAGTAAAGCTGCTAAATGAATAATTGTATCTACTTCATTACGCTTTGCGATATCATGTAGTTTTTGTCCATCTGTTACATCTAACGTTTCAAATGGACCAGACGTTACTACTTCACTGTCTGTTTCACGAATATCTGTTGCAATAACATTTGATGCGCCGTATACATCACGAAGTTTCATTACTAGTTCAGAACCAATTTGCCCTAAAGAACCGGTTACTAGAATTTTTTTCATTTTCCCCACTCCTCATTTGCAAGCTATTCAAAAGATGTCGTTACTTAAATGATGCCCATTTCTTTCCCTACTTTTTCATACTTACGAATTGCTTCATCTAACATTTCTTTCGTATGAGCTGCTGTAGGCATATTACGAACACGACCTGTTCCTTTTGCTACAGTTGGGAACACGATAGATTTTGCGTATACGCCTTCTTCATTTAGACGTTTACTAAATTCTTGTGTTAATACTTCGTCCCCAATAATACAAGGTGTAATTGGCGTTTCACTTTCCCCAATGTTAAAGCCAAGTTCTTTTAACCCTTGTTTTAAATAACGACCGTTTTCCCATAGACGATCATGTAACTCTGTGCTTTCCATTAAGATTTCAATTGATCTCATGCAAGCTGCCGCATCAGCTGGTGTTAATGCTGTAGAGAATAAGAATGGACGTGAACGAACTTTTAACCAGTCAATTAAGTTTTGTTTCCCTGCTACATATCCACCAATTACCCCAATTGCTTTTGATAATGTACCAATTTGGAAATCAACTTTATCAGAAAGACCGAAGTGCTTTACAGTTCCTGCACCTTTTCCAAGTACACCTGAACCGTGTGCATCATCTACGTATGTCATTAAATCTAACTCTTCTGCAATCTCAACAATTTCTGGTAGTTTTGCAACATCTCCATCCATTGAGAAAACACCGTCTGTAATTACCATTAATTTATTGTAAAGACCTGATTCTTTCGCCGCGATTGCTTTTTGGCGTAAATCTTCCATATCAGAATGTTTATAAACAATAATTTTTGCTTTTGATAGACGACTACCGTCAATAATAGATGCATGATTTAATTCGTCTGAAAGAATCGCATCATTTTTATCCATAACAGCTGAAATCGCTGCCATATTACAGTTAAATCCTGATTGATAAGCAATTGCTGCTTCTGTATGTTTAAACTTTGCAATTGTTTCTTCTAACTTAATATGCAAATCTAAAGTACCGTTAATTGTACGAACAGCCCCTGCTCCAACACCGTACTTATGAATAGCACCAATTGCTGCTTCTTGCAAACGGCTATCTGTTGCTAATCCAAGATAGTTGTTTGAAGATAAGTTAATATATTCTTTTCCGCCAATTGTAATGATTGGTCCATTCGAACTCTCAAGCGGATCAATTACGTTATAAAGCCCCTTTGATTTTAAATCCTCTAAATTTTCTTCTAAAAATTTCGCAAGTGTTTTACTAGACATTGTGAAGCCTCCCATCGTTCATGTAAGCGGATTATTGTCTTAATAGTTCTAATAATCCCTCTACTAGCTTAACACGTTTTCAGAATTTATTATAGAAAAATAGTTTAAAGTAACCGCTTACAATTCTAGATTATATATGATTCATTACAATAAATCTATCATTTACTTTTCATATTTGATAGAATTAAAAAAATATTTAGGGAGGCTTCAAACATGGCATTTACAGAATCTGATGTATACAATAACACAGCATTTTTCGAACAATATATGAAACGAAGATACCGAGAAAATAGCCCAAATGAATCCATTGAAAAACCAGTATTCTTTCAGCTCATTGGTCATGTGCAAGGAAAACAAATTCTCGATTTAGGCTGTGGTGATGCTAAGTTTGGTGCGGAATTATTAGAAAAGGGATGCTACTCTTACACCGGCATTGAAGGCTCCGAGCTTATGTATGGAAAAGCTAAAAAACAACTAGAAAATAAAAATGGATCTGTTCATTTTTTAAACCTCAAAGATTATACCTATCCCTCTTCCACTTTTGATTTAGTAACCTCTAGACTCGCCTTACATTATATTGAACATCTTGATATCATTTTTCAAAACGTGTTTCAAACTTTAAAAACAAATGGCACCTTTACCTTTAGCGTTCAACATCCCGTTATTACTTCTTCATTTGAAAGCTTACAAACAAGTGGTAAAAGAACGAGTTGGCTCGTCGATGATTATTTTAAACTAGGCAAACGGGTTGAACCATGGATTGACCAAGAAGTTATTAAATATCATCGTACAACGGAAGAGTATTTCACATTATTACAGCAAGCTGGATTTACCATTACATCATTAAAAGAAGCTACACCAAATCCAACCTATTTTCAAGATGAAGAAGAGTATAAACGTCGCTTACGTATTCCTCTCTTCCTCTTATTTTCTTGTACCAAATAAAAAAAACGATGACTCACTCATCGTTTTTTTATCTCATTGCCTGAGCAACTTCTTTAACTACACGTCTTCCTCTTCCGTGAGGGATACAAAGCGGTGTTCCAAACAACGGATCCGTACTAATTTGACACTCCATTCGGAATACATCACGTACTAGTTTCTCATCTACCACTTCTTCAGGTTTACCTTGTGCATATATTTGTTTATCTTGAATTGCTACAATGTTATCTGCATAGCGGCATGCTAAATTCAGATCATGTAATACCATAACAATTGTTCTTTGTTCTGTTTCATTTAATTCGAATAATAAATCTAGCACTTCAATTTGGTGAGTCATATCTAAGTATGTAGTTGGCTCATCCAGTAAAATGATGTCTGTATCTTGTGCAAGTGTCATTGCGATCCAAGCACGTTGACGCTGCCCACCTGAAAGAGCATGCACATCACGCTCAGCAAATTCTGTCATACCTGTTGCTGCAAGTGCCTTCTGTACCATTTCCTCGTCTTTTTCTGACCATTGCTTCAGCCATGTTTGATATGGATAGCGTCCTTGCTTTACAAGTTGTAATACTGTAAGTCCTTCTGGTGCTTGTGGTCCTTGCGGTAAAATCGCCATTTGACGAGCAATTTGCTTCGTTTGCATACTTTGAATTGCTTGATTATCTAACAAAATATCACCATTTGTTGGCTTTAATAATCTGGCTAGTGAACGTAATAAAGTTGATTTCCCGCAACCGTTAGAACCGATAAAAATTGTAATTTCTCCTTTTGGAATTTCTAAGTTCAGCTCATCAATAATAATTGTTTCACCATAAGACAACGTCAAGCGTTTCGTCTCCAATGCTTTTTGCATATTCATCTCCCTTTATGAATTCCGACTTTTATAAAGTAAATAAATGAAATAAGGTGCACCAATTGCTGATGTAAATACCCCTGCTGGAATTTCAAGTGGTGTGAAAATTGTACGCCCTATTAAATCTGCAGCAAGTACTAGAATTGCACCGACAATAGCTGCAACTGGGAGTAATGCACCGTATAAAGAACCAACTAATCTTCGTGAAATATGAGGTGCCATTAAACCGACAAATCCAATCCCTCCGGCAAAAGCTACCGCACCACCAATTAAAGCTGTACTAAGTAATAACATAAATACACGCGACTTCGTTAAAGGAACCCCAAGTCCTACCGCTATATCATCCCCTAGCTCTTGTGCATTTAAATGCCTAGCTGCGATAAATGATATTACTGTTAAAATGAGAACCCAAGGCGCAAGTACCATAACATTTTGCCAAGAAGAGCCGTAAACGGTACCCGTAATCCATACATTCGCTTGGCTCGCTTGATAAATTGGTGCTAGCAACATAAATAATGTTGTCGCCGCCTTCGTTAATGCCCAAAATCCAACACCAATTAAAACGAGACTAATTGGTGATAATCCATCATTTTGCCATGCAAATAAGTATACAAAAACCGCTACAATCGTTGCTCCTGCAAAAGCTGCGAGCGGCATATAATGAATACTTACCGTTAGTGCATTATTTTTATCACTAAATAACGCTAAAAATAATACAACTGCGACACTTGCCCCGCCCGTAATCCCGATGATATCAGGAGAAGCAAGTGGATTTCGAACGAGCCCTTGTAAAATACAGCCCGCTACCGCAAGCGCAATTCCTACGAGGATAGCAATTAAAATACGTGGCATACGAAACTTATTTACAACCATATTTGACATTGCATCGCCATTTCCGGTAATTGCTTGCCATACGTCATAAGGAGCAATTTTCATGTCTCCCATACCTGCGCTCGCAAAGAATAATCCTATTAAAACAACTAGTAAACTTAACAAGACGAGACAAGCTCGTTTATACATTAAAAACGAGAGCTCGCCTTTTCCTATACGAAACGGAATATATTTCTTCATTTGCTAAGCCCTCTCTTACGTGCAATATAAATAAAGAACGGTGCTCCAATAAATGCTGTCATAACTCCTACTGGTACTTCTTGTGGCATAATGACATATCTTGCTGCTATATCAGCCAATATTAGTAGTATTGCACCTAACAATCCGCTATAAGGCACTCTCCATCTGTGGTCAACTCCAACAAGAAATCTAGCAAAATGCGGAGTAATAATTCCAATAAATCCAATTGGGCCAGCAACCGCAACTGAACCACCAGACAATAGTACAATAATAAGTAACACGAATGATTTCATTAAAATTGTTCGTTGTCCAAGTCCTTTCGCGACGTCTTCTCCCATCATCAATGTATTTACTTTCCCTGCCATCATAAGAGATGCAATCCATCCTATTAATAAATATGGGAATACAGATTGTAAAATTTCTAACTTTCTCCCTTGCACAGATCCAGCAAGCCAAAATAATACCTCTTCAAGTGCTTTTTCATTTAACACAAGTAATCCTTGTGTTAATGATGAAAATAACGCACTAATTGCGACCCCTGCTAACGTTAACTTAAGAGGAGTAGTCCCTTCTTTTCCTAAAGAACTAGAAGCAAATACAAGTACAGCTGCAACCGCAGCTCCTAAAAAGGCAATCCATGTGAAAGCTGATAATGATGTTACTGAAAAGATTACAATTGCTACAACTATGAAGAACGCAGCACCTGAATTTAATCCAATAAAATCTGGAGAAGCAAGTGGATTCTTAGTTAAAGTTTGCATAAGACAACCCGCGATGGCTAAACTAGCACCAACACTTGCTGCTATAAGTGCCCTTGGAAGGCGCACATTTTGAATAATAATATGTTCATTAGAACCATTAAAATGGAAAAAAGCATCTAGCGCTAATTTCCAGCTCGTATTTGTATATCCGAAAATAATACTTCCCCAAATACAAATAACGACTGCAATGATTCCAACAAATAATCCAATCCATTTTGCTTGATTTGTTTTTAATAACATGCAGCGTTTCCCCTTCAATGTATAATGATACGTTGTAAGTGTATTTCAACTTAATTCTTATTGTCAACGGAAATGAGAATTATTTTCAACCATATGTATTGACAATCAAAAGATAAAGGCTTAATATCATGCTTGCTATTGAAAAATATTCTCAACATGTAGGGGGTACATAATGAATTTCATGCGAAAAAAATCGTTTACAGTATTTGTATTTTTACTAGCATTTTCAATGCTTTTAAGCGCTTGTGGAAAATCAAATAACAAAGAAGAATCTACAAAAGAAGATAATAAAAAAGAAGTGGTTACTGTAGAACATGCAATGGGTAAAACAGAAGTTCCTGCTAATCCAAAACGTGTAGTTATCTTAACAAATGAAGGAACTGAAGCTTTACTTGAATTAGGTGTGAAACCAGTTGGTGCTGTAAAGTCTTGGACGGGTGACCCATGGTATCCACATATTAAGGATAAAATGAAAGATGTAAAAGTTGTTGGTGATGAAGGACAAGTTAACGTTGAAACAATTGCTTCTTTAAAACCAGACTTAATTATCGGTAACAAAATGCGTCACGAAAAAGTGTACGAACAACTAAAAGCAATTGCACCTACTGTGTTCTCAGAAACATTACGTGGGGAATGGAAAGATAACTTCAAATTTTATGCAAAAGCATTAAATAAAGAAAAAGAAGGTCAAAAAGTTGTAGCTGATTACGAATCACGTATGAAAGATTTAAAAGGCAAACTTGGCGATAAAGTAAATCAAGAAATCTCTATGGTTCGTTTCATGCCTGGTGATGTTCGTATTTATCATGGCGATACATTCTCTGGTGTTATTTTAAAAGAACTTGGATTTAAACGTCCTGGAGATCAAAACAAAGATGATTTTGCAGAGCGTAACGTATCTAAAGAGCGTATTTCTGCTATGGATGGTGACGTATTATTCTACTTCACATTCGATAAAGGAAATGAGAAAAAAGGATCTGAACTAGAAAAAGAATATATAAACGATCCTCTATTTAAAAATTTAAATGCCGTAAAAAATGGTAAAGCATACAAAGTCGACGATGTTATTTGGAATACAGCTGGCGGTGTAATGGCTGCTAACCTACTATTAGATGATATCGAAAAACGCTTTGTTAAATAATTTTATTCTAACCAGCTCTCTCTTTGATGGAGCTGGTTTTTTCATTTCACTGAAGTGTCACATTATTTCATTTTGTATTTTTATTCCCAATATGTTATATTATAAAAGTAAATAGAATATATTTTCTTTATATCAGAATAGATTTTTTAATCTAAATTTTCTGATTAATCACTATTTTATTTTCTTTTAGAATTCAATTATTACATTTGAAAACGCTTATCATCTCGTTTTCAGGGCAAAATACAGTAACGGTTGAAGAAAAATAGAACTTTTTTAGAAATTTTCTTTCTATTTCCATATAATTCTATTGACTTCTAAATATTTTGTAAATTAAAATGATTACATAAATATCCGTTATACAGGATTAGGGGGAAACAAAAATGGATGCAGCTTTAAAATTAGACAAAGCTGGAGAGCAACAATCACCAAAAAAACATCCACCAGGGTTATACTTGTTGTTCTTTACAGAGGCATGGGAAAGATTTAGTTATTACGGAATGCGTGGCTTATTAGTTCTTTATTTAACAACGAGCTTAGTAAGTGGCGGTTTAGGATTTGATAAAGCAGTTGCAGTTCAAATTTACGGTATTTTCACAATGCTTGTATATTTCACACCTATCATTGGTGGTTGGTTAACTGACCATTTCATTACGAAACGACACGCCATTACTATTGGCGGTATCATCATGGCAATTGGTAACTTTGTACTATTTTCAATGAATACGAAAACTGGACTATTTTTAGGATTAGGATTATTAGTTATCGGTAACGGATTCTTCAAACCAAATATTTCGACTTTACTAGGTCAATTATATAGCGACAACGATTCTCGTCGTGATAGTGCTTTCACTATCTTCTACATGGGAATTAACTTAGGAGCTCTTATCGCTCCATTCATTTGCGGTTACTTCACAGATTACAAATATGGATTCTTAACAGCTTGTATCGGTATGATCATTGGACAGGTTGCTTTTAATTTCTTAGCACCTCGTTACTTAGGAACAATTGGTACAACTGTTGTAGGTAAGAAGTCTAAAGAAAAAACTGCAAAAGTAATTGAGAAAAAACCTTTAACAACACAAGAGAAAAAACGTACAGCTGCAATTTTAATTTTAACTTGTTTCGTTGTATTCTTCTGGGCAGGCTTTGAACAAGCTGGTAGTTCTTTAACACTTTACACAGATAAGTTCGTAGATCGTACAATTGGTGGATTTACAATTCCAACACCTTGGTTCCAATCTGTAAACCCACTATTCATTATCTTACTAGCATTACCTGTTTCAGCTTTATGGATTAAACTTTCAAAAACAAAAAATGGTGATTTAAAAATCCCAACAAAAATGGCCCTAGGTATGATTTTACTAGGGATTGGATATTTAGTTCTAACTTTAGCTGTTTTAAAAACTGGTAGTGATGAAGGTAACATTACAATGAAGGCAAACTTACTATTCATTGTATTCACTTACATGTTCCACACAATCGGTGAATTATTCTTATCACCAATCGGATTATCTATGGTTAGTGCAATCGCTCCTGTTAAATTAGCTTCTTTATTAATGGGTGTATGGTTAGCTGGTACTGGATGTGCAAACTTCTTAGCAGGACAATTAGCTGCTTTCACTCAATCTTTAGGATATTTAGAAGTATTCGCGAGCATCGGTGTTATCGTAATCGTACTAGGATTAGTACTTCTTATGTTCTCTAAGAAAATTGCACATATGATGGAATAACAAAAAGACGCTTCTAAAATTAGAAGCGTCTTTTTTATTATTTCTCCTCTAAAGCTGTCACGTCCACATGAACGCTCTCACCAGGATTAGATACATCATACACTTGAGCACTCCCCTTCTGCTCATCACAGCTCTCAATCCATACTGGTACGCCCTCATATGTAACGTCAATTCTACTTGAAGAAGATAAGATTTGTTTCACACGTTTCACATCCATACTAATATCCCTCCTTTTGCTTACTACACTCCTTTCTATTTTTTCTTTTCCTTTTAGAATATATTCCGTAAAGCAGCATGTTGATTGATAGTCATTTCTTCCTCACATGCTAATATTTACTCTCTCGCTACCTTTCTGACAAATAAAAAAAGACGTATATTCTACACGTCTTTTTCCATAATATTCAAATTTTAAGAAAATAATGTTTTTACTACCGCACTTACTTTATCATTATGGATTTGGTAATACACTTCTAATCCTCGTCTTTCAAAGCGCACTACTTTATTTTGCTTTAACTTCGTTAAATGTTGTGAAACCGTTGATTGCGGAATTTCTAATACTTCCTGTAGTTGTGTTACATTACATGTTCCTCTTTGCATAAGTTCCATTACTAGACGTAGACGAAGTGGGTGAGCTAACGCTCTTAACATTTGTACATCTTCTTCTGAAATACGACATTCGAATTGATTTTGGCTCATAAAGTTCCCCTCATTTTCGTTTTTATTTGCGTTTTTATGTTCTTTTTATTTATTTATATATCTGTTCTTATATTTCCTGTTACGACATAACTTTATCAACCTATAAAGCCGAAAAATTTTTCCATTTTCATCAACAAAAATTCAGGAAAAAATCCTTGTTGATTTTGAATATTATACTATATGATATAACGAAAAAGCAAAATAATGGCCTACGAATACTTTGCTTGCAAACGTTGTTTTATCAGGCTTTTTGTTATATTTTCACCTCATTGAAATGCACAGTAACGGTATTGTAAAATACCGTCTATAATTGATAACCTATCGTAATGTAGTTGAACTATAATTAACCTCTTTGTTACGCTAAAAGGAATTTTCAGTAAAAAGAGATGATGTGATATTAAAAATTTGTTTCTTATTTTTTATTCGTATTGCAAGCGGTTGGACTGTTGTGCAAAACTTCCTATTAAATCCACTCACCATTCCTCCCTCACTAGATCAAACAGGACAGATCAGTTCATATATCAAACTTTATACTCGATATAAAAGATGGCATCTAATATACGCCTATAAGGAACATGCCATCTAAATAAGCAAAATAATATGCAAATAACTTATACAGCACACTTAAATTCATTTGAGTGTGTTTTTTGTCTACTTTATGAACAAAGCTTTTCTTTTAACACTATTATGGAATAATTATACTTTTTTACGTTGACAATAGTGTTGAAGGAGAATATACTAAGCATGTAAGTTGATTGTGAATAGTTTCACAAATAATGTGAATTTCTTCACATATAATAGATAGGAGTTGTCATTATTATGAGTACTTGGACACAAATTTATGACCCATTAAACAATATTTGGTTATCTGCACTAATCGCAGCACTTCCAATCTTTTGTTTCATCATTTGTTTAATGGGATTCAAAATGAAAAGTTACATGGCTGGTCTTTATAGTGTGATTGTCGCTATTATCCTTGCAATATTTGTTTATAAAATGCCAGCAACAGTAGCTGTAGCATCTGCTGGATTCGGTGTTTTATCTGGATTTTATCCAATTTGTACTATCGTTATCGCCGCAATTTTCCTTTACAAATTAACTGTTAAAACAGAGCAATTCAATATTATTCGCGATAGTATTTCAAGCATTACAAATGATCAACGTTTACAAGTATTATTAATCGCTTATTCTTTCGGTGCTTTCTTAGAAGGCGCAGCTGGTCTAGGGGTTCCAGTTGCTATTACAGCTGCACTACTTGTAGGTATGGGATTTAACCCATTAAAAGCAGCAGGTATTTGTTTAGTAGCTAATATCGCTGGTGGTGCTATGGGTGCTATGGGTATTCCAGTTACAGTACCAGCACAATTAACTGAACTTGACGCATTAACTATCGGTCGTCAAACTGTTCTTATTTTACCTTTCATTAGTATCATCTTACCTTTCTTACTTGTTTCAATGGTCGATGGAATTAAAGGTATTAAAGAAACTTGGCAAGGTATTCTTGTAAGTGGTGTTTCTTTCGCAATTACTCAGTTCCTTGTAACTTACTTCTTAGGCGCAGAACTTACTAACATTTTCGCAGCCGTTGTAAGTATGATTGCTCTTGCATTATTCTTACGTGTTTGGCAACCAAAATCTTCTACTAAAGAAGAAAAACAAGAAACTAAAGTATCACATACATTCAATCAAATTTTATATGCTTGGTCTCCATTCGTATTCTTAACTGCATTTGTAACAATCTTTAACTTAAAACCGATTAAAGCTTTATTTGCTCCAGATGGTGCGTTAGCAAACTTAGTATTTAACATTCAGTTCCCTGGTCTTCATAATGCTGTTATGAAAACTACACCAATTACAAAAGCTGATACACCTTTCGCAGCTGTTTTCAAATTCGATGTATTCTCTTCTACAACTACTGCGATTGTACTAGCAATTATCGTTTCACTTATCGTTTACCGCGTAAAAGGTAAAATGGTTAAAGAATTAATGATTGAAACAATGAAAGAATTAAAAGCTCCAGTATATACAATTTGTAGCGTTATCGCTTTAGCTTACGTAGAGAACTACTCTGGTATGTCATCTACACTTGGACTTGCATTCTCTTCTACTGGTAATGTATTCCCAGTTCTTTCTCCAATCTTAGGATGGATTGGCGTATTCATTACAGGTTCAGTAGTTTCAAGTGGTTCTTTATTCGCACCACTTCAAGCAGTAACAGCAGACCAGTTAAACATCGTTCCTTCTACACTCGTTGCCTTAAACGTAGTAGGTGGTACAATGGCAAAAATGGTTTCACCACAATCTGTAGCAGTTGCTTGTGCCGCAGTTGGACTAGTTGGGAAAGAATCTGCTCTATTTAAAACAGCAATGAAATACAGTTTAATCTTCTTAGCTGTTATTAGCTTACTTCAATTAAACGCTGTATTTAATATCTTTTAAAAATAAAACACCGATCCAAATGGATCGGTGTTTTTCACATTACATTTTTTTATTTTTTAATAAAGAAGCTCCAGCAATTTCAGGGTGAGTCATTTCGAATGGATCTAAAATAATATCCAATTCCTCTTCTGTCAGTACACCATGTTCTAAACATAACTCCCTAACAGATTTTCCTGTTTCAATTGCTTCACGTGCAATACGAGATGCTGCTTCATAACCAATATGAGGATTAACTGCTGTAATAATTCCAACACTTTTCTCAACATATTGCTTCAGCAATTCTTCATTTGCTGTAATTCCTTCAATACAATATTCACGGAATACACGGAATCCATTATTCATAATACTTATAGATTGAATTAAATTAAATACAAGCACAGGCTCCATTACGTTTAACTCTAATTGTCCTGCTTCTGATGCTAAGCAAATTGTATGATCGTTTCCGATTACTTGGAATGCGACTTGATTAATTACTTCTGCCATAACTGGATTTACTTTACCTGGCATAATCGATGAACCCGGCTGACGTGCTGGCAATTGAATTTCAGCTAACCCAACACGTGGACCAGACGCCATAATACGAAGATCGTTTGCAATTTTAGACATGTTCATCATACATACTTTAAGTGCTGCAGATACTTCTGTGTATGCATCTGTATTTTGCGTTGCATCAACTAAATGCTCTGCACCAACAAGTGGGAATCCACTAAACGTTCTTAAATGTTTTACCACTTGTTCAATATACGTAGGATTTGCATTTAATCCTGTACCAACAGCTGTCGCCCCCATATTCACTTCATATAAATGTTGACGAGACTGTTTAATTCTTTTTATATCACGCTCAAGCACTCGGCTATACGCTTCAAATTCTTGTCCAAGGCGAATTGGAACTGCATCTTGTAAATGTGTGCGTCCCATTTTAATAACGTGATCAAACTCTTTTGCTTTTTTACGAAAAGCAGAATGAAGTGCTTCCATTGTAATAAGAAGCTCTTCTAACATCATAAGAGTTGCAATATGAATCCCTGTTGGAAACGCATCGTTCGTTGATTGGGCCATGTTCACATGAGTGTTTGGGCTAATTTTCGCATACACCCCTTTTTCATACCCCATACGTTCTAACGCTCTATTCGCAATTACTTCATTTGTATTCATATTAATAGAAGTTCCGGCTCCGCCTTGAATAGGATCCACGATAAATTGATCATGAAACTTTCCATCAACAATTTCTTGCGCTGCTTCTGCAATTTCATGTCCAATGTCTTTAGCTAAGTAACCAGTATCTATATTCGCAAGTGCCGCCGCTTTTTTCACAATTGCCATTGCTGTAATGAGTGATGGATGAATGCGATATCCTGTAATTGGGAAGTTTTCTACGGCACGTAATGTTTGTACACCATAATAAGCTGCATTTGGTACTTCTTTTTCACCTAAAAAATCTTTTTCTATACGTATATCCTTCGTTGCTATCATTTTTATCACCTATACTTTTTCATTCTAAATCCTTATCCAAAAAATCCGCCCTCTAAAAACACGAGTATCATTCAGAAGAATTTTTCAGTATCCACCTTCACTATATAGCACCTTTTTTGAAAGCGCAAACATTTATTTTTCTGTATATCCTTTTTATTAAAGTTTATAGAAAATCATTCTTCTACTTTCCTTATTTCCACTCGTTTAATTTGATGCATATCCTTTTCAAGGACTTTAAAATAAAAACCGTGTTTCTCAATAACATCTCCTTCAGCAACGATTTGTTTTTGTACCATAATCCAGCCACCAATTGTATCTACATCATCAGCAATTAAATGTATGCCAAGCAAATCATTTACTTCACTAATAAGCACTTTTCCCTCTACGATTTTATAACCTTCACTTACATGCTCTATAGGTGGATTCTCATCTTCATCGTATTCATCTCGAATTTCTCCAACAATTTCTTCTAAAATATCTTCTAGTGTAACAATCCCTGCTGTACCACCATATTCATCATACAATACAGCTAATGGAATGTGTTTTATTTGCATTTGTAATAGTAAATCATGAATTGGAATATTTTCTAGCACTTCAATAACTGGCCTTGTATATGGCATAATCGAGCACTCCTCGTCCCGATTCCCATCCATATAACGAATAAATAAATCTTTTACATTAACCATCCCAATAATTTCATCTTTATCTTCACCAAATACAGGATATCTCGTGTACTTTTCTTGTGCGATTACTTTAATATGTGTTTCAAATGGTTCGTCCTCATATAAGCCTACAACTTCCGTACGAGGTACCATAATTTCTTTTGCTACTCTATTATCAAATTCAAAAATATTATTTACATATTTAAATTCCCTTTGGTTAATCTCTCCGCTCTCATAGCTCTCAGATAAGATTAACCTTAATTCTTCTTCTGAATGAGCTACTTCATGTTCAGAAGCTGGATGTAATCCGAATAAACCAGTTACAACCCTCGCTGAACCATTCAAAGCCCAAATAAACGGATACATAACTCGGTAAAAATAAATAAGTGGTTTCGATAACAATAAGCTAACTTGTTCTGCTTTTTGTATAGCAAATGTCTTTGGAGCAAGTTCCCCAATGACAACATGTAAAAATGTAATTACTGCAAAGGCAATAATAAATGAAACTGTACTGGAAATTGCAGGTGAGAATTGTAATTTTAAAAACAACGGCTCGAGTAAATGTTTAATAGTTGGTTCCCCTAACCACCCGAGCCCTAAAGCAGTAATTGTAATACCTAGCTGACAGGCCGATAAATATTCATCTAAATTTGACGTTACCTTTTTAGCTGCCAGTGCACCTCGTCTTTTTTCGCTAACGAGTTGATCAATACGACTGCTACGTACCTTAATAATTGCAAATTCAACAGCCACAAAAAATGCTGTTAACCCAATAAGAATGACTACCATCAATAATTTTAAAATATCCACATATGTCCTTTAGCTTTCTTAGCTAAAGTTACACCTCCTTTTAAAAAGAAGTTTCACTTTAGTTTCTTCAATTATTGGAAAGCAACTCTATATAAAATCCACCAATTTTCAAACCTCATACAATTCTAAAGGTAAACCATCGGGATCTTGGAAAAAGACGAATTTCTTCTCCGTTATTTCATCAATACGGATCGATTCTGTCTCAACACCACATTGATTTAAATGCTTCACAGCTTCTTCTATATTTGTAACAGCAAATGCTAAATGTCTAAGACCTGCTGCTTCTGGAAAACTTTTGCGCTCAGGCGGATTTGGAAATGAAAATAATTCGATTTGATACTCTTCTCCTACACATAAATCTAATTTATAAGAATCTCGTTCCTTTCTATATACTTCATTAAGTTCTTTAAATCCTAATATTCTAGTATAAAAATCCTTTGACGTCTCATAATTCGAACAAATAATTGCAACGTGATGCACTCTACATATATTCATACTCTCTCTATTCCTTTCTTTACCAAAGATGCATATTCTCTCTTGAAATGAAAAACATATATAGCAGAATATCTCTTTTAGGGGGCTTATCATGAAATTCATTACTTTTTTCGTCGGACTAATTGTTGTTTTCTTGCTCGCTTATATTGCTAGCAATAATAAGAAGCATATTAAATTTAAACCAATTTTTATCATGCTTATTATACAGTTAATTTTAACCTATTTACTACTAAATACAGAAGTCGGCCTCATACTAATTAGAATCATTTCCAGTTTGTTTACCAAGCTACTCGAGTATGCTGCTGATGGAATAAATTTCGTATTTGGTGGTCTTGCAAATAAAGGTGAAATGCCATTTTTCCTTACTGTATTATTACCAATCGTCTTTATTTCTGTTTTAATTGGCATATTACAACATTTCAAAATACTACCATTTTTTATTCATTGGATCGGGTACTTTCTTAGTAAAATAAATGGTCTTGGGAAATTAGAATCTTACAACGCTATCGCCTCTGCCATTGTCGGCCAATCAGAAGTTTTTATTACAGTGAAAAAGCAATTAGCTCAAATTCCAAAACACCGTCTTTATACACTTTGTGCCTCTGCTATGTCAACCGTATCTATGTCTATCGTAGGTGCCTACATGACAATGATTGAACCTAAATATGTAGTAACTGCACTCGTTCTCAATTTATTTAGCGGTTTTATTATCGTACTCATCATTAACCCTTACGACGTTAAAGATGACGAAGATATTTTAGAAATCAAAGGTGAAAAACAGAGCTTTTTTGAAATGCTTGGAGAATACATTGTTGATGGTTTTCGTGTAGCCATTGTTGTCGGCGCTATGCTCATCGGATTCGTCGCATTAATTAGTTGTATTAATGACCTGTTCCTCATTATATTCGGTATTACGTTCCAACAATTAATCGGCTATGTATTTGCACCTATCGCATTCCTTATCGGTGTACCAAGTTCTGAAATTGTCGCAGCTGGCAGCATTATGGCAACGAAGCTTGTAACGAATGAATTTGTCGCAATGATGGACCTCAGTAAAATTTCTAATAGCCTTTCTCCCCGTACAGTTGGTATTATTTCTGTTTTCCTTGTGTCTTTTGCCAATTTCTCTTCCATTGGTATTATTTCAGGTGCGGTAAAAGGACTAAACGAGGAACAAGGAAACGTTGTTGCGAGGTTTGGCCTTAAATTACTATATGGAGCTACTCTCGTTAGTATTTTATCTGCAATTATCGTAAGCATTATGTTGTAATTAGGTAAAATTTTATCATTTTCTTATCCCTATCTTTTGTATACAATAACGAATAGGTGTCTTATAAATAATCAAGACATCTATTTTTTATACATGTACAATCGCTTTTATTTAGCGTAAAATATTTTTTATGTGTTTGAATACACTTCTAAATGTATACACTTTGATAGTTTTAAAGGAGAAAAAATGATGAAATCCGACACGAACAACAATACGCGAGCCAAAAAAGGACGCTCAAAGAAAAAACGCCTACTTTGGTTCCTTCTTATTCCATTACTAATTGTAGCACTTGGAGCAGGAGGCTACTCCTTCCATATATACAGTAAAGCAAAGTCCGTCTTAAATAATGCTTATGCTGAACTAGGTCGAGGAGATAAGTCCAGCAAACGTGAAAAAGCTGTTAAACCTATGACCGACAACATTTCCGTACTTATTATGGGTGTTGATGAAAGTGAAATTAGGGAAAAAGGTTATGGAAAAGCGACTCGAACAGATGCGTTATTACTTGCAACAATTAATAAAAACGATAAATCCGTTAAACTTGTAAGCATTCCACGTGACTCACGCGTCTACATTAAATCACGTGATAAATACGATAAAATTACACATGCGCACGTATTCGGTGGTGTAGACAGCACAATTGATACGGTAGAGAACTTTTTAGATGTTCCAGTTGATTACTATGTAAAATTCAACTTTAAATCCTTTATTAAAATTGTTGATTCTCTTGGTGGTATTACTGTAGACGTTCCAGTTGAGTTCACAGAGCAAAATAGTAAAGATGAAGCAGATGCAATTCATCTTAAAAAAGGACGTCAACATTTAAATGGAGAAGAAGCATTGGCGCTAGCTAGAACTCGTCATATCGATAGTGATTATATGCGTGGCCAACGACAACAGCTTGTATTAGAGGCCATTGCTGAAAAGGCACTATCTCTTAATTCCATTAATAAAATCGGTGGCCTACTAGACGCTGTCGATAAAGATTTAAAAACCAATTTAACGTTTGATGATATGATGACAATTACAAAAAATTCAATGGATTCAAATTTAAAGATGGAAAAAATGCAAGTAGAAGGTACAGATAAATATATAGGTGGTATTTATTATTACGTTCCAAATGAAAAAAGCGTCGACACTATTTCAACTACCCTTCAAAAACATCTCGGTGTTACGAATAAAAATGAACATAAAAAATTATAATAAAAAGGCTGCTAGATCTTTCTAGACAGCCTTTTTATTATATTTTTCAACATATTTTTCATACACATTGTGACAAGAAGTGACAATTATTACAGCGATGTAACATTTTTTATGAAAACATTACACACACAGTGAAAATAATAGTATACTAGTACGTACATAATGTTATTTTCATCATTTTTATACAAAAAATGTAATACATATATTTATACATAAATTTCTGGGGGGAAATAAATGAAGCTAAGTAAAATACTGATTGGTTCTGCAATTGCTGGGGGCATATTACTTTGTGTAGGCGGTGTTGGAGGATATCAATATGTATCCAAATTAAATAATCAATTAGATACTACTGCATTACCAAATACTACATTTGAAGGTATTTCTCTCGACGGAAAAAATAAGAAAGATATTCAAGCAATTATTAATCAAAAGGTAGCTGAATTAGATCAAAAATCCCTTACCTACATATTCCAAAACGATAAACAAACTTACATATGGAAAGATTTAGGGATAAATTATAAAGAGAAAGATATTATTAACAAAATCTTTAAAGAACAAGAAGGAAACGTAATGAATCGTTACAAAATGCGTAAGCAAGCTGAAAACGGTGAATTAAAACGTGACTATAAATTAACACCACAATTAAATGCAACAGCTTATGAAACCTTTATAAAAGATAAATATAATGAAACATTAAAAAATCCTGTTAACGCAGAATTAAGTATTGAAGGCTCAACAGTAAATGTTAGTCAAAGCCAAAACGGAGAAAAAATTGATAAAGGGAAACTAAGCGGTTTAACAAATGAAGCTATTACTACTGGTAAATCAGATGTTACATTACCAGTTACATTCATAAAACCAGAACGTTCTACAGAAGACATACAGAAAATGGGTATTAAAGAAGTCATTGCTGAATATTCTACTCCAATGGCTGGCCGTAACGGAAATCAATCATTTAACGTAAATAAGTCAGCTAATACTTTAAGTGGGGTTATTGTCGCACCTGATGAAACATTTAGTTTTAACGGTCGCGTTGGCGTAACTGATGCTGCACATGGTTATAAATCTGCAGCAGTATATTCACAAGGTAAAGTAATACAAAGTGCAGGCGGAGGAGTTTGCCAAGTCAGTAGTACATTATACAGTGCAGCTTTAAGGGCAGATTTAGGCATTGTTTCTCGAAGCAATCATTCTATGCCAGTAAATTATTTACCACTTGGGCAAGATGCAGCAGTAGCAGATTATGGTCCAGATTTAAAATTTAAAAATAATACGGGCAATCATATTTATATTCAAGCATTTTCAAATGGAGGTAGTATTACTACACGCATTTTCGGTACAAATACTGGTAAAAATGTTGAAGTTTCTTCTCAAGTAATTAGTAGGACTAGTGATAAAATCACAGCGGTTACGTATAAAAAAGTAACACAAAACGGGGAAGTAATATCAAATGGACAAATTTCAAAAAGCGTATATAAAAGCGCTCCAAAAGAATAGATAATATCCACCGAATAGCATAAAGAAAAAGGCGTGATTATATCACGCCTTTTTCTTTTGCAGTAATAGTAAAAAAGTTTCAAGATGGTCTTTCGTTTCTTCTAAAGACCACATACGATTGCCTTGCTTCGTAGCTAATACACACGCCTCTTCCCACGCGTTCTTTTTCTTCATATTTATTAATTCATCACGTAATTTCAAAACAATTTCTTCGTCTTCTTGTTCAATAAACTCTTCCATCACGCTTACTATTTCATCCTCATGAACACTTAACGTACAGTACGATTTAAGAAAGTATTGTAACGTCGTATACATAATGTACTCCCCCTTCTTATTTATCAGATGGATAAGAAGTAATAATCTTAAACCCTAATTCTCCTGACTTATCTCTTGCTAAAACAGTAACAGTTTTTACCAACTTGTCTTTTACACTCATATTTTTCTTTATTACCGTTTTTCCAACCGGGAATGAATGTGTTGTATTTAGTACGAGACGAGCCTCTTTAGAATTTTTTAACCAGTCTTGAATTTCCTTATCATGCTGCTTCAAACTATCTTTTACAGCTTTCGTTGCTGTTTCCTTGTCATAGTATGTACTTGCTGCTGATACTTTATCTGTCTTCAAGCGATTCTTCAAATCTTCTTCTGATTTGCCTACATGTCTTTCAATCGTATGACCATTTTTAGGTGGCCCTTCCATTTCATCTAAAATATTATCACTAATTTTTTCTACTGATGTCGATTGATTCCCTGTTTGTTTCTCTGTTTTTTGTTCTTTTCCTGCACATCCACTTAAGATCAGCATTAGTGCCAATAAACCACTCAAGAAAAGACTACTTATTCGTTTCATCATATCACCTCTTTCATGATTATTATCGCAACTTCACTAAAAGTCAATTTCACAACGAAAAAATCTATCAGTTTTCATTTTTTCCATCTATTTTTCCATATTTACCCGCGCAATTTCATCAACCCTCTATTTTTCTACTTTTATAATATATACCCCCTATATTTTATGATTATTTCCCAGATGAAAACACTGATAATATAACTATAGAACTCTTTTATATAAAGGTTTTTATAGTGTTTTTCAAAATAATTTAAAATACCCCTGTTTTTATATACCCAATACCTATATAAGGTATAAAGACCCCTTCTTATCAACGTTTTTCTACATTATGTAAATTTACCCTTGCCTATACAAACGAAATATGGTGTAATGCAAAAAAAGATAAAGGATTTTAAACAATGGCTGAAACGATTCAAAATTTCTTAACAGAATACTATTCAATCGCAATTCCACTTAGTATCTTAATTAACATCATCATTAGTCTTTTAGGTTTTATCCCTAGTATTTTTTTAACCGCCATTAATATACAGCTCTTCGGTGTAACAAATGGCACAATCATTTCGATCGCAGGTGAGGCCTTAGGGGCTATTATCTCGTTTTATATTTACCGCATGGGCCTTCAAAAGTTCACTCACGATAAAGTAAATAAGTACCCAAAGGTAGAGCGTCTTCTTTATGTACAAGGTAGAGAGGCCTTTCTACTCGTTCTATCGTTTCGATTGATACCTTTCATCCCATCAAGTATCGTGACTTTATTTGCAGCTCTAGGGAAAATGTCATTACTCTCCTTCAGTATTGCCAGTACAATAGGTAAAATACCGGCATTATTGATTGAAGTATATTCGGCATATCATGTTATGAACGGAACAAATGAAGCGAAGTGGATTGTAACAATCGCAGGTTGCATTGGATTGTTCTATTTGTGGAAAAAATGGAGAAAAAAATAAAGAAGGAGCCTATGCTCCTTCTTTATTTTTGAAGTATTTTATTAATAGCTGTCCCTTAAATCCTTAATTTACACCAACAGCACTAAATGATTGCTTCACTGCATTTACTTCTGCAGAGCTAGCACCATATAAATCCGCTGCAGCTTGTACTGCACCAGCACGAGCTTGGCTAAATGTAGTAGATTGCGTGAAATATTGTGTATTTGCACGGTAATAAATTGCACCTAACTTATCTTTACCAATGCCCGTTACAGTTACACCCGAATGCGTACCACCATTTGCTAATAAATAAGCTTGTTTGTTAATGATACCACTGTTTGTATGAACCCCACCGTTATCACTAGTACCAGTGTAACGCTTAGAATAATGGTCTGGGTCACCATATTTCGCTGGATCACTCATAGAGCGAAGCGCATCTCCTGCTTTACCAGGCGTGTAAATATCTTCACCAATCTCCCAATCTGGGTTACGGTTATCATAGAATTCTACTAAAGTACCAAAGATATCAGAAATCGCTTCATTTAACGCTCCTGATTCATTTTGATAAATTAAGTCCGAGCTATTTTCCGTAACAGCATGCGTTAATTCGTGACCAATTACGTCAATTCCACCAGATAATGAAGTGAATGTTACACCATCTCCATCTCCGTATACCATTTGTGAGCCGTTCCAGAATGCATTATTATACTTACTTCCGTAATGAACTGTTGATTTTAACGGTGCCCCTGCATCATTAATAGAGTTTCTATTAAATGTAGCTTTATAATAATCATATGTTTTACCTGCATAGTAATGAGCATCTACTGCCGCTGCATCATACGCTGCATTGAAAACATTATCTGCATCTAACCATAAAGTTCCTGGCAATGTAGTACGATTTTTCGCATCATATGTGAAAATCGTTGCTCCGCGCGTATTATCTTGTAAGTAGTAAGATGAGCCCGATAATGTTGTATTGAGTGATTTCGTATCTCCTAATACACCTTTACCAGTTCCTACTTTATTTGTTCCTGTTACAGGTTTTACTACTGCTTTCGCATCCTGTTTAGGAGCCTCTTGCTTAACTGGTGATTTATCTTCATTTGTTACATGATCCAATTTATTATATTTATTTAATACTTTACCGCTGTCTGCCTCAATGAAATAGTAGTAGTTTCCTGGACTTGGATCTAAGAAGTTTAGATTTACAACGTATGCATATGTTGTTTCTTCACCATTTTGATATACATATAAGTCCGCTTTTGGTTCTACCTCATATTTCGGTGTTCCCCCTAAATCTTGCTGCGCGATTTCAATCGCTTTTGCGCCTTCAATCTTATTTTTATTTTTCAACTTTTCCTTCTTGTCTAAATCAGGTGCAACTGTTCCAGACAATACTTTTAAAGAACCGTCTTTACTTACGTGAGCTACTTGAGTAGAACCCCATACAGGTACTCCTTCGTAAACTTGTTGCATACGTACTACTGTTGAATCAGTTACAGCATCTTTCTTCACTTGTTTCACTTTGAAAGAATCTTGCGCACTCTTTTCCCCTAGCTTGTAATCACCTTTTGCTGCGTTTAAGTAATCAAACACAACAGATTCTGCTTTCTTACCAGTCGCTCCAGTTAGATCACCAGAAATAAACTCAGGTGACTGTACTGTCTCATTGTACTTCTTCGTAGAGAGTACATTTTTAGAATCCGCAAATGCAGAGCCTGTCCCTCCAAACGTTGTAACTGCCATTCCTGTCGCTAACACTAACGCTAAACTTTTCTTTTTCATGAACCTTCCCCCTAATAAAAATTTTTTTGAAAAAGAGTAGTTTCATATTAGCATTATGTTTCCACTATTAATATACTAAAAATTCAAATAATTTTTTTCTCAAGTTTTGTAGAATTTTGAGGAACAAATATTGAAAAAACCCTTTCCGATTGGAAAGGGTGGAGATTATAAATTAACTTGTTCAACAGTTTTAGCTTGTTGACCAACAATATCAGGTTTACTGCTATATTGATGTATTCCTCCAGCAACTGTAAGAGTCAATATAAACGCCAATACTCCAAATACCATCTTTTTCATGTTTATTCCTCCTTATTATCATTCATTAAATCAATAACTAACCTATAATATCGATTACTTTCTTCAAATCTCGATAAACTGGAAAAATGTTCTGCTAGTTCAACGTATACTTTCTTTAATTCTATTTTATTTCCTGCAGATTTATACAACGGGATAGCCTCATTTTCCAAAAATGCTTTATAATCTTTTGCTTCTTCAAAATATTTATATCTAAGCATTAAAAGCAAATATAATTTTGCATTAAATCTCTCTTCCTGTTTTGCTGCATCAATTCCCTTATCAATTAATGTCCTTGCCTCTTCCAATTCTTCTAATTTAATGCATACTAATGCCATTTCGTATATTGTATCTAAATAGTTTAAATCTATTTGTTTTTGAAGTTGTAGACTATCTAAATAATATTTTTTCGCTTGCTGATATTTGCCTTTTTTATAATAGATACTTCCCATATTACTTAAAGTAATAGCTAATAGTACATCCTTATCAGCAAAAGATGTGGCCTCTCTCAATATACTCTCATACATTTTTAAAGCTTCTTCATACTGACCTTTTTCTGTATAACTTACCGCAATAAGGATTTGGCAATTAATTATGTTTCTAAACTTATATTCACTACGAAATCCTTCTAATGCCATATTTACAAAATGAATTGCAAGATGATGAATATCTAAATGAGTATATGCAAGCGCTATATTATAATACAAACCTGTTTCATGATACCCTTGTTCTTTGGCCATTACTTCTGTTTTTAATAAGTAATCTAGCCCATCCTTCCATCTATACTGTAAACAGCACAATAATCCTCTACTATACATATATAACAACTTCTGAAATGGAGAATATTTTTTATATACCTTCTTCAACTTATCTAATTCTTCTTCGAGTGCAGAAATATCCCTTTTCATAATTAAATAACGTGTATACAGCAGTTTATAATAATTTATAATTTCAAAATCCAACACATGCTTCATTTCACCTTGCAACTCTTCATATATACGTTCTACTTGTTGCTTGTCTAAATGAACTAGTGCATTTAACCATTCATCTAGCTTCCCCTTCACATCTTCTTCTACATCTCTCAAATCCGTCACGGCAATTTCTAGTCTTGTGCAGAGCAATTGTAGAATTTCTTCTGATGCTTCGATCTTTCCATTTTCAATCTTACTTAAGTATGAGACAGAACAAATGCCCTGACATAATTCTTCTTGTGTCATTTTTTGCTGAAGCCGTTTGTAAAAGACTTGTTTGCCTATTTTTTCTAATGTTTGTTGCATTGTCCTCCTCCATTCTCATTACCCCATTACTCTAATAATACATAAAATTCGGAGAAATATAAATTGATAAATATAAATTTTCTAAAAAATATGCATAATTTCATTTTTTTCTCTCTTGACTTCACTTCAATATCTCTTCTTTGCTACGAATGGTGAAAAATTGGTATACTATAACCAAATTATGGAGGTGTTCTCGCGATGACTCATTATAAAGACGATAGTTATGCCTTACATACAGACCTATATCAAATCAACATGGCTTATACATATTGGAAAGATGGTATTCATAATCGCCGTTCCGTGTTTGATTTATACTTTCGAAAGCTTCCATTCGAGAACGGTTATGCTGTTTTTGCTGGCCTTGAGAAAATTGTAGAGTACATAGAAAATTTCAGCTTTACTGAAAGCGATATCGCTTATTTAGCAGAATTACAATTTGAAGAAGAATTCCTTCATTATTTACAAAATATGAAATTCACTGGGACGATTCGTAGTATGCAAGAAGGTGAAGTTGTATTTAATAACGAGCCTTTATTACGCGTTGATGCACCACTCGGTGAAGCACAAATTATTGAAACCGCTCTCTTAAATATTGTGAATTACCAAACATTAATTGCAACAAAAGCTGCTCGTATGAAACATGCTGCAAATAATGATGAGCTTTTAGAGTTCGGCACAAGACGTGCCCACGAGTTCGACGCTGCCCTTTGGGGGACGCGTGCTGCCTTTATTGGTGGTTTCTCCTCTACAAGCAATGTTCGTGCTGGGAAACGCTTTGGGATCCCTGTAGCTGGCACACATGCGCACTCGTTCGTTCAAGCATATCGCGATGAATACGTCGCATTTAAGAAATACGCTGAAACTCATAAAAAGTGCGTCTTTCTCGTTGATACATATGACACATTGAAATCTGGTGTTCCAAATGCAATTCGTATTGCAAAAGAATTTGGGGATCGTATTGATTTCTATGGTATACGTCTTGATAGTGGTGATATGGCTTATTTATCGAAAAAGGCACGAAAACTACTAGATGAATCAGGGTTTACAAATACAAAAATTATCGCTTCTAGCGATTTAGATGAATACACAATTATGCACCTTAAATCTCAAGGAGCAAAAATTGACGTATGGGGCGTTGGGACGAAATTAATTACGTCCTTTGAGCAACCTGCATTAGGGGCTGTTTACAAACTTGTTGCGATTGAAGATACTGACGGAAAATTAAATGATACGATTAAAATTTCATCTAATCCTGAAAAAATTACCACTCCAGGACTGAAACGAATTTATCGTATTATCAATCGGGTTAACAATCATGCAGAAGGCGATTATATTGCGTTAGATTCTGAAGAACCTGAAAAAGAAGAGCGCTTAAAAATGTTCCATCCAGTTCACACATATATAAGTAAATTCGTAACAAACTTTGAAGCCCGTGAACTCCATAAAGACATTTTCGTTAACGGTGAAAGAACATATGAACTACCAAGTATATTAGATATTCAACAATATAATGAACAGAGTCTCGCTCTATTTTGGGAAGAATACATGCGAACTTTAAATCCCGAAGAGTATCCTGTCGATTTAAGCCAAGAATGTTGGGATCATAAAATGAATTACATTCAAACAGTTCGAGAACAAGTTGAAAAAAACATACAAAAGTAAACAGAGAAGTTTCTCCTTCTCTGTTTTTTTCAATACTATATGGATATTTGTAAAAAATATATTAAAATAATAAGACGAATGTTTTTTATTTGCAAATTTTAATATTATGCTATTTAAAAGTAAAATAATATTTGATATTATTTTATTGAATCAATTTCAACAAAATCACTAATAAAAAAGAGGACGCAGGTTGCGTCCTCTTTTTTATAAATCTTTCACTCGTAATACACGCATTGCATTTAACACTGCAAGTAGTGTCACACCAACATCTGAGAAAACAGCTTCCCACATTGTTGCAATACCAAAGGCACCAAGTAATAGAACGATCCCTTTTACACCTAAAGCAAAGATGATATTTTGCCACACTATACTTCTTGTGCGTTTTGCAATTTTTACAGCTGTCGCAATTTTTGAAGGCTCATCAGTCATAATAACGATGTCTGCCGCTTCAATTGCTGCATCTGATCCTAAACCACCCATCGCAATACCAACGTCTGCACGGGCTAATACTGGTGTATCGTTAATACCGTCACCAACGAAGGCAATTTTTTCTTTTCCATGCTTCGCTGCATCAATTTTTTCAATCTCTTCTACTTTTTGTTGCGGTAGTAATTCCGCATGAACTTCATCTAAGCCTAATTCTTTACCGACAGCTTCACCAACTGTTTTTGCATCACCAGTTAACATTACTGTCTTTTTAATACCTAGTTCTTTTAACTTTTGAATCGCTTGTTTCGAATCCTCTTTCACCTCATCAGAAATAACAATATAACCTGCATATTTTCCATCTACAGCAACGTGAACTAATGTACCTACTGTTTCTGGTTGTTTAAATTCAATATTTTCTTTTCTCATTAATTTTGCATTACCTGCAAAAATTTCTTTTCCTTGTACTTTTACGACTGTACCGTGACCAGAAATTTCGTTATAATCATCGATTATTTTTTCATCAATTGATTTTCCATATGCCTTTCGAATAGATTGGGCAATTGGATGGTTAGAATACACTTCAGCAAATGCCGCATACTCTAATAACTCTTCGCTTGTAGTACCTTCGCTCGGTTCCATTTTTGTAACTTTGAAAACACCTTTTGTTAATGTTCCTGTTTTGTCAAAAACAATATATTTTACATCATTTAAAGCTTCTAAATAGTTACTACCTTTTACTAACACACCACTTTTAGATGCACCACCGATACCTCCAAAGAATCCAAGAGGAATGGATACAACTAACGCACATGGACAAGAGATTACTAAGAACACTAAAGCTCTATAAATCCACTCAAAGAATGTAGCCCCTTCTAAAATAAGCGGTGGAATAAACGCCATGATCGCCGCTGTAATAACTACAACTGGAGTGTAGTAACGCGCAAACTTCGTAATAAAGTTTTCTGTCGGTGCTTTTTTACTACTTGCATTTTGAACTAAATCTAAAATTTTTGATACAGTAGATTCACCAAATTCTTTTGTAACTTCAATTGTTAATACACCATTTTGGTTTACAAAACCACTTAATACGTCATTACCAACTTCTACTTCACGCGGTACAGATTCACCTGTAAGTGCTGAAGTATCCATCATTGATGTTCCCTCGACTACTTTTCCGTCTAATGGTACTTTCTCACCCGGTTTTACGATAATATAATCGCCGATTTGTACATCTTCCGGTGATACTTGTTTCGTTTCATTTCCAACCTTTACATTCGCATAATCAGGACGAATATCCATTAATGAAGTAATTGATTTTCGAGAGCGGTTTACCGCAATGCTTTGGAATAGTTCTCCTACTTGATAAAATAGCATTACTGCTACGGCTTCTGAATATTGCTGAATTGCAAAGGCTCCTACAGTTGCAATTGCCATTAAGAAGTTTTCATCAAATACTTGGCCGCGAGTTATGTTTCTTACCGCTCTCCAAACGATATCTCCACCTATTAATAAATAAGCAAGGACGAATAACGGAATTGTTACCATTTGTGGTAAGCTCGCTAATGCAGCAATTGCTGTCAAAATTCCGCCGACCACTAATCTCCCTACCATCTTTTTCACGTTTGCTTCACCATGATCGTGACTATGTCCGTGGTCATGACCGTTCTTCTCTTCACGAACAACTTTCACATCTGGCTCTAACTTTTGAACGACATTTGTTATATTTGCTACAGTTGCTTCTAGTTCTCTTTTATTCGCAACTTCTACTCGTAGTTTCTTCGATACGAAATCAACAGTTGCTTCTGAGACAGCTGGCATTTCCTTCACTTTATTTTCAATTTTCATTGCACAGTTCGCGCAATCTAAACCTTCTAATATAAATACTTCTTTAGCAATTTTATTTTTTTGTTCTTCTTGCACTTTAATATGCGGTTCTAATTTTGTAACGAGTTGTTTTGCTTCCGTAACAACTTCGTTTTCTTTATTTTGTGCTGTTTCTAAGATCATTGTCTTTGTTGCGAAGTTTACAGAGCAAGAATTTACTCCTTCTATATTCCCAACACCTTTTTCAATTTTCATTGCACAATTCGCACAATCTAAACCTTCTAACATCAGTTTCTTTTTCACTAACGCTTCAGCCATCGTTCTCCCTCCTCGCGTTCTTTTTATTCTTCTTCGTTTACGTGTTCAAACGCTTGCTCGAAGATATGAATTACGTGCTGGTCAGCTAACGAATAATAAACAACCTTTCCTTCTTTACGATTCTTCACAAGTTTCGCTTGCTTTAACACACGAAGCTGATGCGAAATAGATGATTGTGTCATTCCTAATAAATAAGCTAAATCACAAACGCACATTTCAGCTTCAAATAGCGCATGTAATATTCTCGTACGTGTACGGTCACCTAATACTTTAAATAGTTCTGCTACTTTACTTAAACTTTCATCAGTTGGAATTGTTTGTTTTACTTGCTCAACAACTTCTTCATGAATTATCGTTTGAGAACATGTCTCTTGTGGTGTTTCTACTTTATTTCCAGCCATTATAGCTCACCTCTTTAATTGAACATATGAACAATCATTCATATATCTTATACTCTTATTATATGAGCGCCTACTCATATGTGTCAATGAAATCTGAATTTTTTTTATGAACATTTCGTTCACATTTTAGTAAGGCATATACATATTTTCCGCATCCTCTATATTCTCATACAAAAAAGGATGTACAATTCGCACACCCTTTTTTACTTACTTTTCATTTTTCACCGCATCCACAATTAAAGAAACAAATCCTAACTGATTATCCCGATTTCTATGGTCAAAACGTTTCGAACGATAAATAAATCCATCTTTCTCATTCCAATCATTATAGTGAAACTTACCATTCTCATCACAGTATTCTAAGAGCCTCACTTGAAAACCTGCTGATTCAAACATGGACGTGATTGTTTTATAGTTATGAACAATTTTATGGCTTGCTGCAGGATGATCTAATGGACCAGGTCCCCCCACTTGTACCCCTTGCTGATATTCTTCATCTGGAAAAAATGCATCTGGTACTGCACAACGAATATATCCATTCTCCATTAAAAACTCATAACAAATTTTTGCAGCTTCAATTCCTTCTTCATATGATAAATGCTCCCATACATGCTCTGCCAAAATGACTGATAAAGAATTAGATTGAAACTTATCAAGCCAAGTTTCTCTCCGTAATAAATTTAATTCTTCTTCATTCGTATGTAACCAACCAGGGTTATTATTATAATCCTCTGCTCCAACAACAACTTTTATTTCTTCCATTTTTCTCACACCCTTTTTTCATATTCCGACATAAAAATTCAACAAAGTAATATATGTTCCCTTTATTTCAAAAAAAGAAAAAGCCTTGCGCGCTCCCTAGACGCACAAGGCTTACTGTGTTTATATCCCTTTAATTAGCTTGTTCTAAATTATCCTGCGAACTTCCATCGTCTTTTAAATGACTATGTTTTTTCGAATAAACAAAGTATACAACTACTCCAATCGCTAACCAAATACCAAAGTATATCCATGTTGTTAACGGTAAATTTACCATTAAGAATAGACAACATGCAATTGAAATAATCGGTAAGATCGGTACAAGTGGTACCATAAATCCACGTTGTAATTTCGGATGCGTTTTACGAAGAATGATAACAGTTACACCAACCATGGCGAATGTTAATAACGCTCCAATATTCGCTAAATTCGACAATTCTTTTAAATCGATAAATCCAGCAATTAAAGCACTACCAATTCCTGTTAACCAAACTGAAAATGTTGGCGCTTCAGTCTTCTTGTTAATTTTCGCAAAAGATTTTGGTAATAAACCGTCACGACTCATTGCGAAGAATACACGTGTTGTCGCATAAATGTAAGCGAAAATTACAGCCATAATACCGATTACAGCTCCAATAGCAATTACACCAGCCACTTTATCTTGTCCTACAACCTCTAACACATATGCCATCGCTTCCGGTACATCTAGCTCTTTATAAGAAACCATACCCGTCATAACGAGACAAACTACAACATAAATGATTGTACAAATAACTAACGAAGCAATAATACCAATTGGTAGATCACGTTGCGGATTTTTTACTTCTTCAGCAGAAGTTGCTAATGCATCAAATCCTAAGAAAGCAAAGAATACTGCTGCTCCCCCTGCGAACACTCCACTTAAACCGTAAGGTGCAAATGGTATCCAGTTTTCTGGTTTCACGTAGAATACACCAACTGCAATGAATAAAACAACAATACCAATTTTAATTAATACCATTATGTTATTCACACGCTTACTTTCTTTCGTACCTCGTGATAATAACCAAGTTATCACTAACGTAACGATAACTGCTGGTAAGTTTACCATACCACCTTGCGCTGGAATTGTTAGCAACGCTTTCGGAATTTCAAGTCCCAGTCCACTCACTAAATTATTGAAATAACCAGTCCATCCGCCAGCTACTGCGGCAGTCGTTACGACATATACGGATAGTAATGTCCATCCCATTAAATGAGCAACAAACTCACCAATTGTTGCATACGAATATGTGTACACACTACCTGAAACAGGAAGTGTAGATGCAACTTCTGCATAACATAATGCTGCAAATCCACAAACAATTGCTGCAATCATAAATGAAAAAATAACTGCTGGACCAGCATCTCTTGCTGCTACTAATCCAGTTAATACTAGAACTCCTGTACCAATTATCGCACCAATCCCTAGCATTGTTAGGTCAAATGCCCCTAGCGTTTTCGTCAAAGTTTTACTTTTACTTTCCCCTAACAATTGCGTAACGGATTTCTTTTTAAATAGGTTGGCCACGATGTATGCCCCCTTTTACTAAGAAGAGCTAAGAGGTATTATCTCTTAGCTCTTATCATGTTGTATTATATATTGTTCGATTTTGTTTTGTATAATGCTTCTATTAGCAAGATACTGTTTCTGCTTCTAATAATTCTTTAGCACCTTTGTACTCTACACCGTGAGCTTCTGCAACTGCTTCAAATGTTACATAGCCATCTAATGTGTTAATACCTTTTAGTAATGCAGAGTTGCCTAGGCAAGCTTCTTTGTAGCCTTTGTTAGCAATTTGTACTGCATATGGTACTGTTACGTTTGTTAATGCAAGAGTTGATGTACGTGGAACCGCACCTGGCATGTTTGCAACTGCATAATGAACAACGCCGTGTTTTTCGTAAGTTGGGTTATCATGAGTTGTAATACGGTCAGTTGTTTCGAAAATACCACCTTGGTCAATCGCGATATCTACAACAACAGAACCTGGTTCCATTGATTTAATCATTTCTTCTGTTACAAGTTTTGGAGCTTTTGCACCTGGGATTAATACTGCACCGATTACAAGATCAGACTCTTTTACAGCTTCTGCAATATTGTAAGGATTAGACATTAAAGTTTTTACTTGGTTTCCGAAAATGTCATCTAATTGACGAAGACGTTCTGCGCTTAAGTCGATGATTGTTACATCCGCACCTAGTCCAACTGCAATTTTAGCAGCATTTGTACCAGCTTGTCCACCACCGATGATTGTTACTTTACCACGTTTAACTCCTGGAACACCTGCAAGTAAGATACCTTTACCGCCTTTGTTTTTCTCAAGGAATTGCGCACCAATTTGTGCAGCCATACGACCAGCTACTTCACTCATAGGTGCAAGTAATGGTAGAGAACGGTTTTCTAATTGTACTGTTTCATATGCAATCGCAACAACTTTCTTCTCAATTAACGCTTTTGTTAATTCTGGCTCTGGAGCTAAGTGTAAGTATGTGAATAAGATTAAGCCTTCACTGAAGTGTTTGTATTCGCTTTCAATTGGTTCTTTAACTTTCATAACCATTTCCATGTTCCAAGCTTCTTCAGCTGTATCAACAATTTTTGCTCCCGCTTCAACATATTGAGCGTCTGTGAAACCAGATCCTAAACCTGCACCCTTTTGAATGAATACTTCGTGATTGTTACGAATTAAATGTACAACACCTGCTGGTGTCATTGCCACACGGTTTTCGTTGTTTTTAATTTCTGCTGGTACCCCAATACGCATAATGAAATGCCCCCTTATAATTAACAGAAAAAAGAGATTCTTTTTTCTTTTTGTAATAATTAATAACTTATGTCCTTATTCTAGCATAACTTAAAAGTTATGAAAACGCTAACATATCATTTTTCTAAAGTTTATATATTTAGAATAGTGTAAATATATAAAACATTGATTCTATTAGGGGTTTCGTGACATTCCATTATCTTTCACTCAATTTTTATTATACTTCTTCAAAATAAACAGTAATCATTTATTATTTGACAATAATGTAACAATGTAAAAAACTAAGCGATAACGTATACATATACAGTTATTACTTTACTTAATACTTTAGAGATATATTCTTTTCACAAAAAAACAGCTGCTAGCATTTAGCTAGCAGCTGGGTAACTTATAAATAATTTTAAAAACAAATCATCTGTCGTTTCAGTAATTTTATCAAACAGATCACTTTCTTCCGCTTCTTGCTCTTTTAACATCTTAATTGTTTCACGTGCATCTTCAGGGTAATCAGTTATGATACCATCTACGTTTAACTTATAATATGCCTTTAAATTTTCCATATCATTTACTGTCCATACGTAAATTGGTTTGTTTAACTTCCTTGCTTCTTTTACTAATTTCTTATTTAACATATATTCTTCTGCTACGTAAAAGTCAGCCTTCACATTCTTTAAGTTAGCTCTACTTGCATACAATATATACCCTACTTTTATATCTGGATTTGCACGCTTAAACTCTTTAATAAGCGGATAGTGTAACGTTTGAATTACACATTGCTTCTCAAATTCATTATCTTTAATCGTTTTTAAGACTTTGTTTACAAAGTCTTTTTCGCCCCCATGAAGCTTCACTTCTATATTAAGTTTGATTTTGCCATTTGCTAGCTTAATGATTTCATCAAGTGTACTTATTTGTCCTGAAAGTCCATCTTGACTAAGGGTAAGCTGCCTTAACTCAGCCATCGTTAAATCTGACACATGCACATTTGCATTTGCGAGACGTTTCAGCTTCAAATCATGTATAACCGCTAGTTCACCGTCTTTCGTTTGTAATACATCTATTTCAGCGTAGTCTGCTTTTGCATCAATAGCACCTTGCACAGCTTCTTTCGTATTTTCTACACCTTTTGATATATACCCGCGGTGCGCCATAATAATCGGTTCTTTATACGAATTTGAAATAAACGTTACAATGAAGGCAACGACCATTCCCGCAGTAATAATCCCTACAATGTATACGCCAATGAATTTCCAACGATGTTTTTGGAAGAAACATTTATCTGCTTTCGTTTTCGAATAATCTAATCCTTCTTCTAATAAAACATCTTCAACCGGTACCTTTTGTAAGTATAATCGCGTAATCGCCATAATATAAAATGGCGTCACGATAAAGCTGAATAAATACAATGTGCTCGTTAAAAATACAGAAATCGTTGATTCAGCTAATAATGCAAATGTTCCTTTCGGGTTTGTAAATTCATAAACACCCCATAGGCACAATAAATATATTCCCAAAAATACGACATATACAATTCCAATTGAAATAAAAAATCCTACTAAAAAGAGTAGTACTTTAAAAAAGCTTTCCTTTACTAAATTTGCACTTTTACGTGCTGCCACGCGAAATGATTTTTGCTCTAAAACAACAATAGGTAGAACGAAAATCCATCGAAGATTCAAATACGCGACTACAGCAAAGAACGTGTAATAACCAACTTGCCCCATCGTTGTCTTAAACAGTTCTCCTGTAATAAAGTTAGGAATTTGAATTTGCGGGATTAATGCCGTTTCATATCCCATATTTAAAAGAGGCAACAATACGACAGCATATAAAATAAATCCTGGTAAGCAATATGTGAAAAGAGTAGGTAAATACGTTACCGTTTTATATAAAATCGGACGTAATTTCACCTTCTGTCTTTTATGAGCGAAATACGAAATAATAATAAGCACCGCAAATTCCGTAAAGATAAGAAACAGTGCTAACAATGATAAAATTACGATTGCTAAGATGCCATAAGGCGTCTTTAAAAACGCTAATAATTCATCATTTGTCGCATTTGCATAACCACCAAAATACAATAACTTATTAAAAATAATTCCAAATAGCGGAACAAACACAATCGCTGCTAATAATTTATAAGCAAGTTGAAAAGTTAATACATTCCAAAAAGCAAATTTAACTGTTTGAAAGGAATGTCTCATTACTCCTGGTATAGATAGTTTTTTACGGTGTTGCATATATTCCTCCAAATTCTAAAACGGTATTTGAGATGGATTCCATATTTCCAGTTCTAATCCATCTTTTTAATAATAATATATTCCGCTTAACATGAACACTCTTATACATATAATGAAAAAAGTGATGGCTACTTCCCATCACTTTTTCATTTATTCTATTTTTTCTCTAGCCCTTGTCCAAATGCTTTCAAGAAGCTAAAACCGAATGTAATAGCTCTATTGATATCTGGATCTTTTAATACTTTAAAGAAATCCATCACTTTTGTTTTTTTGCCACTATTTAATTCATCTGTTGCAAATTGCAATCCTGTAACTAAACTTGACGTAATTTGCTTCGTTATTTCTGGGTCAACTGAAGATAACGCTTCTCCTGCCCCCATCATATTATTTAACGCATTTTTAACGGGTTCACGATTTAATTGCTCCACAGCGATTTTTGAAACATCTTCCTTCGCAGCAAGTAAACTAATTGCCGCATCTAATATACCAGCCTTCTGCAACTGTGCTAAAAGCTGCATCGTTTCTTCTACTGCTTCACGATTATTAGATAGCTCATTTAGAAGTTCATCTGCTACTTGCTGTTTCTGTTCTTCCTCTGTTACAACTTTCTTTTTAATTACAGTAATTTCTTTCGCCACTCTCTCCGCCCCCTAGTCCACAAGTGATACGTATTGTTTTCTTTGCCATTTTTGCTGGATTTCAACACCGTTTTGCGGATTACGCTTTTTATCTCTCGGGTTTGAAGATGGTAACGGACGATTCCCTTTTTCACGTAGTACACGCATCTTTACCATCGTTTGTTTGTACGCTGGTGTACACGTATAAAGATCTGTCGCCGTTCCAGTTAAAATATTGATTGCCTCTTCATTTACCGTTGCATGCATCGGTAAATATAGCTCTTTCCCCGTTACACGATCTGTAACAAGTGCCTGTACTTTAATTTTCCCAAATGGTGATGCTAATTCTACAAGACCACCATCTTTCACATTGCGCTCTAGGGCAAGTTCAGGCGAGATTTCAACGAACACTTCAGATACTTTAGATAAAATACCAGCCGATTTATTCGTCATATTCCCTTCATGGAAATGTTCTAACATACGACCATTATTTAAAAGTAAATCATACTCATCTGGCGCTACAACTGGTGGTACCCATTCATCTAATGATAGACGAGCTAGTTTATCTGGGAAGTTAAATCCGTCCACATATAATAGTGGTGTATCGCTGCCATCATGGCTACCCCAACATAAACTATTCCATCCTTCTAAACGATCGTATGTTGCCTGAGAATATAAAGGTGCAAGCGATGCAATTTCATCCATGATTTCACTTGGATTTTCATAATTCCAGTCCCCGCCAAGTGCACGAGCTACTTTTTGTAAAATCCACCAGTCTGGCTTTGAATCACCAAGCGGCTTCAATACTTCATATAATCTTTGAATACGGCGCTCTGTATTCGTAAATGTTCCCTCTTTTTCTAAGCTTGGTGCTGCCGGTAAAATAACATCAGCAAAACGAGCTGTTTTCGATAAGAACATATCTTGAACAACAAGGAAATCTAAATTCGCTAAAATATGTTGTACATGGTTGGCATTCGAATCTACTAAAGCCATTTCTTCACCCATAACATACATACCACGCAGTTTTCCTTCATCTGCCGCAAGTAACATTGCAATATTATTTAAGCCTGGTGCTTTCGGAATTGTAGTACCGTATGCTTTTTCAAATTTCGCACGGAGCGCATCATCTGAAACTGCTTGGTAACCTGGAAGCCAGTTTGGTAATGTTGCCATATCACAAGCGCCTTGTACGTTATTATGTCCGCGTAATGGATATGCTCCTGCACCAGGACGACGATAATTACCCGTAACAAGCAATAGATTTGAAATTGCTGCTGAAGTTGTACTTCCTCCAGTATTTTGAGTTACACCCATTCCCCAAAGTACACAAGTACCATCTGCTTCATATACCATACGAGCCATTTCTTTCAGATTTTCTTTCGAAATCCCCGTAATTTCTTCTGTATAATCAAGCGTATACTTTTCTACCATTTTGCTATATTCATCAAAATTCTTCACATTTTCAGCTATGAACTTTTTATCGTGCCAATCTTGATCAATAATATATTTCGTAATACCAGCGAGCCATACATAATCAGTTCCTTGGCGCGGATGAATGAATAAATCCGCACGCTCTGCCATTTCATGTTTACGAAGGTCCGCCACAATTAATTTTTGGTCATGTAATTTATGAGCACGTTTTACACGCGTTGCAAGTACAGGATGTCCTTCTGTTGGATTTGCTCCAACGATAATGACAAGGCCTGCTTCCGCAATATCCTTCACTGTTCCAGCGTCCCCTCCCATACCGACAGTTTTAAATAAACCATCTGTTGCTGGAGATTGACAATAACGGGAACAGTTGTCTACATTATTCGTTCCATATATTTGACGGGCTAGTTTTTGCATAAGATAATTTTCTTCATTCGTTACTTTCGAAGAAGAAATAAATCCAAATGCATCACTTCCATATTCTGATTTAATATGCTGCATATTGGATGCAACAACTTCAAGAGCCTCTTCCCATGAAGCTTCAACAAACATATCTCCTTGGCGAATTAATGGCTTTGTAATACGATCTTCACTGTTTACAAAATCCCATCCAAATTTTCCTTTTACACATGTGGAAATACCGTTAACCGGCGCATCTGAAACAGGCTGTACTTTCAAAATTTGGCGGTCTTTCGTCCATACTTCAAATGAACAACCTACACCACAAAATGTACAAACTGTTTTTGTTTTATTCACTTTCGTCTTACGCATCGCAGCCTCTACTTCTGAAACTGCTAAAATACTACTATATCCAGGCTCTACATCCTTTACAAAATCAATCATTGGATCTAACACATCCGGTTTCAATCCAGTCATGAATCCGGCTTCACCCAGCATTGTTTTTTCCATTAACGCATTACATGGACATACTGTTACACACTGTCCACAACTTACACAAGATGAGTCATTTATACTTACACCATTGTCCCATATAACACGTGGACGGTCTAAGCTCCAATCAATCGATATAGTTTCATTCACTTGTAAGTTTTGACATACTTCTACACACTGCCCACAAGCAATACATTGATTTGGATCATATCGATAAAATGGATGTGACATATCCACTTCACACGCACTTACTTTTGGCTCATACGGATATTTCTGTTCCTCAATTCCCATCATATGTACTGTATTATGGACTTTACAGTTACCATTATTGTTATCACAAACGGTACAATACAGTAGGTGATTCTCTAATATTCGATCCATTGCCTCAGTCTGTGCCTCTTTTGCACGCTGGGACTGTCTTTCGATATGCATACCGTTCTCTAATTTCGTTGAACAAGCACGCAATAACTTTCCATTTACTTCTACAATACACGTATCACAAGTTTGAATTGGATCTACTTCTGGTACATGACAAATTTGAGGATGTTCCAAATTACTCTCGTTAAATAATTGTAGTATCGTCTTTTCACCTGATGCAGAAAATTCTTTACCATCGACGGTTACACGGACTGTCTGTTCTGCCATAGTTTCCCCTCTCCTTACAACCAACTGTACAACACAATTATGAATCCGTTTTCAAAACCGCATTACTGTACATATTTTTGAAACGCTCTACCCAAATACTTTCCTATGAAGTCGATTCTAGATGTTATAAGGTATAACTACGAAAGCTTGAAAATATCACTATTCTACAGTTCTATTATATCGTACATATACAATAATAACCAAAATAATCTGTGATCTTCTTGTTAATAGGTGTTTTTATTTTTCCCATTGTTTTATGATAAATGTGGGAGAGAAATACATATAAAAGGGGAATTAAATATGGGGCCTACGCAAGAGACTTATACAATTGTACGTTATCAATCTGGTACATTTTCAAAACAACTTGACGAGATTGTTACAGAATCTCCTATTACTATTAAATTGAATGGTGAAGAATATGTAACAGTCGTATGCACACCAAATTATATTGAAGATATGGTAATTGGTTTTTTAATTTCTGAGGGGATTATTTCTTCCTATAACGATGTTGAAGAACTATGGGTTCAAAAAGATAACGGAATTGTCCATGTAAAATCATCAAAAGTGAATCCGCTCTATCAAACTTTATATAATAAACGATACATCACTTCTTGCTGCGGAAAAGGTAGACAAGGTTTTATTTTCGTAAACGATGCGGCAAAAGCAAAAGACTTACATGATATACATGTAAAAATTACTCCTGAAGAATGTTTTTACTTAATGAATACTTTACAACAATCTTCCACTACCTTTCGCCAAACTGGTGGTGTTCACAATACCGCGCTATGTGATCGAAATAATATCCTTCTATCAAGAATGGATATCGGAAGACATAATGCAGTAGACAAAATATACGGTCATTGTTTACGCAATGATATATCTGTTAAAGGAAAAATTATCGCATTTAGCGGACGTATTTCATCCGAAATTTTACTCAAAGTTTCAAAAATCGGATGTGAAATTGTTCTATCTAAATCTGCCCCAACAAAACTAGCATTGCAACTTGCTCACGATTTAGGCATTACAGTCGTAGGATTTATTAGAAATGAATCTTGTAATATTTACACACATCCACATCGAATTGATGGTTATCAATCGAATAACTAAAATAACTCCTCAATCGAGGAGTTATTTTAGTTATAAAAATGTAACATATTAAACACTTGAATAGTTAATAAAGTTAATATATAATTTCATTACATAATTAAAACAAAACATTGTAGCATATATCTTTTCATTCTTTTACAAATTAAAAGAGACTTCTAACAAAACGCATACACATTCTTATAAAAGTAATGGATTTATTTTATTTAAAATCGACCAAGGAGGTTACAACGATGGAAATTCGCTTATTAACGACAGAGGACGCAGAAATATATTTAAAAGTTTGTATGGAAGGTTTAACGAAGAACCCGGAAGCTTTTAGCTCTTCTTATGAAGATGTTCTTAAACATGAGGATCCTGTAGCTGCTATGGCAAAACGATTAAGCAATCCGGATAAGTATACTCTAGGGGTCTTCAAAGATAACGATTTAATTGGTATCGCTACTTTAGAAACAAAGCCTTTCATTAAACAAGAACATAAAGCAAAAATTGGCTCCGTTTTTGTTTCCCCAAAAGCGCGTGGCCTTGGAGCAGGACGAGCTCTAATTAAAGCAATTATTGAAAATGCCGATAAATTACATGTAGAACAACTTATGCTCGATGTTGTAGTTGGTAACGATGCAGCAAAAAAATTATATGAGTCATTAGGTTTCCAAACTTACGGCGTACAAGAGCGTTCATTAAAACATAACGGTCAATATTGGGACGAGGAACATATGGTTCTGTTCTTAAATGATTAATACTTCAATATAAGGTGAAACTTTACTCAGTGGGGGAGTTTTCCAAAAACATCTTTCTTAATAAGAAAGATGTTTTTTTCATTACAACAATGTAATCTTCATGTCACCTTTATCGATCGTACCAAACCTTTCCATTCATTATACTAAAAATATAAAGTGAAACTTTACTCAGTGGGGAACTACATCCCACGCTGATCGCATGTACTTGATATGTAGAGGAGAATGTGACATGAAACAAAACAAACGAGCTATGCTTTTAATATTTACTACAGCAATTGTAACTTCTGGATTAGCAATTTTACCTTGGTTTATTATATGAACACTCCCCCTAACAATGAAAAAAGCTGATTGCTTCTTAAGAAGCAATCAGCTTTTTTTATATTATAAAATCCCCAAAATTTTATTTACGCAACTTATAATAATAACCATAGATACGGCAACGCACATGACAACCGTATTACGATCTTGCTTTTCTTTTTTTGAAATTTCTTCTTTTGAATTCATGTGTATGATCTCCTTTTAAAAAAAGTGTGAGATAGGAAATTTTTCTTATCCGATGCGAGGTGAATACGAAAACCCTCTCTATCTCACATACACAATAGAATGGAATTGTCATTTTATAAATAAAATGACATGACGTTATGTCGCAACATAGGGTATTTTGTGTCGCTACGTTTTCTATTATAAAAAATAGTTGTGCAAAACTAGTGCATTTTTTATGTCAATTACTCTGAGCGAAAAAATCAGCCCTCCATTCAATCACATAAAAAGAGTTTTTTATTATTTTCATGTAAACTATACAAGTAGAATGAACAGTTTGGGGTGCACAAGATTATGGTAAAAATTTTATTAGTAGACGATGAAGAACGTATGTTGCGATTATTAGATCTGTTCTTAAGCCCTCGCGGCTATTTTTGTATGAAAGCTACCTCTGGCCTTGAAGCACTAAAATTAATCGAACAAAAAGAATTCGATATTATTTTATTAGATGTTATGATGCCAAATATGGATGGATGGGATACTTGCTATCAAATTCGTCAAATTTCCAACGTTCCTATCATTATGTTAACAGCTCGCAACCAAAACTACGATATGGTGAAAGGCCTCACGATGGGCGCAGATGATTATATTACAAAACCGTTTGATGAGCATGTATTAGTCGCACGAATCGAGGCTATATTACGCCGTACAAAAAAAGATGGCTTTGTTAGTTTCAATGGTATTGAGTGGGATAAAACGAAACATACTGTCACAGTGTACGATGAAAAAATCTCGCTAACTCCTATCGAATTTTCGTTACTCGGACTATTTTTGCAAAATACAAACCGTGCTTATAGCCGAGATGATTTAATCGAAAAAATTTGGGGCTATGAAACAGATATCGAATATAGAACAATTGACTCACACATTCGTAATATCCGTGATAAACTACGCAAAAAAGGATTTCCGATTGAAGATTACCTAGAAACGGTCTATAAAGTCGGATATAAATGGAAAAGTGAATAATTACTTCGGTCAGTGGGAAATCGTATACCACTGACTCTTTATTATGAATAAGGTATGGTGAAAAAATGAGTAAACTTTCCCTTAAAATTGGGACATACTTTTTAATATTAGCTTTATGTATTGAAACAATTGCTTTCGTATCTTTTTATAAAAGCCTTTCAAAAATGCGTATTGTAGAGGAAACAGATGCTCTTTTAGAGAAAGGTAATCGCTATAGTAAAAAAATTAAAAGCCGCGAGAGACGGGATGAATATTATAAAGAAATGAAACACGCTGAACATAATAAAAATCCTAAACGTCCTGTGTACCCTGAGTTCGATATTACGAATGAGGCTGCACACTTAGTTGAATCGGAATCAATTTCTAACTCCGATATAGCTATCATTATTACTGACCATAACGGCAAAATTATTTCCACCTCAGAACCCGTAACAAAAGATATGCAAAAACAACTTACTTGTAAAACAGAAACTGTCCCAGACGGCGGGTTGGTCGTTGAAAGGAACTGGAAAAAATCAAAGTTCATCACAACAGTAAGTCCACTTAACACAACAAAGTTTCAAGGAAAGCTATATATGTTATTAAAAACATCTTTCCTAGAAAATATGTTACTTAAACTCATGAACCAATTTCTTATCATTAGCGTTTTAACAATTATTTTAACAACAATTTCTGTCTTTGTTTTTTCACGCGTTATTACAGAACCACTTGTAAAAATGAAAAGAGCGACAGAAAAAATGTCAAAATTAAACAAGCCAATTCAATTAGGTATTAAACGAAATGATGAACTCGGTAGTTTAGCAAAAACAATTGAAGATTTATCGAGTGAACTTACGTATATGAAAAAAGAGCGCAATGAATTTCTCGCTAGTGTCGCTCATGAACTATTAACTCCATTGACCTATATGAAAGGTTATGCAAAGGTAGCAAAGAGAGACTCTTTAACAAAAGAGGAGCGAGAAGAATACTTACAAATCATTGAGGATGAAACGGATAGTGTAACCAATCTCGTCCAAGATTTATTTATGCTTGTACAATTAGAACAACACCAATTTGTTATAAAAAAACAAAAAGTACTTCTTCAGCCATTTTTAGAACGAATGGTAGAAAAAACAAAAACAACATTAACAAATAAGCAAATGCAGCTTCATGTATATTGCAAAGATGATTTAGAAGTTTGCATAGACGAAAGACGTATGGAACAAGTTATGTTAAATTTATTACACAACGCTTATCAACATTCGCCAGAAAACACATCTATTACGATACGTGTACTCATGAAAACAGATTCTTTTACAATAAGTGTACAAGATGAAGGTGAAGGTATTCCTGAAGAAGATATCCCGCATATTTTTGACCGCTTTTATCGTGTCGATAAATCTAGAACACGAGCTACAGGCGGAAAAGGTATCGGGCTAGCTGTTGCAAAGGAAATTGTAGAATTGCATAACGGTTCTATTCTAGTAACAAGCCAATTAGGAGCAGGAACAAACTTTATAATTGAACTACCTTTTGAGTAATATGCGTGTGAAAACACCAGTAGTAGTAAACACTACTGGTGTTATTTTGTTCATAAAAACAGCTGATATAAGCTAAGCTTTTGAAATTATTCTTATTTCAATATAAAATAAAGGTACATTTGCAAAGATTTGGAGGGTGATATAATTGGATATCCATGTATTAACAAAAGACGAAGCAGAAATTTACTTAGAACTTCGCGTAGAAGGATTAAAGCAAAACCCTGAAGCATTCAGCTCTTCTTATGAAGATATTATTAATAAAGAGTGTGCGATTGAATATAAAGCACAAAAATTAGCACAAGATGAAAACTATACGCTAGGTGCATTTAAAGATGGAAAATTAATCGGGGTTGCAACACTGGAAACGAAACCATATGTAAAACAAGAACATAAAGCTAAAATCGGTTCTGTATATGTATCTCCCAAAGCGCGCGGACTTGGAGCAGGAAAAGCACTTATTAAAGAATGTCTTGAGCTTGCTAAATCTTTAGAAGTAGAACAAGTTATGCTTGATGTTGTTGTTGGCAACGATGGAGCGAAAAAACTTTATGAATCATTAGGTTTTAAAACATTCGGTGTACAAGAACGTTCATTAAAATATAACGGACAATATTGGGACGAAGAGCATATGGTCTTATTCTTAGATGAAAATAAATAATAAAAAACATCCTCATGTTTGGAGGATGTTTTTTACTTTCTTGTAAACCATGCCGTGTGTAATAATTGAATCGCTTTCGCAATTTCTTCCTCTGATAATATCGCAAACCCAAGTAAAACTACATTTTCAGGTGCAGTATCGTCTTTATAGTACGTAGACACAGGATATATTTTGATACTATGTTTCGCAGCTTCTTGAATTAATTCTTCTTCCCGCATTCCATTATGCACTTTTAATAAAATGTGTAATCCCGAATCTTCTCCTATCACTTCAACACGATTAGAGAAATACTTCTCTATTTCAAAAACAAGTCGATCTCTCTTCTTTCGGTAGACGACACGCATTTTATGAATATGTTTTTCCCAATAGCCTTCATTTAAAAATCTTCTAATCACTTCTTGGTCCATTCTTGAAACACTTTGTGTATAAAATAAATATTGCTGTTGATACTTTTTAATTAATTTCTTCGGCAACACCATATAGCTCATCCGTAGCGATGGTAATAATGCTTTAGATAGCGTCCCCATATAAATAACTTTCCCCTCTGTATCTAACCCTTGCAGCGCCGGTATAGGCTTTCCAGAATAGCGAAATTCACTATCATAATCATCTTCAATAATATACCTGCTCTCTTCTTTCTTCGCCCATTGTAAAAGCTGCACCCTTCTCGTAATAGGCATAATCATTCCATATGGAAACTGATGGGAAGGTGTAACAAATACAACATTCGCATTGCTATTTTCTAAATCTGCAATACAAATTCCATCTCTATCTAAAGATAACATTTGGACTCTTGCTTCTCCCTGTTCAAAAACAACCATCTTCCTATGATACCCTGGGTTTTCAACTGCATAATTGCTTCCCTTTAACAATTGAAACAATAGTTTCACTAATATTTGTGTTCCCGCTCCTAATACAATTTGACTAGCTGAACAACGCACACCTCTAGATTCATACAAATAATTCGCAATCTCTTCTCTTAAGCTTGCTTCTCCTTGAGGGTGTCCTAGAAAGAGAAGTTCGTTATTATGCGGCTGCCATACTTCATTTACAATTTTCCGATACATATTGAATGGAAAAGCATTTGTATCAATTCCTGTTTGTGTAAAATCAAATTTATAACTCTTCTCCTGAAACGGTACTTCTTCTATTCTATCTCCGCTATCCTCTACATGAACCATTTGCTCAATCTTGCATACAAAATAACCTTTTCTCGATATCGACTCAATATAACCTTCTGCAAGTAATTGTTCGTACGCTGCCTCTACTGTATTTTTACTTACTTGTAAATGTATCGCTAACTTTCGCTTAGCCGGTAATTTCGTAAAAGGGACAATCGATCCATCTTTAATCTCTTTTTTTACATACTCATACAATTGCACATACAATGCCTTTTTACTATTCATATTTAAATTAGGCGTTAATTCTAACATAATATCTGACCCCTTAATAAAACTAAAATCTGATACTTTTTATAGTACCAGAAGTTATATATAATTCCTTTTATCATGTCACACATAAAAAATCAAATACTGGAGAGGAGAAACATGATAATGAACAATGGTAGACGTATCGGACTCATTATGATTATTACAGGGGCTACATTATGGGGATTATCTGGTCCAATGATTCAGTGGCTATTTCAACATACTAATGTATCCTCAATTGATTTTTTAACAATTCGATTGTTGCTTGCAGGAATATTTATTTTGTCTTTCTTACTTATAAAGAAACAAAACATATTTCAAATTTGGAAACACCCTAGATATTCTATACAACTTATTATTTTTTCTATTCTCGGCATGCTTGGTGCGCAATACGCCTTTATCGAAACAGTTCATATTAGTAACGCGGTCACAGCAACACTATTTCAATTTCTAGGTCCTGTTCTTATAACCATGTATGTTGCATTTGAACAAAGAAAATTCCCTGCTTCCATGCAACTATTCGCAATTATAGCCGCGCTAATAGGAACATACTTTATTATTACAAATGGCTCAATTGAAAATGTTGTTTTATCTAAAGAAGCTATTATTTTTGGACTATTAACAGCAATTGGATTTGCATTTTATACCCTTCATCCGGCTTCTCTCATTAAAGAATGCGGGACAACTGTAGTAATTGGTTGGGGGATGTTAATCGGAGGAATTGCACTACTTATTTATAATCGTTCATTCGGGTGGAGTCACTTTTCACAAACCCTTACACTAAAAACTTTTTCTATGCTTATTCTTATCATTATTAGTGGTACCCTTTCTTTCCTTCTATATATCGGTAGTCTTAAATATTTAGCAGCAACAGAAACAAGCATTTTATCTAGCATTGAACCCCTTGTAGCTGCCATCGTTTCAATCACTTGGCTAAATGAATCTTTTGGAACATATCAATTATTAGGCGGCGTATGTATCGTTCTGTCCGTTATTTTTTTGACGATGCCTCAAAAAGAAACCGAACCAACCTATACAACGGAACAAATATAAAATGAAACTTTAATTAGTGGGGACTATCTCCCACTAATTATTAACCTACACCAATCGGGCTTTTACGGGATAAAAAATGTCAAAAGAGGTCGTACAAAACTTACGACCTCTTTTTATACTTTAAAGGAATTGTCCCGCCTTCTAGCAAATACAATTACACTAACAATAAAAACTAGGAGTGTGGCACCATGAAAAAAATCGGAACTATGCTACTTCTCTCCTTCCTCATCACTGGATGCACACCAGCACAACCTGATTCAAAAGCATCTAAAACTGAAGCTGTCGCAACGTCATCCAATCAAGTGAACGCACCTTCCTTCTTTCATCTTAGTGTTTTAAAAGATGTAAATTGGGAAGAAGCCCCCTCATTCATAGACGGAAAAATACCTTTAAAAGGCATCGAAGGAAAAATCGCAATGGCTGATAGTCCTATTATCGCGAATGAACAAAATGAAATAATGTGGTACTTTCTAGATTCTGAAATACCAACTGGAAAATTGTCTATTATTGCGCTAAAACAAGGATCTGTAACTCCGACACCAGTACTCTTTCAAAAAGAAACTTCCAAACAAACTTGGACCACTTCAAATACAATCGATTCTACTGCAAACGAACTCCCTCTCACTATGTCACTACCTTCATCTGGATTATGGTTATTAAATATATATGTGAATGAAAAATATTATGATCAGTTTGTAATCACTGCTGAGTAAAGTGACAAAAATAAACCACTTTCTTACAATAATGTAATTTCTACGTCATGTACTTCGATAGTTGAATTATCTCTCTTCTCTTATACTTAAAGTAAGAAATGAAACGAGGAGAGATGAAAAAAATGATAGAAGTAATCGTAGCAGTAACTGAGGTTTTAGTGAATGGTAAACAAGTTGCAATGGAATTAAATAAATAGTGAAGAAACATAAATAATTCTACACTTCTTCATTATTTTGATTTCTTATCTCAAAAAAGCAGTGCCTTTTAGGCACTGCTTTTCGCTATTAATAACGTGGTATTTTCGTAATTTGTGCCACGCCTGAATCAATAGCTGCTTTCGCTACTGCTTCTGCAACACTTGGAACAACTCTTTTATCTAATGGATTCGGGATTACATAATTCGCATTACGTTCTTCATCAGTAATGATGTTAGCGATCCCATATGCTGCCGCTAATTTCATCTCTTCTGTAATATCAGTTGCGCGCACATCTAACGCACCGCGGAATATTCCGGGAAACGCCAATACATTATTTACTTGATTCGCATAATCCGAGCGCCCAGTTCCTACTACAGCTGCACCAGCCTCTAATGCATCCTCAGGGAAGATTTCTGGAATTGGATTCGCCATTGCAAACACAATTGCTTTCTCATTCATCGTCTGTACAAGTTCTTTCGTTAATACGTTAGGAGCAGATACGCCAATAAAAATATCAGCTTGTTGAATCGCTTCTTTTAACGTTCCACGCACATGTTCACGATTTGTCTTTTTTGAAACTTCAATTTGTGCTTCGTTCATCCATGTTTCACCTTCACAAACAATACCTTCTAGGCTAACTAACGTAATGTGCTTTGCACCAGCCTTTAATAATAATTTTCCAATTGCAATTCCTGCCGAACCCGCACCGTTAATAACGATTTTCACATTATCCATTTGTTTGCTAACAACTTTTAATGCATTAATAACAGCTGCTAAAACGACAATAGCTGTTCCATGTTGATCATCATGGAATACAGGAATATTCGTTTCTTCTTTTAATCGTTTTTCAATTTCAAAACAACGCGGTGCTGCAATATCTTCTAAATTAATCCCTGCAAATGTAGGCTCTAAATTTTTTACAAGGGTAACGATTTCATCTACATCCGTTGTGCCTAAACATAATGGGAAAGCATCTACATTCGCAAACTTCTTAAACAAAATACTTTTTCCTTCCATAACAGGCATAGCCGCTTTCGGTCCAATGTTTCCTAAACCGAGTACCGCTGTTCCATCTGAAACAACTGCCACCATATTGCCACGTGCTGTATAGTCATACACTGTTTCTTCATCTGCCGCAATTGCTTTACACGACTCCGCTACACCTGGTGTATACGTCAGGCTTAAATCATCCGCTGAATTTACCTCCACTTTACTTGTAATTTCAATTTTCCCTACTAATTCTTTATGCAATAACAATGATCTTTCATTAATTTGATTTTCTAACATACTTATAATCTCCCCTTAATTTGACAAGCTAGCTATATGAATATAGCTAGCTTGTTTGATCATGAAAACATTTTTAATAATATTGTCGCCGTTACAACCATTGCCGCCCCGCCTAAACGAGTTGAAATTTGCGCGAACGGCATTAATTCCATACGATTTGAAGCCGATAAAATAGCAACATCTCCAGTTCCGCCTAAACCGCTATGACATCCAGTTACAATCGCCGATTCAACTGGATACATTTTCATCACTTTCCCTACAAGAAAACCTGATGCTACCATTGTAAGAACAACCGATGCGCACACAACAACATATCCTACTGAAAGAACTGCTGCTACGTCTTTTAACGGAATATATAGCAATCCTAATCCAACCATTAAAGGCCAAGTTAAATTCTTCGAAATAAATTTATATAAATGGAATGCTCCTTGCTCCATTTTTGCTGGCATTAATTTAAAGTATTTCACAAGTGCTGCTGAGAAAATCATAATGATTGCCCCAGGAATACCGATGAACTTAGAAGCAAATCCTCCGAAGATGAAGAACGTACACGCAATTAATAAACCTGCTCCCATTAATGAGAAGTCAATTGGCTTCTCTGTATTTTGTTCTTTTAATAATTCTGCTTGATTGTCTGTTTTCACTAATACACCGTTACCACTAAGCTCCGGTTTCTTCTCACCTAAACGCTTCATATACCCTGCACTTACAATTGCGAACATATTTCCAATAATAGCTGCTGGAATAAGCTGTGATACAAACGTTGCTGACGATTCATTTAAAATATCACTATAAGCTAGCGACAATGGTAAAATCCCTTCCCCGATACCACCACTCACAATTGGTACGATGATAAAGAAGAATGTGTGCTTCATTTCAAATCCAAATAATGAACCGACCAATAACCCTACTGCTACAGAAGCTAACGTCCCTACTACTAAAGGAATAAACATGCGAACGAAACCTTGTACTAACACTTTACGGTTCATTCCTAAAATACTTCCGACTACTAAACAAGAAATATATAAATATAAAAAGTTCGATTTTTTCATTAACATAGTCGCAGCTTCCATTGAAGCTGGATTCATCCAGTTAAAAAATACAAGTAATGATGGAATAAATAACGAAAGTATTGCTGGACCGCCGATATTTTTTAAAATTGGAATTCTCATCCCAATATCGCCTAAGAAAATCCCCATGATCATAATAACTGCAAATCCACCAATCATATCTGCTGGCAATTTATTATATACAGATGCCCCATAAATAATAGCAGCCAATACTACATATAACGGTAAAGGTATAACACCGATTTTTACATTCATAATTTTAGAAGCGAAAGATTCTCTTTGTACTTCATTTCCTTCAGAAAATGATACCGCTTCCACATTCTTTTGAATTCCCATATGGCACCCCCTCGTTTTCTTAATAACAATATTAAAACGCTTTCAATAGTAAAAATAGTTTTTGTAAGTTTTGTAATTGATTTTGTAATTAAAAAAAGTATAAGCGACTTATACTAAGTCGCTTATACGTAAAACTCTATTTTCTTTTGATCAACACATCTTAATTTACTTACAGGTCTTCCCACATGTTGGTACATCATTTCGTTTTCTAACACCCCAATGTCAGTCAAAAACATTACATATTTTCGAATAGAAACTCTTGAAATTCCAACTAATTGTGCCATTTCATCTGTTGTAAACACCCTTCCATTCAACGACTCGATCTTCTGCCAAATTAATTGCAATGTTTGCTTCGTTAACCCTTTCGGAAGCTCTTTCGTGACAGTAGGCGCCCTTTTTTCTTTTTGTAAAATTAACGAATCTAATTCCGATTGACTAATTTTTTGTTGTTCTTTCATAAAAGTAAGTTTTTCTCGATATATAGTTAATGCCTCTTTAAATCGTTCAAATGTAAATGGTTTAATTAAATAATCTACTACGCCATATTGTAATGCTTTTTTAATACTTCCCATATCATGTACAGCTGAAATCATTATAATATCGATTTCTTTTTCTTGGTTCCGGATATACATTAAAAGCTCAAAACCAGTCTCTTCAGGCATAAAAATATCAAGTAATACTAAATCTACTCGTGATTTCTCTAATATTTCTATCGCCGACTTTACTGAGTTAACTGCTTGAACAAGCTCAAACCCTCCTACTTGCTCTAAATAATGCGTATTTAACATTGCTACCATCGGGTCATCTTCTACAATTAAAACTTTAATCATATTTGCCTCTCATCCCTACCTTTAGGTATTTCAATTGTTATCGTTGTTCCCTTTCCTACTAATGAATGCATATGAATTTCCCCATTTATTCGCTGTATACTTTCTTTTACAAGATACAAACCATAACCGCGGTTATCTCCCTTTGTGGAATAACCTTTCGTAAATAATTCCTCTATTTCTTTTTCTTGTATACCTTTTCCCGTATCTTGCACTGTAATAGTTAATATATCCCCTTGTTGTATCTTAACTTCAACTTGTTTCTGTTCACAATTCGTAACTGCCTCTAATGCATTATCAATTAAATTTCCAACAATCGTAATAAGTTCATGGATAATACTTTCATCATCTATTTCCGGCATATAAGAATCTTCACTTATAATTAATTTTATATTTTTCTCTCTAGCATAGCTGAGCTTCCCGAGTAAAAAACCAGCAAATACTGGACTTTTTATTCTTTTCATAACTCCACCAATTTCATATTGATGCTCTGATACCATGCCGCTTATATACTTCTGTAATTCTTCATACTGTTTCATATGTGTAAGCCCTAATACGACATGCATCTTATTCATAAACTCATGAGATTGTGCCCGTAATGCTTCTGCATATAGTCTAATACCAGTTAGTTCCTCTGCTAGTTTTCTAATCTCTGTTTTATCACGAAATGTTGCAATTGCACCAACTATTTCTCCTTTTACATATAAAGGAACTCGATTCGTCACAATCGTAATTCCGTAAATATTTTGTTCTTCGTTTAATTGTACTTCTCCCGTTTGCAATACTTCTTTTATACGTGAATTTGGCATATACAACTCAACATCTTTACCGATAAAATCTTCTTCAAGTCCGCTTTTTTTAAATAGACGTTTCGCTTCATTATTAATTAACGTTACTCTAGCCTCTTTATCTACAGCAATAATACCTTCCTTTACAGATTGTAGCATCGTATTTCTTTCTTCAAGAATTTTTGCTATCCTGTGCGGCTCAAGACCGAATAAACTTTTCTTTATATGTCTAGCTAGCAATATTGCTCCTATAATTCCGACTAATACACCAACTCCGACACCAATATAAATGATATGTCTACTTTCCTTAACTCTCTCTTTTACATTATCTGCTGAAATACCAACAGCCACTGCTCCAAGTTGTTCACCTGTTTCAGAAAATATTGGTACAAACACTCGCATGGAAATACCTAAAGTTCCTTCTGCTAACGATACATGTTCTTTTCCTTTCAATACAGGCCCTTCATCCCCGCCAATAAAATGATGACCTATTTTTTGAGGATCTGGATGAGATTTTCTTATTCCATCCATGTCCATAACTACAATAAATTGAACACCTGTGTTTTTTAATATCCTATTTGTATACGTTTGGATTGCAGAGGTATCTGCTTTCCCAACCAAACCATCGATTACAATCGAATCATTCGCCACAATGTGTGCAATTGTTTTTGCCTTCTCTGATTGGCTATCCTCCGTCGTCCGTTCCACATTATGACTAATTAATACATCTGTCACAAGTAAAGAAAAAATTACAACTGTACAAACTAACAATGTAATCGTTTTCCACAAATTCCATAGTCTTTTTCTTTTTTTCATCCCGTTAATGACTCCCCTAATTGCTGAATAGAAAAATAAGTAAGGTGATATTATTTTCACCTTACTTATCTGCTATTATTATACTTTAAATTTACTAGTCATCGCTTGTAGTTCTTCGGCCATCTCAGCTAAGTTTTGCGAAGCTGAACTAATTTCTTCCATGGAATTAACCTGTTCTTCTGTTGAAGCTGCAACACTTTGCATACTAGCTGTATTTTCTTCTGCAGCAGCTGCAATTTCATCAATAGCATTTGTCACTTCATTTGCATCTCCAGCAATTCTCTTCGTTGTTTCTACCATTTGATTAACTTGAGAAACAATATGTGTAGTAGAACTTAAAATTTCCGTAAAACTTACTTTCGTTTTTGTTACAACATCAAGGCCTTGTTGAACTTCTCCATTCACATTATCCATTGCCTTAACAGTATGTTCAATATCCGCCTTAATTTCTGCGATTAAATTTGCAATCTCTCCAGATGACTCTCCTGATTGCTCTGCTAATTTTCTAACCTCATCTGCTACAATAGCAAATCCTCGTCCCTGTTCACCTGCTCTTGCTGCTTCAATAGCCGCATTCAAAGCTAATAAGTTCGTTTGAGTAGCGATGTTTTGAATTGCTTCAGAAATAGCCCCTACCTGCTTTGATTTCTCATCAAGAAGTTTAATAATAGCATCTGACTCGGATACTGATTTAGAAATAGACTGCATTTGTTTTGCGGTTTGTTCAACTAAATCTTCTCCCTCTTCAGCTCTTTCTCGCGCATGTAATGAGGAAATAGAAATTGACTCTGCGCTTCCAGTTACATCTTGAATTGCTGTATTTACTTGTTGCAATGTAGCCGCACCTTCTTCAACACCTTGACTTTGTGATTCGGCCCCACCTGATACTTGTTCCATTGCAATTGTAATTTGGTCTGTCGCATCATTTGCTTGCTGTACGCTCGCTGTTAACTCTTCTGCCGATGCTGCAACATGTTCTGCTGAAAAGCTTATTTGGGTAATAACATCTTGTAAAGACGTAGACATTTCATTAAATGAATTCCCTAATTTTCCTATGTCATCCTTGGAATGGATTGTAATTTTCTCTGTTAAATCTCCCTTACTAATTTTATATGCCGATTCAGCTATTTTTCGTAATGGCCTTGTAATAGACTTTGTAATGAAATAAATTAATACACTACCAAATGCAATAGCGATAGCAATGACAATCAAAGTCTTATAAAACACTGGACTGGCAGCTTGAGTAATTTCTTCATCGAACATAACGCCAACTACTTTCCAGCCTGTTTTCTCATTTGTTGCAAAGATTAAATTCTTTTTATCATCTTGTTCTGTATAAGACACATTTCCTTGTTTATCTTCATAAATTGGTTTAATCCAAGGATCAGTAACTTTTGCACCTGGTTTTCTAGATGGATGACTAACAATTTGCTTATTTTGATCTAAAATAACTGCATAACCTTTTTCACCAATGTTAATCATTTTGGAAATTTTTAAGATGTTATCTAAGTTTAAATTAATTCCTATAACACCTTTACCATCTTTTACTTCTTTCGCAATTGTCACTACCATATTTTTTGTAGATGCTGATTGATATGGTGCAGTAACAATTACTTTCCCTTTATTTTCATGTGCTTCTTTATACCAAGATCTATCTGTTGGATTATACCCATCAGCCATTTGGATAAATGGTTCTCTTATAAACTTTCCCGTCTCTGTTCCAATATAAATACCTTCTACTTCTGGATGAAGCTTTATATATTGTGCTAACTTCGTTCTTACTATTTCTTCTTGTCCGTTTGGATATGTATCCTCTGTTAAGATGTCTGCAAAGTACGTCGCATCAACAAATTTCTCTTCTATATTTTGAGAAATAACAGTATTTAAAACTGAAATATTCTCCTTTGCTTTATCTGTCATTTGATGTTCAAAATTTGTTTTGGCAGTTTGATATGAAACACCACCGATAATAATTCCTGGTATAGTTAAAATAATAAAAAATGAAATGATTAATTTTTTATTGATACTCATACATTTAACCCAGTTAAATATTTTTTGCATAATAAGCCTCCTTTATGTAATGTGGATACTTGTGTCATTTTATACAATTAACATATATAAAACAATATATAATGATAACATGTAATTTTTTCGTCAATTATGCATTTTTGCATATTCAATCCTTATACGTATTTTAATCATAAAAATAAGAGAACTTTAGCATTATATATGCTAAAGTTCTCTTATTTCTTAACAGCTTCTACTCTATAAAACTTTTCTTATAATCCTCAAATGTTTTATCCTTCCCCTTATAGTCATATTACTAAAAATCTTCGTCCTAATTTATTTAGCGCTCTTTACATAACTAATTGCCTGACTTCCCATTTGTACCCATGCCTGTTCAAAGGCTTCTCTCGGTACTTTTACATCTAAGCTATCCTCAAGTGGATCTCGAATATATACAGATTCCTGATCATACCCAATAAGTACAACACAATGTTCATTATACGTAATAGAAACATCTCCACTATTTGTTTCCCATGTAGTAAATTCATCTTCATCTAATGGTGCAAATGTTGCATTCGTGATCATGACTACAGGTTTCCCTGCTTTTACACTCTTATAAATTTCTTCTATATTCTTCCCTGTTAAGTCTACAGCTTTATTAGGTAAATATTTTTCCGCTAACTGAAAAAGTGGCCCATGATATACACCGTATCCTGATTCAGAGAATGTATAAATATTACCTACAAATCCTTCATTTGGATTCCCGCGCACACCATTGTCTATAAAATCAACTTTTTTTATTTCATTTGCTAATGTCATCTTATCCACTGAAACACCAGCGTATTGTAACATCATCGCTAAGCTTGTCACTTCACAGCCTCTATCCAATTCTGGTAACTGCTGAATTAATGGAACATTTGATAAGATGACTTTTTCATCGTTATTACTAAACTCCGTTTCTTTTCCTCTTTGTATATTTGAGAATGTTAACTTCTCTACATACTTTGGAATTCCATTTGTATATACACTCCATATTGCTGTACCTAGTAAAGCTGTACATATATACCACTTCAATTTTCTTATCGCTTTCACGCCCTTATTAATTCGTTAAATAAGAATAAAATGCGTCAGCATCCGTTCGTATCATCGGTACAAAATTTAGTTCTTTTCCTTTTTCAGGCTGATCTTTTTTTATCTTTTCCGCTAACTCTTGAATATTCATATTCATTTTATCCATATTAAGCTCATCTGCCATTTGTAGCACCATTTGTTCATTAATTTCTCTTAATATTTGATATATATCTTTACCATACAAATCAATATGATATTTTTTTGCTTCTTCCTGTACTTTTTGTTCGTACACTTCTTGTGCTAACTCTTCAATTTCTTTTCCTTTTTGAGAAATGTCTAACTTTCCTGCTTCTTCTCTTACTTTCTTTCCGTAGATTTCTTCCGCGATGTCTTCGATTTCTTTTCCATCTGTCGAAATACCTAATTTATCTGCTTCATCTTTAATTTTAATCGCATTAATTTGAGTAATTAAATCTACAATTGATGTATTCTCTATAGATATACCTAGCTTTAATGCTTCTTGCTTTACTTTTGTTTCATAGATTTCTTCTGACAGCGTCCCAACATCTTTTCCTTCAATCGATATGCCTAACTGCTCTGCTTCCCTTCCTACTTCTGTTTCATGAATTTCTTTTTCTAGTGTAATTTGTTCTTTTCCTTCCGTTTCAATACCTAGTTTCTCTGCTTTTTCTTCTGTATGCACTGCATGTATCTTACCATTGTTCAATTGTTCTTTACTGCGCTGCGTGTAATCAGTCTTTCCTTTTGATGTTTCAGAAGAAGAGGCACCCCCTAATATAATTAAACTCATTACTCCAATAGCGAATACCGTCATCATTTTCTTTTTCAAAATTAATTCCTCCCTCTTATACTTTCTTTCCCATCATTCCCCTAGTTTTTTTAATACTATACATACATCTCATCGCTGCTTGAGATAACATTATGATTGATAAAACTCACTCACATACACCTAGTCTCTTCTTCATGTAACGAACTTTCTTTATGCCATACATAATATAAATAGTTTCTTAACTTTATCTTAAAAAAAGACGACCTTGTAAAAACAAGATCGTCTTCTTACTTATATTCTTTGATTTTTAGGGAATATCACTTCAAAGCAAGTTCCATCTCCCCATTTGCTCTCTACTGATATTTTTCCATAATGCTTTTCTACAATCCAATTTGCGATTGAAAGACCTAATCCAGCTCCTTCTGACGTACTTCTTGCTTTATCCCCTTGATAAAAACGATTAAATAATTTCGGAATATCCTCTTCTTTCACTCCTATCCCGTCATCTTTCACCTGTATACGAATTGAACTACTCGTTTGCGTGCAATCGATTTGAATATGCCCACCTTCGTTTGTATACTTCATCGCATTATCTAACAGTATGACCATCATTTGATGAATCCGCTCTCTATCCCCCATAAAAGATACACCACGTTCTACTTTTAGCATCATTTCTTTTTCTTGATAAGAAGCAATCTCCTTATATGGAGCTACTATTTCTTCTAACAATTTATCAAGTTCAAATGTTTTCTTATCCATCTCAATTTGATTAGAATCAGAACGTGCTAGCAATAATAAATTACTAACAAGTTTCGATAACCGCCTACATTCTTTTGAAATTGTAGAAATATCCATCGCTTTTTCTTCTATAGTAGCGGATGGTGACTGGAATAAAACATCCGTTTTTGATTGAATAACTGCAAGTGGTGTCCTTAGTTCATGTGATGCATCAGAAACGAATTGTTGCTGTTTCTCCCATGAATTTTGAATAGGTACAAGTGCTCTACCAGCTAGGAAAAAGCCGATACCTATCGCACAGAGGCTTCCTATGCTACAACCTATAACGAGAATTAAAAATAAAGTATTTAACATTCCTTCTTCCGCTGTTATATCTCGCACGATTTGAACTATTTCTCCATCTTTTTGAAGCGAAAATGCTCTAAAATATCGTCCTTGTACTTCAATATCTTGTAAATCCTCTAATTTTTTTGGAGAAAACTTTTCCAAATTCTCTTCAAAAATAGAACGAAATTTACGGTTATCGCCCTCTATTTTCACTATTTTTCCATTCCAAGTTATTCTAGTTACTCGCGGATCTCCAATTTGGATATTCTCCATGCGTTTTCTTGGTGGTATTTTAACATCTAATTTTTCTCTATACTGAGCTATCATTTTTATAGATTGATCCACTTCATTATAAATACGCTTATATGTGTATGAATAAATAATACTACCTAATATACCTATTAATAGAATAAATACTAATGAGTTCACTATAGTCAAACGAATGCGTGTTTTTTGAAACATACTTCCGTTTTTCATTGTTCTTTTAATATATATCCAATACCTCGAACGGTTTGAATATCTTTCTGATAACCGGATGGCTCTAATTTTTTACGTAAATGATGCACATACACTTCTACAATCGCTACTGTCGTATCTGAATCAAATCCCCAAACACGATCAAAAATTTGTTCACGCATTAAAATCTTCCCGCTATTTTGAATGAGATACTCTAGTAGCTCATATTGTTTCAATGTCAGCTTAATACCTTGTCCATCTACTTGAACATCTTTATCTTTTCCGAACAATTCAATCCCTCTATAACGAATCGTTTGCTGCGTTGTTAAACTACCACTTCTGCGTAGTAAAGCGCGAATTCTCGCTTTTAATTCAGGGGCCTGAAATGGCTTAACGATATAGTCATCTCCACCAAAGTCCAATCCCTTCACCCGATCTTCTAAAGAATCTCTCGCTGTCAAAAACAGGACTGGTGTTTCAATCTTTTCATCACGTATTTTTTGAATCACTTCAAATCCGTCCATCCCTGGCATCATCACATCCAGCAAAATTGCATCATATATATTTTGAAGAGCTAAAAACAATCCATCTTCTCCATTTATTGCCGTATCTACTTCAAATTCATCACGCAAAATTTGTACGATAGACTCTAATAACGAAGCATTATCTTCTACTACAAGTAAACGCATGCTCTCACCTTCCATCAAATAGTTCAATTCTATTTATTATTACATTTCTTCTCTTCATAACAAAAGAATGTAGTTGCATTACGTAATTTCATTTTTAACTATTTCCTTCTAAAATTTTGAAGTTTTATTATAAAAACTTTGTCTTAAATTTAGCTTAATAAAAAATTGAAAGAAATAAGATTCCTCTTATCTCTTTCAATTTTTTATTACATATACCTTTTTACTCGGCAACTCTAAACAATTTAGCTGACCGCCATACACAGCCCCGCCATCAATTCCAATAATACGATTACTACCAAAATACACTCCGCACTCCTCACTACCATGAAGCGTTTTTGTTTCCGTATGCCCAAATACAACAACCTTTTCACCGCTATATCCATTATGAAATTCATTACGGATCCACATTAACGTATATGGTTCAGATTCAGAAACTCGTTTCATCGGTTCAACCCCAGCATGTACAAATATATACTCTTCTGTTTCAATATAATGATCTAATTCTTGAATAAACTTTATATGTTCCTCTAATACACGAGAGTGTAAAATTGGTTTTTGGAAGTCTTTCTCATTAACCACAATATCTTCTTCTACAAATCCATAGCTATATAATGTCTTATCTCCACCATTTCTTTTTACCCAATGGTTCCATGAACGTTCCTCATTTGTCGTTAACGCCTTAATCATCATATCTTCATGATTTCCCTTTAAAATGAGTGCTCCCTCTTCTTTCAATTCTCTTACCTTTTCAATTACAGCACGCGCATTTGGACCACGATCTACATAATCTCCCAGTAAGATTAATTGATCCTGTTTCGCATCATATTGAGCTTCTTCCAATAACTGTTCAAACTTTTCTATCTCTCCATGAATATCACTAATAACAAGAATTCTTTTCATATTATCCCCCCTCTTTCTAATTATAGTTCAAAACAACGGAAAATTCCGAATCTTAACCTTGAATCATATTTATCACGCATTAACGGGCCGTAAGACCCCCACTGATTAAAGTTTCACTTTATTACAAACTAAACTATTACCCTTACAACAATGTAAGTCTCTTGTCATCCAATTCGATAGTTGTAATTACTGTATTTCCTTATACTGAAAGTAAGAAATGAAACAAAAAACAAGGAGAGATGAGAGATGAAAAAAGTAATGGAAGTTGTAGTAGCGGTAGTAGAGGTTTTCGTAAATGGTAAACAAGTCGCAATGGAGTTAAATAAATAATGAAAAGGACAACATTCACTCTAGACCCTTTACTCATATAAAAGAGATAAGACTTCATCATTTCTTTGATCCCTTATCTCCCTATAAAGAAAGCCGTATCCCTTTTAAGGATACGGCTTTCTCTTATTTTTGACTCGTACGAGCTGAAATACTAATTGCTCTATCTGTTGCTTTGGCAGCTTCATCTAACGCTTCTTTACTATTCTTCCCGTCATACATCGCTTCTAATGCTTTTACAACTGCATCTCGTGATTCTGGGAATACACTAATTAAAGCACCTTGTGTTGCTGGAGATTGCTTTGTCGCTTGCAGTTGATCTACTGTTACTTTCAACTGCGGATATTTTTCATATTGCTCTTTTACTAATGGCTCATTATATGCATCTGGATTAATTGAGAAATAACCTGTTGCAGTATGCCATTTCGCTTGTACGTCTGGCTTCGTTAAATATTTCATAAAGTCCCAAGCACCTTGTTGCGTTTCTTCTGAAACCATATTCGTCATCCATAATGATGCTCCCCCAATAACAACACCATTTTGTTTCGAATCCTCTGGATATGGAATATATGAAACACCTACATTAAACTTAGATGCATCAATTAAATCACGAACACCTGCTGAAGAATCTAAATACATAGCAACTTGTCCAGACTGGAACGCAGCACGAATATCATCCCAACTTGCTCCATACTTTCCAAGGGCGCCAGCTTTATTTAAATCATCTAACATTCCAAATACTTTCTGTCCTTCTTTACCGTTAAATACCGCCTTCTTTGCAGCATCCTTACGACCGTTTTCGTTATCTACATATAAAGCACCTTGTGTCGCTAACAATTCTTCAAAGAACCAACCGTAGTTAAGCATGGAGAATCCATATTGTTTTACATTTCCGCCTTCTTTAATCGTTAACTTTTTCGCTGCTTCTTGTAATTCCGCATATGTTTTTGGAGCTTTCTCTGGATCTAAGCCCGCCTTTGCAAAAGCATCTTTATTATAAATTAATACTGGTGTAGATGAATTAAATGGCATAGAATACATTTTTCCATCAACTGAATAATAATTTGTAATTGCTTTTTCTAATTTTGACGTATCGTACTTATCTTTTTTTATCCAGCTATCAATTGGTGTGATTTTTTTGCTATCAATCATATATTTCGTTGTAATTTCACTCGATTGAACAAGAGCCGGCGCTTCTTTCGTTGCAGACATCGTTCTAAATTTCGTTAAAGACTCTTCATATGTCCCTTGGAACTCTGCCTTTATCTCGTATTTATTTTGCGACTTATTATAGTCTGCAACAAGACCATCTAGTACTCCTTGTGTTTTTCCACCCATCGCATGCCAGAAGCGAATTACAGTTTTATCACCATTTTTTTCAACTGGTGCTACTTTTGCCTGTGCTTCAGGTTTTCCCTCTGTTTTACTATTTGAACAAGCGGCACTAGATAATGCCATTGTTGCTGCCATTAATAAAGCAGCACCTTTTTTAACTAGACTCATTTAAATCTCACCTTCTCTTAGTTATTTAATTGCACCTTTTGTTAATCCTTGTTGTAATTGCTTTTGCCCTAAAAATAGTAAAATCAATGTTGGAATAACGATAACCGTAACACCGGCCATTACGCTTCCCCAATCAGTTGCAACTTCTTGAGACTGAAGCTGCTTTACACCGATTTGCACTGTTCTTACTTTTTCATCAGTGGTCACTAAAAGTGGCCATAAATACATATTCCATGTTGTTAAAAAGCTATATACTCCAAGCGTAATAAAACTCGTTTTACAATACGGTATTACAACGCTGAATAAAAATCTTATATTTCCAATCCCTTCAATAAAAGCAGCTTCTTTCAGTTCATTCGGGAGTGTCATAAAATGTTGACGCAACAAGAAAATACCGAAAGCTGTTGCAAAAAACGGCACTGTCATCCCAGCGAAACTATTGATCCAGCCAAAGTTTTGAATCGTTAAAAAGTTAGGTACCATCGTTGCTTCCCACGGAATAAGCATCGTTGAAATAAACAGGAAGAAAATTAAGTTTCTCCCTTTAAATTGAAGAAAAACAAAAGCATACGCCGCTAAGCTTGATACGATAAGTTGTCCAATCATAACGACTGTCGATACAATTAAACTGTTATATAAGTATGTAAAAAGTGGTACTTTTTGAAAAATATTAATGAAATTATCAAAAGTAAATTGAGTTGGAAATAACCTTCTCATTTGAATATCGTCTGGTGTCATAAAGCTTATTAAAAACGCATACAGTACAGGAAAAAATACCATTACTGCACTAATTATGAGCAGCATGTATAATAGGAAATTTTGCTTCCACTGTTTAACAATCATTTATAATGCACCTTTCTCTCAGCAAACTTAAATTGAAGTAATGTAGCAATGAAAATGAAAACAAATAATACCATCGCTTGTGCACTTGCTGTTCCAAATTGATGATTCACAAACGCCTCTTTGTAAATCGAGTACACAATTAAATTCGTTGCATCATTCGGTCCACCGTGCGTTAAAATATCAATTTGTCCAAAGCTTTGGAACGCACTAATTAACGTTACTGTTACAATAAAGAATAAAGTTGGCGATAGCATCGGTAATGTAACACGGCGAAGCTTATATAAATAACTAGCACCATCTATAGATGCACTCTCATATAAAGACGTATCGATATTTTGTAAACCACCTAATATAACTAAAAATGCAAACCCTGTATTCACCCAAACTGTTGTAACTGATACAGAGAATAGTGCCCAGTCCGGGCTCGTTAACCATGCGATTGCAGGAAGATTCATAGCGGCTAATATATTATTAAATAATCCTACACTTGGATGAAATAAAAATAGCCAAATCACTGCACTAGCAGCTACTGAAATTCCCATCGTCGAAGAAAACAGAACTCGGAATAACCCAATACCTCTTACCTTTCCATTTGCAATCAATGCAAGAAACAAAGCAAATATAATACTTGTAGGCACTGTATATAAAACAAATAGTAAAGTTGATTTTATACTTTTGTAGAAGGCTGGATCAGAGAATAAATATTGATAATTTTCTAAGCCAACGAAAAGATTAGCTTCTCCATGTATATCGGTTAAATAAAAACTATAGTAAATCGTCCTAAACAATGGATAGAACAGAAAAATCGAAAATAGCAAAATAGATGGCGCCAAAAACAATAATCCTATTCTTAAATCTTTCGTTCTCCCCCATATTTTTTTCTTTTTTGACACCTTTGTTTGAACTGGTAACTTACTTACTTCGATCATTATTTCGCCACCACTTTCAACTCTTCTTCAGCTACCACTTTTAAGCGTTCATTCGTGTTTTCGTTAAAGAAGCATAACTTTTCTTGTGAGAATAATAATTTTACTTTGTCACCTTTGTTCAAGAGTAACTGTCCGATGACTTTCGCACTCCAAGTTGTTCCATTTACCGCAAAGTTTAATATAGATTCATTCCCTAATACTTCTACAGATTGCAGCGTCACTTCTTGTCCTTCCTCAGACAGTGCAATATGCTCAGGACGCATGCCTATACGAATTATTCCTTCTGGTAATTGCTTTAACTGTCCAATAGATAATGGAATTTGCAATTTCCCTATATGTAATACACCTTTTTCTTTATCCACTTCTCCATCATTTATATTCATAGAAGGAGAACCTATAAAGCTTGCAACAAATTCGTTTGCTGGTTCGTTATATATGTCAAGTGGTGTTCCAACTTGCTGTATACTTCCTTTATTTAAAACCATGATACGATCTCCCATAGTCATCGCTTCTATTTGATCGTGGGTAACGTAAATCATCGTAATTCCTAATCGCTGCTGAATTTCTCTAATTTCAATTCTCATTTGCGCACGTAATTTCGCATCTAAATTCGAAAGTGGTTCATCCATTAAACAGATTGGTGCTTGACTCACGATCGCCCTAGCAAGCGCAACACGCTGTCTTTGTCCGCCTGATAATTGACCTGGTTTCATTTTCACATACTCTTTCAGTCCTACCATTTCAATAGCTTCCATTAGTCGCTTTTGTCGCTCTTCTTTTTGTACTTTTCTTACCTTAAGTCCAAATAAAATATTTTCTTCTACAGATAAGTGTGGATATAATGCATAATTTTGAAATACCATTGATAGATTACGGTCTTTCGGCTCTAGATCATTTGCAACACGTTCATTAATAATTAAATCTCCCGAAGAAATCTCTTCTAAGCCAGCGATCATTCGTAATAATGTGCTTTTCCCGCATCCCGAAGGTCCAACTAAAACAAAAAATTTGCCCTTCTTAATATGAACCGATACGCCTTTAACCGCTGTCTCTTCTGCATTTTTATATACCTTTGAAACATTTTTCAATTCAATCACAAAGTTGCACTCCTTTTTTCTTCATGTATCCATACTTCATAATGACTTGTTGAAATCGCACTTGCTCCTGCACGAATTGCAATTTCCGCAACTTCTCGCGTTTGAATCAACCCGCCTGCAATAATAGGAAACTCTATTTCCTCTACTAGCTGTTTAATTATAGAAGGCATAATCCCCGGCATAATCTCTACTGCATTTGGTCTAGTCGTTTTACAATTTTCAATTGATTTAGTAAGAGATAAAGTATCTACAATAAAAATACGTTGAATTGTTTTCAATCCAATTTTATTAGCATTTCGAATTGTCGAACCCTTTGTTGAAATAATACCTTGTGCCCCGATAACATCTTGAATATACAAAAGCGCTTCCTCTGTATTCGTATTTAAACCTTGTATAAAATCACAATGAAGAAATACATCATGTCCATGTTTCTGCAATTCATATACACGCTCTGGTAATTCCAGCATTGAACCAGTCATAAGAAAAACTGTTTTCGGCAATTTTTTGTATGCTTTGTATCCTTTCCAATCCTTTATCATCGCAATATAAGGTTCTTTAAACATTTATTCCACCTAACTGTTCTATTTTTATCCAAACTAAAAACACCTACTTACATAGAACGCCTTTCTCCTTATTTGAACTCTAGGGAATAGAGCACACCTAAGAAAGTGGCACATTATATGTAAGTGGGTGTTCTCAAATGTTCTCTACCCTAGTTATTTTGTTACCTTTACTATATTACGCATTTATTAAGTCAGTTTTGATAGATTGTTAATTAGGTGTTAACCGAATGTTAATATTCACCATATCACCATTTAAATTAATCTATATATTTAAATACAAACAAATAGAACGAAACAATACTTAAAATTCAATCAATATGTAAATTCATTCCATAGTTAATAAGTTTTAGTTTGCTTGCCACTGCTTGCGAAGCAAAATTATCCCAAGCAGTACTATAAAGTGGAATGCGCTTTTCCTCTTGTATTGATAAGGCCCAGGCTGTAACAACATCAGTACCATATCCATTCCCTTGAAATTCCGCTAAAGTTTCCACACTTGCCTCAGCAGCTACGGGCGTACTTCTGGCACTGCAACAAACAGAAACTACCTTTTCATTTTTTACAATTGCAAAATAAGGTTTCCTCCATTCCATCTGTTCTATTAGATTAGGAAAATTTTCTCGCAAAAGCTCTCTATTCTTCTCAGTTATTTGTATTGTTCTAGTCGGCTTATGTAAATTACTATGAAACATGAAAGCAGGACCCATCCAAATATTTTCCACTGTTCTTTCTTCATTTAATATATTAATAATCTTTGCTATCTCTATATGCTTTGAAGGTTCTCGAATTAACTTCTCAATCTTACTTACCGTTTCATCATCCACATTACAATGATATCTCGTTATACTCCCTTCACGAGTTCTGCCAAGAAAAAAACGTGGTGCTTTCGGATTTCCTTGTTCATTTACATATTTCATTTTTCCTACTCGATTATGAACAAATAAAACCTCTGCCTGAATTACTATTAAATCAAGTTTTGAGAGCCTCATTTTTATCCTCCTTATTTACTCCATTTACCATCCATTCATAATCTATTTTTCATGTTCAAAATAAAAATCCCATTTAAATACACATTACTGAATCCATCATACTAACTGATTTCTTCATTCTGTCTATCTAAATGGGATTATTTTTCGTTTTTTACTCTACTGGTTGTTGTGGCTGTACTACTTCATTCGCTCCAGCTAACCTCAACATATTTACAATATCTTTAAAACCTCTTTTTTCAGCGTATTGCAGTGGCGTCAGATGTTCCTTGTTAGCCATGTTTACATCTGCACCGTGATCAATAAGCAATTGAATTACTTTCTTATGGTTTTCACTACCATTTCCTAATACAATTGCTTCTAATAGCGCTGTTCCACCACGTTCATTTTTATAATTCACATCAATATCTGTATGCTCTAATAATTCTTTAACAACCTCTACATGGCCACGTTCAGATGCAGAAATAAGTGCTGTCCCACCTGACCTAGTCGTTTCTTTCGTATTAACTCCTGCATTAATTAATACTTTTACAATATCCGTATATCCTTCTCTACTTGCATAAAGAAGTGGATTACTTTTTTTCTCATCTTTAATTTCAATATTAGCACCTGCACCAATTAATGCTTTAACTGTCTCTACATGATTTTGGTACGTCGCTGCAAGGACAGGCGTTTCTCCGTTGTCACCTTCTACGTTTATATTCGCTCCATCCTGAATCAACTTCATAGCTGTCTCTGTGTCTCCAAGAGTAGCTGAAAGTAACAACTGTTTGTCCATTAAATTTATACTTTTCTCTTCTTTAGATTCTTCCTGTTCTTTATGCTTCTCTTTTTTCTTTTCATTTTTCACATGAACCGGTTTCGATTCTGGTTCTTCTTGCTTATCGCAAGCCACTACCGTCATTAAAAGTCCTAATAAAATACATAATAAAATTTTTTGTTTTCTCACAACTACAGCTCCTATGAAAGATAATGTTTTCTTAACCATTCCTCCATCACATACAATAACTCTTCTTGAGTACATTTATCCATAAGCCCTTTAGATTCCTTCTTTAATCGGATTATCTTAAGCTTATACTATGTTTCTCAACCTATTGAAATGATACGCCTGATGGCCCCATCATTAACATTATGAAGCAATTAGTTTAGCACGTTTTTACCGCATTTGTATATATTTCTAAAAAGTACATAAATGATTGCTTTAGGTTACTATATTCCATTGTAACCGTTCTGCTAAAAATTTTACACCTTTTCTATATTTACACCTGAGTAATAATAGAAAAAGACAACTACATAGTTGTCTTTTTCTATTAATGATGTCCACCATGATTTCCTGCTTTCGGTTTCCCCATCATCTCTTTATTCATTTCCCATTTATGCTCTGCTAGCTCTTTATACGAAAGAACTTTCCCCTTATAGTTAGATACAAAGCTCTCTGCATCTTTTTTATTTTTAAATGAAATTACATTATAAGCCATCGGTGTCGTTATTGTTTTATCATATACGTAAGTAGCGTCTTCTAACGAAATCCAATCTTTCGAATCATAATCTCGGACAAATTTCTCTTTCGTCTTTTCATCTGAGTTGATCTCCATCCATTTATACATACAACCGATATCATCAAACTTTAACGCTTTTCCATTTTCTAAAATAATTTCTGTTGCAAATTGATTATCTGTTACCCCAATTTGGCAAATATCACATTTATCATGTTTCTCATCAATGGCAACAGCTGCTGTTTCCTTTTTCCCACACCCGACTACCGTAAATACGAAACATAAACATATAGCAAGTACTACATATTTTACTTTCATCAATATTCCTCCCTAGAAACCGTATACTCCACGAAAAGAATACCAAAAGGTTGTGTGAGATTTGTGAAAAAACAATGTGCTTTTTGTAATATAGGAAACAAAAAAAGATGTGTAGTTATTTCTACACATCTCTCATCACTCGCAACCTGTAATTAACAAATCATCTTCTAATTTAACTAATAATGTATCCGCACTAATTTCCTGTCCAACTTCTACATTTACCAATCTTATATTTCCACTAATCCCGACTGCAATTTTTTTAAGCTCACCGTCATTTTTTCGGATCATCAATAATTTTTCCCATTCATATACGTAAGAAGATTCATTAATAAAAATCTCCTCTACTTTTCCTTCATAAGAGCTATAAATCTCTTCAATTCTCGTTTTCATATAACATCTACTCCCTATTTCACACTTCACTATTTTCATCTTATTCTACCATTCTTACGAGAAGCAGCTTACTTTTTAAAAATTCAAATTAACTACCGTGAACAAAATGAACAAAATAAAAATTATGCTTCTAATGATGTTATTTTTCAAATTATTTACCATTTGAATAGATGCTTTTATTATAAATAAAAAACCTTTTTCTGAATTTTTATTCTATTTTGAAAGCGCAATCATTCTTTTGAGGGGGAAATTACATGTTAGCACTACTTGGATTTGCGATGGTATTTGTCTTTATGTTTTTAATTATGACGAAACGTATGTCAGCGCTAGTAGCATTAATATTAATTCCGAGTGTTTTTGCATTAATTGGCGGATTCTATGCCAATATGGGGCCAATGATGTTAGAGGGGATTCAAAAATTAGCACCTACTGGTATTATGCTTATGTTCGCTATTTTATATTTTGGGATTATGATTGATAGCGGTTTATTCGATCCTGTCATTAGTAAGATTTTAAAATTTGTAAAAGGAGATCCTTTAAAAATCGTTGTCGGAACGGCTATATTGACTATTATCGTTTCTCTAGATGGTGATGGTACAACAACATACATGATTACAGTTTCCGCAATGTATCCGCTATATAAGCGCCTTGGAATGAACCCCCTCATATTAGCTGGAGTTGTTATGTTAGGGGCAGGGGTAACAAATCTTACACCTTGGGGTGGACCTACAGCTCGTGTTATGAGCGCACTTGGACTTGAGGCTTCCGAATTATTTACACCTCTTATTCCAGGAATGATTGCTGGTGCAATTTGGGTTGTTTTCGTTGCCTACTATCTTGGAAAAAAAGAAAGAAAACGTTTAGGAATTATGGATGTACAGTATTTAAAACAAATGCAAACAATGGATGAGCAAGCTGCAACTGTCGAAGCAGCAGTGCATAAACGTCCTAAACTTCTATGGATTAACTTTTTATTAACCGCCACATTACTTGTCTGTCTCATACTAGAAGTTATGCCGTTACCTGTTTTATTTACAGTCGCTTTTGCTATCGCTGTTATGATTAACTATCCAAACTTAGAGCAACAGAAAGAACGTATTGCTTCTCATGCAGGGAATGTATTAGCAGTTGTTTCTCTCGTATTTGCTGCCGGTATTTTCACTGGTATTTTATCTGGAACAAAAATGGTAGATGCAATGGCTAACAGTGTAGTAACTCTTATACCAGATGCACTTGGACCACAACTACCAATTATTACAGCACTTCTCAGTATGCCATTCACATTTTTCATGTCTAATGATGCATTTTACTTCGGGGTATTACCTATTTTGACGAAAGCTGCTGCTACTTACGGAATTAGTGCAGCTGAAATGGGACGTGCTTCCTTACTTGGGCAACCCGTTCACTTATTAAGTCCTCTTGTCGCTTCCACTTATTTATTGGTCGGAATGGCCAAAGTTGATTTCGGTGAACATCAACGCTTCACTTTATTGTGGGCCGTTGGAACGACAATGGTTATGTTAATTACCGGAATTGTGATTGGGATTATTCCAATATAAGATGCAAAAAAACAGTAGAAGAAATAAAATCCTCTACTGTTTTTATTATGAAGAAACAAGAAAATAACGTCTCTCCGGTCTCCCAACACTTCCATATATTAGCTCTGCGTGGACTTTCTTCCTAGATATCAAATACTCTAAATAGCGCCTTGCCGTTGATCGGCTTACTCCAATCATTGAGCTTAACATTTCTGCTGTAATCCCTTCTTCATTAACTGTTAACATATGCTTTTTTACTTTCGCTAAAGTATAAGGATCTATCCCTTTCGGGGCATATTCTATTTGATCTCCCTTCACGCCTCTTTGAGACCATAAATATTCAATTTGCTCCGTAGATAATTGATTGTTTTTCTTTAACTGTATAATCTTTTTTTGATAGCCTTCCAGACTTGCTTTAAATCGGTCAAACATTAGTGGCTTTACGATATAATCTGTTACTCCACCTCGCAGCGCGTGCCTTACTACTTCTGTTTCCGATGCCGCTGTAATCATAATAATATCTGTATCGTGCAAATGATGCCTAATATATGTGACAAGTTCCGTTCCTTGCATATCAGGTAAGTACACATCTAATAAAACAAGCTGTGGCTTCACAAGCTCTAGCCATTCTTTCGCTTGTTCTCCAGTCGTTGCCGTTCCAATTACTTTAAATCCCTCAATTTTTTCAGTAAAACGACGATGAATGTCTGCAATCCGAATATCATCTTCTACAATTAATACTTCAATCTCCTCACCCATTACTATTCGCCTCTCTCTTTCGGTAGTGCAATAATAAATAACGCACCACCTAAATCCCCTTTTTCGATTGCAATACTTCCATTTAAATCTTCTACTAACTCTTTCACTTTTGCTAATCCATATCCTCGCTCTCCTCCTTCTTTCGTCGAAAAGCCTTTATAGAATATGCTAGTAATTATTTCATCATGAATCCCTTGCCCTGAATCTTCCACTTCAATTAATATTTCTTCTCCAATATCAGTTACAAACATCCTTACTTTCTTATCATTCTCTTCATTTTTTTCAATTGCTTCAAATGCATTCGTAATTAAATTCCCTAAAATAGAAACGACATAATTACTCTCAATATGTGGACTTAATTTGTCTAAACCACTTTCTCTATCTAGCATAAAATCAATCTTCAACTCTCGTGCTCTATTATAAAATCCAATTAAAATTCCACCTAGCCATGGATTTTGAATCCGCTTCATAATAAATTGAACAAAATCTTGATATACCGCTGTTTCCTTATGAATAAGCTCTAAAGCATCTTCGTATGATTCTAATTGGATAAGACCTGAAAGCGTATACAATAAATTGTTATATTCGTGCGTTTGCGCTCGTAATGCCTCTGTATATTGCTTCGTCTGAGATAATTCTGCTGTTAACTGATCCATTTCAGATTTCAAACGTAAGCTCGATACAACGCCAGTTACTTTATTCTTTACTTTAATAGGTAGACGGTTCGCAATAACAGCCTGTCCTTTTATATTTAATTGACGATCAAACTGTTCTTCACCAGTTTGAAGTACATCTAGTATCGTTGAATTAGGAATTACATTTAAAATAAATTCCCCAATAATATTTTGTTGCTTATCTAGCGAAAGAATATCATAAGCTGCTTGATTGACTAAACTAATCATGCCATTTTTATCGATTACAATAATCCCTTCACGTACAGATTGAATCACTGTACTATGCTCTTCATATAAAGATGAAATTTCTTCTGGTTCCATCCCGAACATCATTCTTTTTATACTTGCCGCTAAATATATAGAGCCGATTATCCCAATTAAAAGACCTATTATTGTAATCCAAAATACACGCTTTCCATACACTTCTACCGCTCCATGAATATCAGCCATTGAAAACCCAACAGACACCACACCAATAATTTCATTTTCCTGGTTACGGACTGGGACTTTCCCACGCAACGAAGGGCCTAATGATCCATTAGCTTTAGAAACATAAGATTTCCCTTCTAATAAAACGCCTTTATTATCTCCGCCAACCATTTTTTCTCCTATTTTATCTCGCTCAGGATGTGCATAACGAATCCCCTCTTTGTTTCCAACTACAATAAAGTCAGCCTCTGTATCAATTCGAATTTTTTCTGCGATTGGCTGAATAATAGAAGCTGGATTTTCTTTTTGAAAAGCTTCCTGAATTTCTGGTATCGCGGCAACTGTTTTCGCAACATGCAAAGCCCGTTTACCAATTTGCTCTTCTACCGTTTCAGATAATATGTAATAAAATAAATAACTCGTTAGCATAAGTACAACTAAAATAAGTGTACTAATAGTTAATGTAATTCTCGGTTGGAGTTTTAATTTTTTAAATTTCAAAACCATTCCCCTAACATGATTAAAGATAGAATTTAAAGAAAATACAGTTTTTTATTATCATAACACGGTTACTATATATTTCTTTCTTTTTTATCTTCATAAAAAAAGAAACGAAGCATAAGTACTACTTCGTTTCTTAACAGTTTATTATTATATTTTAAACTTACCAATCATCTCTTGTAATTCTTCTGCCATTTGTGATAAATGGACTGCTGCTGCATTTATTTCATCTACTGAAGCTAATTGTTCCTCAGAGGAACCAGCAATATTTTGAACACTTGCGGCATTTTCTTCAATCGTAGCTGCAATTTCATTAATAGATGCACTTACTTGTTTTGCATCTACCGTCATTTGTTTTGCTACATCTACCATGCTATCAATTTGTACAACTGTATCATTTGTAGACTTCAATATTTCGACAAAGCTTTGCTTCGTTTCATTTGCAACTACAAGTCCTGATTGTACTTCTGCTCCAACTTGATTCATAGAGCTTACTGTTTCTTTTATATCAAATTGAATCTCTTTCACTAGTTTCCCAATTTCCGTAGAAGACTGTCCTGATTGTTCTGCTAGCTTTCGCACTTCATCTGCTACAATTGCAAATCCTCTACCTTGCTCTCCAGCTCTCGCAGCCTCAATTGCCGCATTTAACGCTAATAAATTTGTCTGTTCTGCAATATGTTGAATTACTTCAAGGATTGCTCCAATTTGTTTCGACTTATCGTCTAACAAACCAATGATTTTGTCTGACTGTGAAACAGACTCATGAATTAATTGCATTTGATTCACAGTTTGTTCAACTAACTTCCCACCATTTTCAGCTTTTTTCTTCGTATACATAGAGGCTGTAGATACTAATGAAGAACTATCTGCAACACGCTGAATTCCTTCTGTAACTTCTTCTAACAATGTTGCTCCTTCTTCAACTTCTTTCGTTTGTATTTCTGCACCACTTGATACTTGCTCTATAGCCTGTGTAATTTGTTCCGTTGCTTCGCTTGTCTGCTTCATACTAGCTGTTAATTCTTCTGAAGATGCCGCTACATGACTTGCTGAAGTGTTTATATTGGAAATGACACTTTGTAACGATGCAGCCATCTCGTTAAAACTTTCTCCTAGCTGTCCAATTTCATCTTTAGAATGAACTGTAATTGATTCTGTTAAATCACCTTCACTAATCTTCTTCGATGATATGACAAGTTGTTTTAACGGTTTAATAATAGACGCAATTATGAAGTAAATTACAATCCCACCGATTATTAGTGAAATTCCAAGAACAGTTATTGTTTTATAGAAAATAGGTTCAGCCGCTTCGATAATTTCTTTGGAAGGCATAATTCCTGCTATTTTCCATCCAGTTTTCTTATTCGTTTTAAAAGTGATATTGCGATCTTCACCATCTAATGAATAATGAAAATCCCCAGCTTCCTGTTTATACAATTCTTTACTAAGTTTCTCTTCTAATTTCTCTCCTGGCTTCATTTTCGGGTGCGCTACTACATTTTTATCTTGATCAAATATCGCTACATATCCTTCCTTACCGATATTAACCATCTTGGAAGTAGTAACGATATCATTAATGATTAAGTCAATCCCAAGAACTCCACTTTTATCCTCGTTTTGTTTTGCTAGTGTAATAACAATATTCCCTGTCGTTTTTGACTTATATGGAGCAGTTACAATTACTTCTCCGCTTTTCTTCACTGCCTCTTTATACCAATCTCTTTCTGTAGGATTATATCCATCTGGCATCTGAATAGCTGGTGATTGAATGAACTGTCCATTACTAGATCCTGTATAGATTGCTTCCATTTCTGGATGCAGTTTATTGTATTCTTCTAGTTTATTTTGTATGTTTTGAATTTGATCTGCTTGGTAACTTGATTGTGTAAATAATTTCGTAAAATAAGTTGCATCTATTTTTTTACTATCCAATTCCTTATTAATTACATTATCCAAAATTTTTATATTATCTTTCGCCGAGTTTAAAATTGTTTCATTAAAATTCGTCTTCGCCTGTTGATAAGACGTCCAACCAATTACAATACTTGGAAGAATTAAAATAATAATAAATGATACAAGTAACTTTGTTTTTAAACTACTACTCCTTAATTTCTCTTGAAACATACTTCTACCCCTCCATACCGTTTTAAATGTAATTAATTAACATTTAATCTTTCTATAAAAATAATACGATTTAAATGTATCGATGAGACTCTCTATCTTTTTATACATCTAAAGAATTGATACATATCTTTTTCATTCTATATAAATTAAATAATTAAAACAATGTATAAAAATGTATATTATTCTAAATATTATAATTCATAGGAGAACCTCTAGTATTTCACTTACTAGAGGTTCTTTCCACCTTACTATTCTTTATCTTTTTCTACTTCTTTTTTCTCATCTTCTACTACAGATACAACAGGTTTATCACTTGATAATTGTTGTACCGCTCCTTTTCCTGCAAATCCTTCTAATAGCTCTTTTAAGTCAATGCCAGAAGAAGCTTTTAACGTTTCTTGCATCGTTGCCATTAAATCAGTCGCATAACCCGCAACTTTTCCGGCCCCGCTATTTTTACCACCGCCGCCTGTATCGACAACTGTGATTTTATCAATGTTACTAAGCGGACTTGCAAGTTCCTTCGCATAACTTGGAAGCATTTTAAGAACCATATCCATAATTGCCGCTTGACCATATAATTCAAATGCTTCTGCGATTTTTTGTTTCGCTTCTGCTTCTGCTAAACCTTTTAATCTAATAACATCTGCTTCCGCCGTACCTTGTGCTTTTTGTACTTCCGCTTTCGCTTGACCTTGCGCTTTTTCGATTTCCGCCTTCGCTAAACCTTCCACACGTACTTCTTCCGCACGAGCTCTCGCTTCAGCTTCAATCTTATATTGATCCGCATCTGCCTTTTTAATTTGTTTTACTTTTTCTGCTTCTGCTGATTGCTCAACAGCATAGCGATCTGCATCTGCTTTTTTCTTAACTTCTGCATCGTATTGCTTTTCACGACGCGCAATCTCTTTTTCTTCTAACTCGATTTGCTTTTCACGCTCAATGATTTTAACGCGCATTTGCTCTTCTGTAACACCTTGTTGTGCTTTCGCTTGTTGTAATTCGTAAGAAAGATCAGCGTCTGCACGTGCTTGTTCTTGTTCCCTCTTATAGGACTGTACTTTTAATTCTTTATGTTTTTCAGCTTCAGCGATTTGTGCATCACGTTGATATTCTGCTTCTTTTGCCTCTTTTTCAGCACGTGCTTTTTCAATACGTGCTTCTTTTTCACGCTCTGCGTTCGCAATTGTTGCATCACGCTTAACGGTCGCAATTTGCGGCTGACCAAGCGCATCTAAATATCCGTTTTTATCCATTATTTCTTTAATTGTGAAAGAAACAATGCGAAGTCCCATCTTCTTTAAATCTGTAGAAGCTACTTCATGTACCTTTTGAGCAAATTGCTCTCTATTACTATACGCATCTTCTACTGTCATAGAAGATAAGATAGCACGGAGATGCCCTTCTAAAACTTCTTTTGCTTCTATTTTTAACTCTTCTGTTTCTTTTCCTAAATATTGTTCAGCTGCTGTGGAAACTTCTTCAATTGTTGATCCCACTTTAATAATAGAAACACCGTTTACTGTGATCGGTACACCTTGTTTCGTATACGTATCACGTGTACCAACTTCTAATTTATAGTTTAATAAGCTTAAAAGCTCTGCTCTTTGCATAATTGGAACTACGAAAGTACCGCCCCCGCGAATAATCTTAATCTTCTTTCCATCATCAGTGGTAACTACATTCTTTCCTCCACCAAGCCAGTTCCCTGTAACAATTAACGCTTCATCCGGACCAACCGTACGATACTTCGTAATAAATACTAAAATGAGTAGAATTAAAATTGCGAGTAAAACTCCACCGATAATTAATGGAATCGTCATGTAAATTCCCCCTTATAATTTTGGTTTCTTTAAAGAATAAGCGATGTTTTGTACAAGTAAAACACCATCTTGGACTCCCTCGATAATAACCTCTGTTCCTTGCGAAATATCTTTTTTTCCAACAGTTTTAGCTGGGATTGCATTACTTCCAAATTGGGATGAAATTAATACTTCACCAAATCCTTCTGTAGGAATTGTCGTAATGACTTCTCCTTTGCAACCGATAAATTCATCCATACGTTGCATCGTATTTTGTTCTGCTTCTGCAATCGGTTTTAAAATTAGTATTTTCATGATGAAAACACCGATAAAAGATATAGCAAATGCAGCCCCGAAAATAGTAATACTATTAAAGGAGAATAAGTACTCTCCTATATAACTAAGCCCACATAACATGGCGAAAAAACTAAGTAATAAAGTAACAACGGATACAGATCCGCCCCCAAAACTAAATATCGATTCAAATATATCTCCAAAAAAGATATAAATAACAGTGAGTATAGTAGCAATAATAAATCCATATAAATAAATTGTTTCAAGTGGATAACCAAACAAAGCCATTTCTTATCCCCCTCTCTTAAACAATCCCTTTTTTGTTATGTGTATGCCCCACCTCTTTCAAAGATTATTGTTCTTAATTTTCAGTTATTTACCTTTTAAATAAAAGCCTGTAAGACAGGCCTCTAAAAAAGAACAGGAGAAACCTATTGTGACAGGCTCCTCCTAGAAAATAACCGATATATTATATATCTATATAATATACTATTTTCCACAAAAAGTAAAGTTAAACATACATTGGAAAAGCACTTATTTTACTGACAATTCGTATGTTCCATCGCCATTATCATATTTATATACATACAAGTAATACTTACCTGGTTTTGCATTAAATTTTGCTTCTATATGATTCCCATTAGCTTGACCGTAAGCCGCATAATTTTGCATATCTGATTCATGGTGAAGTACCCATGTCATCCCAATTCCATACTCATTTAAAACAGAAATGTCGATATCTTTCGCTGATGCTACATTAAATGTATAAACATCAGTGTGGTCCCCGCCAATAAGACTACCTTTTATAGTACTATTTAGCCCGATACGATTTGCTTCCTCTGGACGATTATTTGGTTCTGATTCTGTTAAACTTCCATCTTTAATCGTAACAGTTGTTTCGCTTCTGCTCTCTTTTCCCTTATCATCTTTTACTCTTAACGATACTTTATAAGAACCTTCTCTTTCATATACATGTACTGGATTCACTTCTGCACTTGTGCTTCCATCTCCAAATTCCCATAAATAAGAAGCAATTTTTCCATCTTCATCGTTTGAGCCATCACTTTTAAATTGAATTCCCTCTTTTACAAGACCACTATAAGGGCCATTTATATTAACCGTTGGAGCTTTATTTTCTCCATCATCTTTTGCGATTCCATGGAAGACTACATCATATTCAAATTCATTTGAGCTATTCACACGATAATTGACAAAGTATGCTGTAACAGTTTTGTAGCCACTCCATTCTTTTTGCGCCAATTGTTCTAAAGATTCATTTACTCTTTTACTCATTTCTTTCCAATCTTCTGATTCACCTTTTGTGACACTACCTGTATACGTACCTTCTAATGTAAATGTATTAAAGAATTGAGAATTATGTTTTGTCATTTTTGTATCTTTCATAGGCAACGTATCACTAATTTCTTTCTTCACCGCTGCTAATGACTTCGTTGCATGTTCAGCTAAATAATCATCAGCTACTTCTGGTACAGTGTATGTATCTTGATTATCAATTAACTGCTGCATATACTCTTGATACTCTTTATTTAACTTAGGATCTTTACTTAGATTTTCACGATATGCATCATAATTTTTCACGTCATTCGCACGAATCAAATCTTGAATTTTATCAAATGTTTCAAACTGATGCGTATATAAATAAGACTGCAATGCGAACGAGTAATTATAGAAATCCCAAGAACCGTATTTAGCAAATAGTGTACGCTCTGCTGTATAACGGCTTGCAGGATCAGATGATAATCCGCTAATTATACTCTTTCTTGGTACAACGTTATTCGTACGAGTAGATCCTGCGAAAAACTCTGCATTTCCTTCTTGGAACCAAGTTAGCCTTTCATTTTGATACATATCTCCTCTTCCAAATAAACCAGGAACTTCATATCTCCCTTGCAGATAATGAGTAAATTCATGACGGAATAACTCTTCTAAACTATAAATACTTTGCTCTGGCGTACGCTCATATGTAAAGAATGTTCCTGTCTCTTCAATATAAATTCCACCGTTGTTTGTTTCATATCCATACAATTGTCTATTTAACTGATATTCATCTGGACTATTATAAATTACGATCGTTAATACATCATCCGCATTTCCTGGCTCTAACGCTTTGTCATTTCCAATTACACGGTGATACTGTGCCTTTACTTCCTTCGCAGCCCAATATAGTCTCTTAATTTTTTCTTCTGATACTTTATCTCCTGTTTTGAACACAATTGATCCATCGTCGAATGTATACGTTTTTGGTAAGTATTGCTCTTTTCCTTCTTTACGTATTTTCTCTAAATCTACTGTATTCCCGCTATAATCTTTACCATTATAATTTGTTGTAATTTGTTCTACCGCAACAAAATAAGGTTCACTTAAGCGCGGGTACATATGCATGGCTTGTGTAACAACCTCTAATCCTTTATTTGGATTGCTATGAAACTTCCCTAAACGGCTAGCAAAATAAATGCCATTATTAACGAGCCATTTATTTTCTGGCGTTACTTCATTTAGAAGAGCAATACGATTTATTTCATTAATAAACCCATCTACTTTTCCATACCACATCGTTTCATTCGCTTCTTTACGAGCCTCAGTTAAGTACGACTGTATATCATAGTCAATACCTTGCATAATATCGTATATTGCTTGTCCCTTCATTCGATCATTTACATAAGTAGTATAATTATCATTGTATTGCTTTAAAATATTCGATGCATATTGAACCGTTTCAACATCGCTTGAAGCATTACTAATTAATTTACCGTATGCAGATACGACTGTATCTTGTTCAACTGTACCAAGCTTAAAGTTTGGATTTTTTGCGATTGCTTTTAAAGCAGGTAAACATTTATCCTGGAAGCTTCTTTCATTTAAGTCGCTTAATTCACTATTATAAAATGCAAGATAAAAAGCTGAACGCAACACTTCAGTAAACGTTTGAATTCCTTTTGAATCATCTTTCGTAAATGTACTACCTCTATGAGCTAATTCATCTATAATGACTTGCATTTTTCCTTTATCTTTATAAAAAGCCTTTGCATCTTCATTAAACTGAAATAAGTCTGTAATTTGGTGCCACTTAATACTACCTAACGTTTCAACTAATTCTTGATCATTCATTTTGTTTAAATCAGCCATTGAATAGCTTTCTTTAACTTGCTTTACTGCAGTTTTCTTCGTAATAGATGCTGGTCGCTGTGAAAAATCTCCTACTTTTAAACGTTCTTGAAATGATAAATTCCCATCAACTTTTGAAATATGTCCAACTTCATCTACCGGCTTTTCAATTCCAACCGGTTTCGTTTTCAACACGTTATACGGTACTTTTTCGTCCGCTGCTGCATGAGTTTGAAGTGCCCCTAACGATAAAGCCATTGTACTAATGCTAAGCATCACTTTATTAATCTTTGATTTCTTGTTCATATCCTTGCCCCCTATTTTAATATTCCATTCAAGAATTTAACATAAAATCTGGATGTAACAATATAAAATGCAATATTTCATATTATTTCTTCCTATAATTTGTACATATCGTGAACGCATTGCTCTTTACCTCCCTAAAACAAATTACATCCTTTCACGTTATAAAAAGGGAATTTTTTGACAATTAAAAACTTAATTGTTATGATTATTATAATTGTTAACTTTATTAAATAAGGGTGGGATTCTATGATAAAAAAAGAAAACAGTGTATTTTATATCTCCTTCTTGCTAACAACATTATTCATTATATGGGGAATTACCCCAGCAAGTTGGATACAAGGCTACGATTTACAAAGTGTTACATCTTCTTTAAACTCATTTATCCTCAATAAATTTGGGTGGTTTTACTCTCTACTTATGACTACAATGATTATTTTGGCTGCTTATTTAGCATTTTCTAAGTACGGTTCTATTCGTCTTGGTAAAGATGGAGAAAAGCCAAAATATAATTATCCATCTTGGCTATCCATGTTGTTTGGGGCAGGAATGGGAATTGGACTCCTCTTTTATGGAATCGCTGAACCGATTTCACATTTTACAGATCCATTAACAGGAAAAGCAGGTACAGAAGAAAGCGCCAAACTCGCTATGCAATATTCATTTTTCCACTGGGGACTCTTTCCGTGGTCACTATACGCAATGGTCGCTTTAACAATTGCATATTTCACATTCCGCAAACAAAAAGGTAGCACTATCGGGGCTACAGTTACTCCATTATTTAATCGATCGAAAAATTCTCGTATCGGAAAAACAGTTGATATTTTAGCTGTTTTAGCCACAGTGTTTGGCATTGTACCATCTGTTGGGATTGGTGCTCAACAAATTGCTGGAGGATTAAGCTATTTATTCCCTTCCATTCATAACACTTTACTTACCCAGCTCGTACTTATAGCTATCTTCGCTGTTTTATATTTAACAAGTGCACAAACTGGCTTAGATCGTGGGATTAAATATTTGAGTAACTTGAATTTCTCTCTTGCAGGTATTTTACTCATCTCTTTCTTACTTTTAGGACCAACTGTATTTATTATGAAATATTTCACATCTACACTCGGTTCTTATATTGGAGCTTTGCCTAGTATGGGATTAAATTTAGGAGCATTTAATGAAAAATCTTCTTCTTGGATTGAAAACTGGACTATTTTCTATTGGGGATGGTGGATCTCTTGGTCTCCATTCGTCGGCACATTTATCGCACGTATTTCTAAAGGGCGTACAATAAAAGAATTTATTTTTGGAGTTGTATTAGTCCCAACTCTTATCTGTACATTTTGGTTTGCAGTATTTGGTGGTACCGCAATTCATATGGAAATGTTCCAATCGCTTGGAATAGCTGATGAAATTGCAAAAAATGGTACAGAGATTGGATTATTTGCTGTTATTTCACATCTACCATTCTCTACATTTTTAACGATTATCGGGTTAATTTTAGTAGCCACATTTTTCGTTACTTCTGCTGATTCAGCAACATTTGTTGTTTCCATGCAAACGAGTAACGGAAGCTTATCACCGAAAAATAGTTTAAAACTTATATGGGGATTAACAATCGCAATCATTGCCGCTCTTTTATTACAAGCTGGAGGATTAAATGCACTACAAATTGCAGCTATAATCGCAGCACTACCATTTTCTATCGTAGTCGTTCTTATGGTTACTTCGCTCTTTAAAGAGCTGCGAAAAGAAGATGTTAATTCGCAAACGAAAGAAGTATCTCAAAAAATAAAAAAAGTTATGTAACAATTGGCACCTCAAATTAATTCTGAATCCGTGATGACTGAGGAAAAAAGTAAATTAATAAAACCCATTCATATGAAATATTATTTTCATACGAATGGGTTTTTCAATCTATTTCTCATACAAAAAGACATCATCATATGCATGTTTCTAATGAAACTGCCATGATAATGTTTTCTCAAAAAAGTAAAAATTAATTATATATAATAATAAGATTAAACGTTATTTATTTCTTAAATAATCTCTTTCTAAATACGAACATACTTAGTGCGGAAAGAACAAGTGTTATTCCAGAAAGTAAAGTCGATGTGCTAGATTCACCGCCTGTTGATGGTAAAGATTTCTTACCTTCCTCTGGCTTATTAGCATGTTGTTTATTTAAAGTATCTGCTTTTCTTCCCTCTTTTTCAACAACTTGATTATTCCCTTTTGGCTCTTGATCCAATCCTGTTGCTGATTCTTTTACCTCTTCAACTTCTTTCGTTGGCTCTTTTACTTCTTCTTTCGCTTCTTCAATTTCTTTCGTTGGTTCTTTTACTTCTTCTTTTGCTTCTTCAACCTCTTTTATTGGCTCTTTTATTTCTTCTTTCGCCTCTTCAATTTCTTTCGTTGATTCTTTTACTTCTTCTTTTGCTTCTTCAACCTCTTTTATTGGCTCTTTTATTTCTTCTTTCGCTTCTTCAATTTCTTTCGTTGATTCTTTTACTTCTTCTTTTGCTTCTTCAACCTCTTTTATTGGCTCTTTTATTTCTTCTTTCGCTTCTTCAATTTCTTT
>NZ_CAJCKK010000008.1:0-197913 GCF_903970865.1 Bacillus sp. ME78
GTAAATGTCACAATATAAATACTCATCACTTAAACAAGTTTGCAGAAGTAATTTCAGTTGATCATCCATAAGGAATTCATGATGAATGAAATGCACAAAACATTTATATATAAGTTGGTAACGAACGTAGCTATCAGTCGTTCCGATATACTGAAGCATGTTCAAAGTTAACTCATTTACGTCTATATGTTGCAGTTGCGTATAGTCATTTTGTTGTATAAGCTCTAACTGTTGTTGCAATGCTGTAATATCCAATGGAGAACCTCCTCCGCACTTTAAAGATGCGATCTTTTCTAGTATTCTATATATTCAAGGACAATCCTGCTCATGCAAGGAGAACGATTAGAAATTCGAGTATGATATAGATGAGGGAAGAATATGACGACGATAGAACAGTTAGAAAAACATTTTAAAATAAGAAGAAGTGCTTCTTCTATTATGATAAAAGAAAATAATGCAGAGGTTTTTACAGAAGAGCAATTAGAAGAGATAGTGCAATATTACGTTGCTGAAGCTGAAAAAGATGGATTAGAAAAACTACATTTTGAAATCTCTTCAAAAAGTCCAAATTATGATGTGTATAAAAAATGTTTTGAAACGTATTCATTTGAATATGTTACGGAAAACATGATTGTATTTAAAGATATATACGAAGTAGAAGATGTAGAAAGTGAAATTGATTTTAAGCTTATTGAAGAAGTTGGAGAAGAGGCTTTTTATTCACTGTGGAATGAAGCAACGGGAGAACCAGTCGCTCATGATCAAGTTGTGCATATGATGCTACAAGAAATTGGTGAGCAATGGAAAGAACATTGCTTAACAGCGAGTGTTGATGAAGAGCCGATAGGAATTGTAATCCCGCATATTGAAAGAGGTACGTTAGAAGAAGGGAAACTTATGTACTTCGCAGTTACTCCAAATATGCGTAACAAGGGATATGAAGCTGCACTATTTGCAGGTGCGATGTTTGTCTTAAAGGAAATAGGTGCATCTTATTATATTGGTGAGACAAATATACAAAATGAGTGGATGAAGGATGTTTTTGAAAAGAACGGATGTCAGTTGCTGAGTTGTACTGAGCGGTATGTGAGGGAGTTTTAAGTTATACTCTGGGACACATCTAGTGGGAACCCGTGTACAAATTTTGAACAAGTAAAAGAACTTTTCGCCTGTTTGTAAGATAAAAAGAAAAATGAGAACGACAAAGTAGTTATTCCTATAATACAATAGAGTAAGATTTGACTATAAGAGAAAGCGTTGGTGAAAGAATGGAGCAGCAAAGAAATTGGCTACAAGCAACTGTAGAGAGAAATGAAGATAATACGTTACAAATAAAATGGGAAAATAATATAGAAGAAGTTCGTATTTATTGGAGTACTTCACCAGAACATATTGAAGAAACTGGAGAATTACTTGCAACGGTAAATGGAGAATTATCATATACAATTGAAAACCCGAGTGAAAATGAACGTCCATATTTTAGATTAGTAGGAAGTAATGGACAAGCAGTAACAGTAGCTGAGCGTAGACTGCCATTACAAGGCGCGTTTAACTTCCGTGATATGGGAGGATATGAAACGACAGAAGGCCGTAAAGTGAAATGGGGCAAATTATACCGTTCTGAAGAATTAGCAGGACTAACAGAATGGGATATTGCGTATTTACAAAAGTCTGGTTTAAAGTTAATTTGTGATTACCGTACAGACTTTGAAGTGAAGCATAAGCCGAATCCAGAAATTACGGGTGCTCGTCAAGTGTGCTTACCAGTTATGCAAGACTTAGCGAAAGATCTAAATATAAATGAATTTTTCCAAGTTGGTGACCTTTCTATGTTAGGAAAACCAGGTGAGTATCTTGTGAAAATGAATCAAGATTTCGTAAGTGGTAACGAGGCATTCGTGAGCTTCTTAAACTTAGCGCAAAACCCGGAAAACTTACCATTAGTAAACCACTGCACAGCTGGAAAAGATCGTACTGGATTTGGTTCAGCGCTTTTATTACTTTTACTAGGTGTACCGGAAAAAACAGTAATGGAAGATTACTTATTAAGTAACGGATTCCGTGAAAAGCTAAATGAAAAAATGATGGCCTTTTTAGGTGCGAAATTACAAAATGATGAGAGCAGAGCAATATTAGGTGCAATGTTTGAAGCGCGCGCCGAATATTTACAAGCTGCGATTGATGGAATCCAAAAGCAATACGGATCAGTTGAAGCATACGCCGAAAAAGCTCTTGGCTTTACGAAAGATTCGTTAGAAGAAATGAAAGTGTTATTGCTGGAAGATTAATAATGAGAAGGAGGCTGATTTGGATTAGCCTCCTTTTACTATTGTTGTTATAATTAAGCTATGAGAATATAGGAGTTGAGGAAAACATCATGAAATACAAAGTAATACTATTCGACGTAGACGATACATTATTAGATTTCCCTGAAACGGAAAGAAATGCATTACACAATGTGTTTGTACAGTTCGGCATGCCTACAGGGTATAATGATTATCTTGCAAGCTATAAAGAGATTAGTAATGGATTATGGAGAGATTTAGAAAATAAAATGATTACGCTAAGTGAATTAGCAGTAGATCGATTTAGACGATTATTTGCACTTCATAATATAGACGTAGATGCACAGCAATTTAGTGATGTATATCTTGAAAATTTAGGGGAAGAAGTACATCTTATAGAAGGCGCAGTACAATTATGTGAAAATCTACAAGATTGCAAGCTAGGTATTATTACAAATGGATATACGAAGGTGCAACAATCAAGAATCGGAAATTCGCCTTTATGTAATTTCTTTGATCATATTATTATTTCTGAAGAAGTTGGTCATCAAAAACCAGCACGTGAGATTTTTGATTATGCATTTGAGAAATTCGGAATTACGGATAAATCAAGTGTACTAATGGTTGGAGATTCGCTAACTTCTGATATGAAAGGTGGAGAAGACTACGGCATTGATACGTGTTGGTATAATCCGAGTTTGAAAGAGAATAAGGCAAGTGTTAAGCCGACTTATGAAGTGGAGAGCCTGCTACAAATTTTAGAGATTGCAGAAGTGGCTGAAGAAAAGGTAGCTTCATTTTAATTGTGTTGAAATTTAATGAATCGTCGATATAATTTCATATACTAAGATATGGAACAAAAAAGATGGCACCAAGTCAAAACAATTTTACTGAAGAAAACAGAAATAAAATCAGAACCATTTAAACAAGCTGGAATTAAAATTGAGGGTTAATGTGGAGAAGGTTTTGGAAAACAGAAATAACACGAAATAATATTTTAAGCAATTTGTAATGACAAATTACAAACTGCTTAAAAATAAAAAAAGATTGCCTCTTAGGATATGAGCAATCTTTTTTATTTTGTTAGGAGATGAAATGTATATTTTTGTACCCTATCTCCATCAACTAAAAAAATGTTTGTTCCCTAATAATGAAAAAAATGAATTTAATTTTCATAAATAACTGTAAAGTGGTAAAAATTTCGTTTTGGAAGTAATTCGAAATTTTAAGTTAATGGGCATAGGTTGGAACCATTTCCTTGTTTAGACTGGATATCCGCCTGTTGGCGGTGGCCAAGCACTAAATAATCTGCGGATCAGCACAATTTCTCCTAAATGGTAGGAGTTGTGAGATGCAATATTGCGTAGAACACCGCCAGTGGTTTCACCAGGCCATTCCTCCAATATTTTGTCCAATTGAACAGTTTGGGCAATCGTGCATGCCTGTTCAATCCCTTGAAGAAAATACTGAATAATCTGTTGCCACTCTTCTTCACTGGCAGGACATTCTTCTTCAGGCCAGCTCTCTTTTACATGGGCGGGCAATGCAGGCTTCTTCCCCTGGGCGGATAATAAGAGAAAATCTTGTCAGTAGGTCATGTGTTTTACTAATTGATAAATAGAATAAGGTAGTTCCTCTCTGCGTTTTCCCGCAAGCACCATGTCTATATCCGACAAAGCATTTTTGATGGGAAGATGTCCTCGTTCTCCTCTTAACGATTTTACTAATGCTAGGCTAAATGCCTTATTTGATTGATCCATAATAATTGACTCCCATCCTGTTTTATTTTCTAATTTGCTGATTTTAAGGTTCCGTCTCTTTTATATGTACTAAATAAATTATAGAAGATTTACGACTATTAAGAGAAAGTAAAATAAGGAAAAAATAACAAGAATCACTTACTTCTTAACGCACAGGAAATCGTTGTTTTTTATTTGAATAGTACCTTAATATACAATTGTAGTAACAGATAAATCAAAGGTTCGAATAACAATATCCAGGTCTGCGATAATGTCAGCCACTTTTGATTTTAGCTATTCCAATTCCTACTGAATTTTGTCCAATTGATTTTATTGTAAATGAACTATGAGTTGATTATAATGGTTAGAGTGAACTCTAAGTCAAGAAAAATAATAAAAGGATAGTTATTCTATTATGAGGGAGTTCGTAAAGCGAAAATAGTGTTTCTATACTAAGGTCATTTACGTGTTATAATACATAAATTAAATGTGTATATATACATAGTTTCCCAGCGTGATGCGATGTCATGTATGATTAGTGTAACAACTAGAGGTGAATAAAGAATGTTAAAGTTTTTATTTGAGTTAGATAAGGCTATTCCGCAGAAGGATGAGCCAAAGTATGATGCTTATACAAAGGGCTTTATTGAAGGGGAATTAACGATTCTCGCGAGTGACAGCGTACTTTTTCAGAAGTCATGTATGAAGGTCGCAGAGCTTGGCATTTATTTAGGACAGTGGATGGAACAAGTGCAACACGGGCAGAACGTACCTATGAAATATGAAACGGCTGACCGTGAAGAGGTAATTCTTGGTTTCTTCTATGAAGAGGATCATAATCAATGGAATGTTTCTTCCAGCTGGCAAGAATTTGAACTTCAAGAGCTTATATCTACTACAACATTAATAGAGAGTGTTCAACACTATTTGTATGAGCTAAATAAAGAACTGCGCATGATAGAATATCCTGTGACGTTTGATCAGTACTTAAGAGGAGAGCGAATGATGCAGCTCTCTTACAAACGACCGTGTGATAGCAAAGCAGATACGACGCCGATAGAGTTTTATAATGGAAGTGAGCAAGTAGGCGTAGTACGGGGTTATTATAAAAATACGTTGATGAGAGTGCTGGACTTCATTCCGAAAATTGGTAGTAATATCATTTATGAAATAAAGGATAGTAAGGGCAATATTCGCGTCATTGCAAAGGATGTAAGTAGGCAACGCCAAAGAAAGATTTTAGTAACGTACATCGATAATAATGATGCAGAGCATGAAATACTTGTATGTGACGGAAAGTTATTGGATGCAAATTTTATATTTACCTTTACATATAAGGCAGAAGAATATGTTGTTCATAAAACTTCATTTGGAATGGGAAAATTATTACGAAAAGGCTATGTAATCGCAGATTGGAATATTCGTCTTGAGGAAGATATGTATTACATCGAGATGAATGCATATGATGGAGATTACATGGAGGATCAATACTTACTATTAGGCGTATTTCATGCGGTTTTATATGGATAATCGATGAGAAATACCGTCATTCTTCTTGGAAAGAATGACGGTATTTTTTATTTATCCTCAAAAATAAAAATCTCATCAATCGTACTATGTAGTGCCTTCGCTATATCGTGAGCAAGTTGTAAGGAAGGATTGTATTTACCTTTTTCGAGATGACTAATTGTTTCACGTCGCACACCAACGCTCTTTGCTAAATCTTCTTGTGTCATGTTCAATTTGGCGCGGTATTCTTTTATCCTCGTTACGAACGCCATGGTGCATCTTCCATTTCATCAACAGGTTTATCATAAAAGAACATAGAAAAACCGAACGTAAGAATGAGTGTGCCGAAAATAAGAGTGATATCAATTTCTTGTAGCGCCGGGTTTGGAAATAACATTTCAATAAATATAATGATAGCGGTAGTTAGTAATGTAACGATAAATGCATTGCGACACGATTTATTGACAATTTGTTCAAACAGTTCATCGTGTTGAACTGTTCTATACGATGTGAAAAAGGAGAAGAAACAGAACATAGTAAACAATCCTTTTTCATAAAAAAATCCGAGGAAACCGAAGAAACCGAGAAATCCTAAATATTTTATCCAAGTTGTTTTCATGATAGGTCCTCCTTACGTTGTTAGAAATAAGTCACGTTATGTTACAAATATATCACAATTGGATAGGAATGGTAATAATAGTTTTCCAGTTTGCTTCATAATAATAGTAAAAAGAGGAAATATGCTGCGAAATAAAGAGGATAATATTGTAAAATGGTTGTAAGGAGGGGGGAGGAAGAAATGCTAACTTGGATCATGATCGTTGTATTACTTGTAGTGATTACTGTCATTGCGACGGTGTTAATTGGGCGGAATGGTGATGCAAATTATAGCAAAGCGACAAAGGGGAATATTAAACGATTAACAATGATTTATATTATACTAGCTGTCGTTTTAGTTGTTGGATTAGGGGTGTATATTTATTTTAAAGGTTAAATAAACTGAAAAATGTAAAAATCTTAAAATAGAAGTATGCTATAATATCAATATAGTTATTTGGTAATTAAGGAAAGGATTGGATGGAATGATTGAAATTACGAATGTGTCAAAAAGTTATAATGGGTCTACTTATGCAGTAAAAGATTTAAGTTTATCTGTACCTAGCGGCGAAATCTTTGGATTTTTAGGACCGAATGGTGCGGGTAAATCCACGACAATTAAGATGATTACTGGCATTCACGGGGTGGACAAAGGGACTATTACGATTAATGGAAAAAATATTATGGAAGAGCCGATGGAAGCGAAGAAGACGTTTGGTTATGTGCCGGATAGCCCAGATATGTTTTTACGTTTAAAAGGAATTGAATATTTAAACTTTATGGCTGATATGTATGAAGTGCCGAAAGAAGTAAGACAAGAACGAATAGAGTCTTTAGCGAAGAAGTTTGATCTTTATAATGCATTATCTGATCAAATTCAAAGTTATTCGCACGGTATGAGACAAAAAATCGTTATTATTGGTGTGCTCGTGCATGAGCCAGATGTATGGATTTTAGATGAACCGTTAACAGGGCTTGATCCGAAATCTGCATATATTTTAAAAGAAATGATGAGAGAACATGCGGATAAAGGAAAGATTGTATTTTTCTCTACACACGTATTAGAAGTAGCGGAAAAAATATGTGACCGGGTTGCTATTATTAATAAGGGGAATTTGCAGTTTAAAGGAAATTTAGATGAAATGAGAGATCATTTTAAATCCAATGAATCACTTGAAAAAATGTTCTTGGAGATGACGGGCAATGAGTAAAATTTGGACGTTAACGAAGGTACTATTAAAGTTAAATTACGCAGATTTTATAGCAGATAAGAAGAAGCGATGGGCGTATTTATTTTCATTTGCAGCTATTTTATTTGTTGGATTTTTAATATTTGGTTCGATGACGCACGGAATGTATGAAGGTCTGAAACAATTAGGGCAAGGGCCGGGAATGATTATTGCAATGGGACTTGCGATTGCGAGTATATGGGTATTTTTAATGAGTATAACGAACATTTTAACTGTATTTTACTACAGCAATGATATTGAAATGTTACTGCCGTTACCATTAAAACCAGCGCAAATTATTTCGGCAAAATTTTTAACGGTATTAATTACACAATACGTAATGAGTTCATTTATTTTATTACCAATCTTCATTACGTACGGTTTAAAAAGTGGCGCATTTATTACATATTACATATATATGATTTTTATTTACTTACTCTTCCCAATCGTGCCGTTAGTATTAGCTTCGTTACTGATGACAATTATTATGAGGTATACAAATATAGCGAAAAATAAAGATCGAGGAAATATATTTATTGGAATCGTAAGTATATTATTTATTGTAGGAATTAACGTATTTATGCAGTGGAGAAATAAAAGTGCGTTTTCTGGTGATGGGGCTGCGGAATACCTTGTAAATAATCAATCTTCTCTTTTAGTACAAATGACAAATTATTTTCCAACTACATATTTTGGAGCAGTGGCATTAGTAGAAAATGCAAATTGGAAGGGACCTTTATATGTAATAATCTTTGCAGTTATTTCATTTGTCTTCTTTGTGTTGTTTTATTACATAGCAGAGCGTACATATTTAAAAGGGGTTATTGGACTTTCAACGAGTACAGCAAAGAAACAAGTTATTTCGGCGGAAGGTTTACAGAAATCAACAGTACAAAGTTCGCATTTAAAAGCGTATGTGCAAAAAGAATTTAAAACGTTATTCCGTACACCACAATTTTTCTTAAATTGCATTGTACAAACTTTCGTTATGCCAATTATGTTGTTCTTTATTTTATTTGTGCAAGATGGAAACTTAAAGTTTATTACAGAGTATATTAACAATCCAAAGACAACAGGATTTGCAATTGGTGTTGGTCTTTGTGCATCGTTATTTTTAATGGGTAGTAACGTCATTGCAACAACGTCATTTTCGCGAGATGGAAGCTCTTGGTTTGTGAATCGTTATTTACCAGTAAAGGCTTCGGATATCTTTTTTGCGAAAGCAATCACTGCTTGGTTAATTAATGTAATCATTTTAGCAGTATTCGGTATTACGATGGCAGTTGTAGCTGGGATTTCTCCAGTCTTCATGATACTGTGGTTTTTAATAAGTGCGAACGGGTTACTGTTAATTAATTTAATCGGAACACGCTGGGACGCACAAACTGCAGATATTCATTGGGATACAGAGCAGAAACTATTTAAAAGTCGATATACAACTTTATGGAATTTTTTAGCTAATATTTTAATAGCTTTAATTATTGTGGGGGGAGTAAGTGTATTATACTTCTTCCTTCATGTCGGACTGTGGGTTATGTTTATCGTTTTATTTGTAATGTTTACGATTGTAAATTATATCTTTATTAAAATGTTAAAATTAGGTGCTGAACGTATACTGTCAAATATTCAATAAGAAGATAGATCCTCTGTATTCATGCAGAGGATCTGTGTATAGATGGAGGAGAAAAAGGTGAAGAAAATAGCAATTGTAACAGGGGCAACTCGTCTGAATGGAATTGGTGCAGCTGTATGCAAGGTGCTTGCTCAAAAGGGGATAGACATTTTTTTCACGTACTGGCCAAAGTATGATAAAGCGATGCCATGGGGAATGAGTGATCAAGAACCCTTTTTGCTGAAAAAGGAAATTGAAAGTTACGATGTACGATGTGAAATGGCAGAAATCAATTTATCGCAGTCTTATTCGCCAAATCGTTTGTTTTATATGGTATCAGAACGGTTAGGTGATCCATCTATTCTAGTTAATAATGCAGTATATTCTACTCATACGAGAATTGAGGAATTAGATGTAGAGCAGTTGGATAAACATTATACAGTTAATGTTCGGGCTACTATGCTATTAAGTTCATTGTTTATAAAACATTATTCACTTAAAACGGGCGGGAGTATTATTAATCTTACTTCAGGACAGTCAGTAGGTCCAATGCCAGATGAACTAGCATATGCAGCAACGAAAGGGGCAATTGAAGCATTTACAAAGTCAGTAGCACCAGTTGCGATGGAGAAGGGGATTACAGTGAATGCTGTAGATCCAGGACCGACGAATACAGGATGGATTACAGAGGAGCTGAAGCATCATTTAGTATGGAAGTTCCCGCAAGGTAAAGTAGGAGAACCGGTGGATGCTGCGCGCTTAATTTCTTTTTTAGTAAGTGAAGAAGCGAAATGGGTTACTGGGCAAGTCATTCACTCGAATGGTGGTTATTCATAAAAATATTATGTTAACAAATGTTGAGAAACAAAAAACGAAAGAAAATTTTATTTTTTTGTATAAATAAAATGTCAAGAAAGATAAAAATTTGATAGAAGAGTATATCGTCATATGAAGATAGTAATTCTTAATGTGACAATATACTCTTTTTCTTTTACTTGCGAGTAGAAAAATGAAGTAGAAGAAACTCGAATATTAAAATGAGTTTATCAGTTTTTGTACGTATTATTATGAAGATTACTGTCGGAAAGATGATAATTCGTATGAAAAGGGATTTTTTAAGGGGGAATCGAATCGTAAAGGGGAGGATAAATTATGTAAAACATAGGGGGATTTATATGAAAATGAAAAAGGTCGCTATCGCATCGATAACAATTGGTACAATGCTTACTATGGCAGCTTGTAGTCCTTCAGCAGATAAAGAAACGGAAAAGAAAGAGCAAGTAACTGCGCAAAATGATGGAGAAGCAAAAACGACAAGTGCAGATGAAGCGTCAAAAACAACGAAAGATACTGAAAAAGAAACAAATACTTCTTCAAATGAAAAAACAGATAAGGATGCAAAAAATACGAAAGAATCATCAGGGACAGAAAGTAACGGCAAAACGTCAACTCAAAACGAAAATGTAAAAACAAAAGAAAAAGAGACGACAGGAAAAACGAATGATCAAACGACTAGTGGGAAAACAACAGATCAAAGCACAAGTACAAACAATAACGGAAAGACAACGAAAGATCCGAAGAAAAGTGTTGCTGTGAAAACGAATGTTAAAGAAGTTGTAGCATTAATTGATAGCTTGGACAAGCAGTTAGCTGCTAATCCGAAATTGGAAACAGTGAATAAGCTTGGCAAACAAATTAATGAAAAGTGGGATGTAATTGAAAAAGAGCTAGAGGCATCACATCCGACGGATTCTAAAACAATCGGTCAAAGTATGTATCCGTTAATTGTAGGAGCGGAGAAAGAAAAAATCGATATTAATAAAATGAAATCTTTAACGACGAAAACGAAAAAAGATTTAAATCAGTTATTGACGAAACTTTCGTAGTTTCAAAAGCCTACTCGTGTGAGTAGGCCTTTTTTGGTTGTTATACTGTGCATAGTATAACTTATTTATTTTCATTTTCAATTACGATGCGAAAAGAACTGAATGCTTGTTGACTGACATAATCTTCTTCGCTAACTTTAAAAGGAAATGGAAAAGCGACGAGTTGAAAACTACTTTCCTGATCCACTGAAGGCAATATGAAATTAAAGATTTGCCTCGTTTCAGGTGCAACTTTAGTATAAACGGCTTTTCTATTGTTAAATATTTCAACTTGTTTCCAATCTTTAAAAGCCACGATTGCGTAAGTCATTTCATCATTCGTTTCATTACCGTTTGATAAGGTTAATTGCTTGCCTTCCTTTTCAAAGAAGACAGTTTGTAAGTTCTCTTCACGGTTCGTAACAAATAATGGTTCGTAAAGACCATCTTTTAAAATAGCATCTGGATCTATATGGGAGAGTTTTATTTTTTCGCTTTCTTTCTGAGGAGGATGCATTGAGTATCGCATACTTAGAATATCTTCTAAAATAGCTGCTTTATTTAAGTTATTATCTTTTAATTTGTATTCAGGTTTTTTAATTATTAAAAAGGTTAATTCACTTGCATTAGGAGAAGTGTGTAAAGAGATTTTCGTAGTCATTGAGCTGTTTGGTTTCATATCAAAAAAATAGTGTGATATTTCATTAGTAGTATCTTCTATTTTAAAAGGTTTTTGTTCGTAATCTTCTAGAACAATTAATCCATATTTTCGGTTTTCGTTAATAGTATGTACGAATGATAATGATACATTAATTTTATTATCCTCACTAGTAATTGTGCTACCGTTGTTAATATGTTGGCCTTGATTATCCTTCAATCCGTAAGAAATAGTATTGGTTTGTTGCTCTCTCTTATTTTCTTTAGAAGGTGGATGAGGTTGTATGATTGAAGTATTGAACAAAATATAAATTGTAAGTAATGAAATGAGTAAAACACCGATAATAATATATATTTGTTTCATAAATAGCACCTCAATATATGTAAAGTATTAGAGAAAAAAGATATGCAAGATGCATATCTTTTTTCTCTTTCTTACCAGAAGGCTTTTGTTTCGTGATTCACATCATTATAACCACTTAATTTATAGGTATGATTACCGATAGCGTAATCATCTCCATAATAAACGCTTGTGTTGGTCGCTGTAGCACTGACAAAGGATGATTTTTTTGCACTATTACTTTTCGTATTTACTAATGAGCGATCGCCATTGAAAGTTCTTGCTTTTGCATAAACATAGTCTTCGGTCGTAGTTGATTTCGATTTAGCAACTGCATATGGGTTACCAAAAAAGGGAGTATATACGCTAATGTTAGAGTCATTCTTAGGTGCAGCTGCAACAGTCAAACTAGGAACACTAGATGTTTTTGTTGATTGAATTGTATCAAAGTCAACTAAAACGGGCTGCCTGTCTACAGTATCGACCTCTGAAGCACTTGCGTTATTAGTAAAACCAAAACCTAAAACCGCTAACCCTAAAGTTGTCACCGATAAAGATTTTTTCATATTCACTAATTTTCCCACCTTTTTAAATTTTTGAGTTCGAACTCAATTCATACAATATATGAAAATTTCGAAACTCTCAATGGTTTATCCCATACTTAACTTTTCTTTTACTTTCGATTCAACATGTTTTCATTTGTAAAAAAGCGAATATATCTTCTAATGCTTAGCCAGCAAGGGATACAGGTTTAATTTTATGAAATTCATGTAAATTTAAATCTATTCATGTCAGAATCTCTGTTATTTTTAAGTTCATATGGGAAACTTATTAAAAAAAGGATGGTGACAAAAATGACAATCGATCGAATTTGTACAATTGGACCCGCAAGTAATAATAAAGAAACATTAGCACAGTTAATAAAGAATGGTATGAAAATTGTTCGACTGAATTTATCGCATGGCACGCATGAAAGTCATAAAGACATCATTCGTTTAGTGAAATCATTAGATGACTCTATTAAATTTTTGGGGGATGTACAAGGACCTAAAATAAGATTAGGTGAAGTGAAGGGAGGGCAAATTACACTTCAGGCAGGAGATTCTTTTATTTTACATACACAACCAGTTACAGGGAGTAATACAGAAGCGAGTGTTGATTATGAAGGAATTGCGAATGATGTGAAAGTAGGCAGTAGAATTTTAATTAATGATGGAGAAGTTGAATTAATTGTTGAAAAGATAAGTACGGACAAAATAGAAACGAAGGTAAAAACAGGTGGCAATATCTCATCTCATAAAGGAGTTAATTTACCAGATGCGGCTGTTCGTTTACCAGCTATTACAGAGAAAGATAAAAAAGATATTCAGTTTCTTTTAGAGGAGAATGTTGATTTTATCGCATGTTCTTTCGTAAGAAAACCTAGTCATATAAAAGAAATACGAGATTTTATACAACAGTATAAAGAAACGTCACCTAATTTAATTGCAAAAATAGAAACGATGGAAGCAATCGAGAATTTTCAAGATATATGTAAAGAAGCAGATGGAATTATGATTGCAAGGGGCGATTTAGGAGTAGAGTTACCGTATCAATGCATTCCGCTTTTACAGAAAATGATGATTCAGGAATGTAATCGAACGAATACATATGTCATTACAGCAACACAAATGCTTCAATCTATGGTAGATCATTCTATTCCAACAAGGGCAGAGGTGACTGATGTGTTTCAAGCTGTACTGGACGGGACGAATGCAGTTATGCTTTCAGCTGAAAGTGCATCAGGAGAACATCCAATCGAAAGTGTGAGAACATTACGTCTCGTTTCAGAATTTGCGGAGCATGTTAAAAAAGATGGACCTTTTGCGATGAAAGATGTACTGGAGTTACTGCATAAATCACTGAATGAGTGATGAATAAAAAAAGAGGGTGGATATGCATCCCCCTCGTGTTTACTCTTGTTCTTGTTCATCTAAAATCTTATCAAAAGCAGCAGATACTTTATCAAACTCTTCATCATTTTCAATGTATGAAAACTCATTATCTTCTTCTACTTTTAAAAAGAAAATATCAATGTCTTCCTCAGTTTCTGTTTGGATATCTTCAACAAAGGCAACTGCAATATACTCTGCGCCTTCGACATCCATCGCTCCAAGTACTTCTACTTCTTGCTCTTCGTTATTCTCATCACTAAGAGTAAACACTTCGCCAACTTCAATATCAGACATATTCATTCTCCTCCTGTTCGACTCTAAAAATAGAGCACTCAAACTGTATACATACTAACATATCTTTCCATGAAAAACCAAATTCATACGTAAGAAAACAATTGATTCTTCTTTAGTATGAGTATACAGCTATTAGGAGCATTATTTGTCTGTGCTATATTACTTAATCCATTCAACAATTGTATCCATAGTCTGTCTTGTTTTATCACGCTTTGGCTCTTCTTTACGGTAACCAAAGGCAACCATAACTGATACTTCAAGATTATCGCCTTGTATAATGCCTTCTTGACGAAGTAAAGAATCTACTTCCTCTTTATCAAATCCTTCTATTGGACAAGAATCAATACCGATTTGAGCTGCGCTCGTCATCATATTACCTAAAGCGATATAAGATTGCTTGGATGCCCAATCAAATACAGCACGATCGGATTGTAATAAGTTAAAATCTGTTTCCTGGAACTTTTTGAAGAATTCATATCTAATTTTTTGAGTGTCTTCAGGCAATCCAATAATATCGTTCATCATATATTTAATATACTCTGCATCATAATGCATATCTTTAATGTTTCTTGAAAGAACAATAACAAAATGACTAGCTGTTGCAAGTTGCCCACCAGCGCCCCATGAATACGGTTGTAGTTTTTCTCTTAATTCTTTATTTTGTACGACAATAAATTTCCAAGGCTCATATCCAAAAGAAGAAGGAGATAATCTGCCTGTTTCTAAAATGAATTTGAAATCCTCTTCTGAAATTTTGTGCATAGGATCGAATTCTTTACATGCATGTCTGAAATGAAAAGCCTCCATAATTTTTTCTTTTGTAATTTCTTTTGTATTTGTCATAAAAGTTCCTCTTTTCATGAATTTATTTTTGTAAGTAAATTATATTTTTAAAGTAACATAGATACAAGTACGCACATTTATGTGGTATAGTATCAAAAAAGATACTAATGTTAAGGGAAGGGATTTATTATGGATTGTCCAAACGAAAATAATATAAATTACCCATTTTTAAATAAATATTCTTGTCCAGTTGAAGCTATGGTTGAGGTGATTGGAGGGAAATGGAAAGGGGTAATTTTGTATCATTTATTAGATGGTACAAAGCGGTTTAATGAGTTAAAAAGATTAAAACCAAATATCACACAAAGAATGTTAACACTGCAGCTGAGAGAACTTGAAGCAGATGGCATCATACATCGCGAAGTATACCGTGAAGTGCCGCCAAAAGTGGAATATTCATTAACTGAGCTTGGTGAATCACTACGTCCAGTGATTCTATTAATGATGGAATGGGCAACTCATAATATGGAGAAGGTTTTGGAGAGTAGGAATACGAAAGATAATAATTAAGAGTTGAAATTGGTATAGATGAGATATGTGAAATAGTTGTAGAAATAAAAGGTGTTTCCATACGTGAAAACACCTTTTATTTCTATATTTTTACTTTTTAACTTCAACTGCTGAAGTTGGAAAGTTATTTAAGTTTGCAATTTGACCATACCAATCAGCATGTTTAAAAACAACACCTTTTCCATATCCTTCAGTTGAAGTACGTTCCCATAGTGTTGTTGAATAGCTAGCGGTAGGGGATGCTGTACGTACAGAAACAATTTGATTTTGCCAACTAGCAGACAAGTTTTTATAACCGCTACTTAGAGAAAAATACTCGCTACCTTGATTTGTGCGTTTATAGAAGTCTGTACTACCAGGTCCGCTTCCTCCAACACCAAGGGGAGTGATTGAATTATTCAACCTTTGTTTATCTTTTTCAATAAAAGACTCTAAACTTTCTTTGCTCGAAAATCCATAAGATAACCAGTCTCCATTTTGATTTTGTTTCGGTAGAACTAACGTTATTTTTACGTCTTCTTTTAATGGAGCACTCAATTTGTTAAACGAATCAACATTCTTTTCATCTACAGTTACATATTCGAAAGAGGAAATCGTATAATCTTTTTCGGTACTAGCTGATACTGATCCCAGTCCTCCAGTTAACGACGAAACAGTTAATAATGCACCTGCTACCAACTTTTTAAGCATGGATTCATCTCCTTAAAACTTAGATTTTTTACATAACTAAAATGTATGTTAATTCGAATGTATTATAAATATTTAGAAATTTATAAAAATTAAACAGAATATTCTTTTATTAGTCTTGAGTAAGGAAAGTAATTAAAAATGAAAAAAGGTTTACTTAAAAAGTAAATCCTTTTTGCCGACCTATCTCAAAACTCTATGGATTAAAGTTTCATTTTATCCATCTATGAATCATACACTTCTTTTGCATTCATAGAAACAGCATCTAATAAAAGAAAAATGGCTGCTATAATATGTAGAAGGATTTCTATATAAGGAAAGAAGACAACTAGAGTAACGATAATACCTATATAATGAGCGTACGTATTCATCCCTGCTTTTTTAGCTAATAAAATAGTAGTGATATGTAAAGCAATCAATAGTAGTAAAGGTAATCCATCTAGGTTAACAAGATTTGGAAATAAATAATAACAAGGAATTAATAAAAGATGATAGATTCCTGTGATCCACTTTAGTGCTTGTATGTAAGTTTTCAAAGTAAATCCTCCTAAAATAATATATCTATATATTACTAAAAATAACAGGTAATTGGATATTATATATTTTTAGTTTTAGGTAGCTTGTAATTATTTTATGTAAACTAATTATTGATTATCTATAAAATAGAAAAACCACCCAAACGAGGGTGGTTCGTATTATAAATAACTACTTAAAGAAGAAAGGGAGACCTTCACTTCACTACCTTCCTTCATATTTCGCAGCATAACGGTTTCTGTACTAAGTTCTTCTTCACCAATAATAAGCACGTAAGGGATATTCTCTTTATTGGCATAATTAAGGGCACGTTTTAATTTGCGTCCTGCTAGTTCTAGTTCGACTTTTAAGGAAGTGGTAGAACGTAATTGCTGGGCAATTTGTAAGCATTGTAATTCTGTCCCGAGTGGGATGATAAATAGATCCGCTGTAGAGGATATTGTTTCTTTCTGCGATAGTGCTGTATAAATAACGTCTAAACCGAATGAAATACCGACTGTTGGATAGTTCATATTATCACCACGGAATGCTCCGATAATGTTATCGTAACGGCCGCCACTACCTATGCTAGATGTAATTGAGCCATCTTTTAGGAAGATTTCATATACAGTCCCTGTATACATTGTGAGTCCTCTTGCTAAAAACGGATTGAATATCGTATTTTCATTTATTCCGAGAGCGATTAAATATTGCTGTAATTGTTGTAATTCGTTTACGCCATCGGCAACGAGTTGGTTATTGAAAGCTTCTTTAAAGTCAGCAATTGTAAGCTTTAGACAAGATAATACAGTATTACATATCGTATCGGCCATTTCTTCAGAAATTCCGTGCTCTAATACATCTTTTCGTACACCATCAATCCCAATCTTTTCGATTTTGTCTAATGATAAAATTACGTCACTTGTTAACTCAGTAGGGATGTTAATGGCCTGAAGAATACCATTTAACAATTTTCGGTTATTATATTGGATTGTTACCTCTAATTTTAACGTTCGGAACAGCTCAAGTGCCATGCTCATAAGTTCCGCTTCTGCCATGACTGATTCTACACCGACTATATCAACGTCGCATTGTATAAATTCACGAAATCTTCCTTGTTTAATTGGCCCATCTCGAAATACTTTCCCAATTTCATAACGTTTAAAAGGGAGGCGAATATTCGGATTCATTGCCACAACTTTTGCGAATGGAATAGTTAAATCGTATCGTAAGGCAAGCTTACGTTTTCCCTGATCCTCAAGTGTATATATTTCTTTTAAAATTTCATCGCCACCGCCGTACTTGTAAGACATAAGCTCATACATATTTAACGTCGGTGTCTCTAACGGTTTGCATCCGTATCGTTCAAACGTATCTTCACAAGCCCTTTTAATTTTATTTCGCAGCACTTGCTCCTCTGGTAAATAGTCTTTTGTGCCTTTTACATTTTTCATTTCCATTGTAATCACTCCTATTTTAAAATTAAAAAAAGCTATGCGGGTATAAAAATACCCACATAGCTTTATGAACGCTTCGTGGGTCAACAGGAAAAGCCCTGTACCCACGAAGAAAAATTTTTCTTCGGATACACGGCGTTACGTATGATGATGAAGTTGGAAAGAAGTATTAAAATTTCGCATTACAAATCTCTCCTTAACATAAGTTTTTCCAAATTATATCAGATGATTTTTGAATTATCAATATTTTTAGTTTTGAAATATACGTGAAGTTATGTAGGAGAAATGGAAAAGGGTGTATAATAAAACTTAATAATATGAAATAACCTTTTAAGGAGAACGTTATGAAAAAAGATAAAACAAATGCGATGCGAATATTAGACAAAGAGAAAATTGAATATTCGATGATGTCATATAATCCAGACGATGGAAAAATTGATGGTGTATCAGTAGCTGAGAAAATTGGACGAGAAGTGAGAGAAGTATATAAAACGTTAATCGCTCAAGGAAATAGTAAAAATTATCATGTGTTTATTATTCCGGTAGATGAGGAACTAGATTTAAAAGCTGCCGCAAAAGCAGTAAGTGAAAAGAAAATTGAAATGATTGCTGTGAAAGATATTACGAAAGTGTCAGGATATATTCGTGGTGGTTGTTCACCAGTCGGAATGAAGAAGTTATTTTCTACATGTATCGATGAAAGCGCCCAATTACTTGATAAGATGATAGTGAGCGGCGGGAAAATTGGTATACAAATTGAGCTGAAAGTTGATGACTTGGCGAAAGTGACGAGAGCGCAGTTTGGAGAGGTAACGAAGTAAATATACATAGGAAAAGAAGTTCTGGTTTTATCCCGCTATTCGCCGGGCAGTAAGTAAGACCCTCACCTCAAAATTCAGCGGAAGCAAAGAAATTAGGTGGGGATTAACTGCCCGTAAAAGCACGATTGGTGAGGGCTGATAATCAGTGGGGATGAACAAAACCCCCACTGATTAAAGTTTCACTTTATTGAATTTAGATAATAATTTATAGGGTAGTTAGTCCATTATGGGGCTGATTGTCCTTTTTTATTTACAAACTGGATAAAGATTGAATGTTTAGTTTGATATAGGCATGTAATCTGAATTGTTTGTTTGGCTTTGGGAGGAGGACAAAGGCTCGGTGCGAGGACTTTAAATAAGTTACTCTTAAAGATAGACAAGTGACGGGAGAGTGTTTAATGGAGGTTCAAGAAATACCCTAAGAAAGCACGTATTGGGGGGGCAGTGTTTTGGCCCCCATCGGCTAAAAGTATGAAAGATTTTATACAGTTTTTTTGCTAATCCAGTAACAAACAAGAACACTAAAACCGCGTTAGGATAGGAATGTATAAAAAATGTCTAGATTCATAGAACTAAAAAAGAAGTTTCACTTGTGAGAGCAGGGTTCTCCTTTTTCATTGCTACTGATAATGAGACGTTATGTTAACTAATTTTGAATATCGTATACAGACTAAAAACAGAGAAAACTTCCTGTTGTGTAGGGTATTTTTTCTGTTTTTTTGATGATAGTTTTTAACTGATTTCTCACATTTCAAAAAAACTACTTTTTTGTTTGCTTGTCCACACCATTTCACCTCTTTGTGAATTTTATAGTATTAAAGGAGGTGAAAAGAATGAATGAAGATATTATTTCAATTGGAGCAAATTGTATAGTGAGAATTAGAAACAGATTCTTTCTTCTAGTAGAAATTGAAGTGGAATTTGGAAATGTAGCCATAGAGGAATTTGTTTTTATTCGAATATCTGAGCAAGAAGCTAGAACATTGTTAGCAGGGGGTATTCAACGTTGTACTATTTCCAATTGTATTCCTAGGTCTCATGATGATTTAGAAGTAGAATTCATTTGTGTTTTAATCGTAGGTGGGGAAGCATTTGCGGTTTTTGATGTAGAAGACGATGTTGATGAAGCTGTACTTGTTCCAATTTCATTAAGAGAAGCCGAGCGTTTAATCTGTAGAGGAGCAAGACGATGTACAGTTATTAATAGATAAGAGTAAGCCTTTTGGGTACTAAAGAGGTTTCATTTTGTGTGGCTTCTTGTAAGAATGATTATGTAAATATGAATATCCTCCAGAGTACTTAACTGGAGGATATTTTTTAGACTTCTAGATGTATTAACTACTGATAATGAGACGTTATATTAATTAGGTTTGGATATTGTATACATCGTCTTTTCTTCAACTAAGAGTGCAGATTCATACAGTAAAAATTACTTTTTTAACTATAAAATAAGAAGAAATGAACCTATATTACTACTGATAGAGCTATGTTATAATGAAAATAAGGGTTTTATCCTTATTTTCATTATATAGGAGAGTGTTGAACATGATTATCAAGTTCATTCGTTTACGTTAATTTTAAACACAATTCGTTATGCCCGACTATTTTTTTCGAAATGTGTGGGTTTATTTGGTTGTGTCTTTTTTTATTAACTAAATACGAATGAAATGAGGAGTTAATCATGACTGAAAAGATTATTAAAATTAATAAAATTGATATATGTACAGAGAGCTTTGGCAATTCAGCAGATCCAGCAGTCTTACTAATTATGGGAGCCATGTGTTCAATGGTTTATTGGGATGAGGAATTTTGTCAACAATTAGCTGATACGGGCCGATATGTTATTCGTTATGATAATAGAGATGTCGGACGGTCAACTACTTATGAACCGGGGAGTTCCCACTATACTGTGGTAGATATGGCTGATGATGCGATTGGGGTACTCGATGCATATCATATTGACGAAGCACATATTGTTGGAATGTCATTGGGTGGAATGATTGCTCAAATTGTAGCCTTAAGGAACCCTGAGAGAGTTATAAGTATAACTTTGATTGCATCAGGTATTTTTGGTTCTGAAGATAACCACCGAAATTTGCCTCCGATCGATGAAAAGATACTCGCTTACCATACTAATGCGGCCAAACTAAATTGGTCGGATGAAGAATCTGTTGCAAATTACTTGGTTGCAGGATCAGCATTACTTTGTGGTTCAAAGCATAAATTCGATAAGAAGAGGGCTTATAAGCAGGTAGAAAACGAAATAAAACGGGCAAATAATCTACTCAGTATGTTTAATCATTCCCTTCTTAAAGGTGAGGATTCTTATGAGGGGAGATTAAAAGAAATCAATATACCTACTTTGGTTATCCATGGTACAGAAGATACAGTGCTTTCATACGAGCATGGTCTTGCTCTTGTTAATGAAATACCGCATGCTGTGTTACTACCCTTAGAAGGATCGGGTCACGAGATTCACTGTGACGATTGGAATCATATAATCAACGCTATTTTGAATCATACTTCAGTCCTGTAATCATTATAGAAATCGTATAAAACAAAAAATATTTGGAAAAAGGGTTACAATCGAATCTGTAACCCTTTTTTTCTATTAAAAATCAATTTTAGAACTGTTACTCATTTAAAGAATAGTAATACGCTTAGTTATTGGTATTTACTTCCAATGATGAAAATTATGTAAATAAGCTGTTCACTGGATTCCCATAGAAAACTGTGGTGAGATGAGATTTTTGATTTTGAAGTACTTCAAAATCTTAGCTAGATGGCTATGTAGCGGTACCCACATTAAAAATGCAGGAACATATCAAATATGTTCCTGCATTTAATTTTATTAAGTTTAATATCTATGACCTAAATATAATAGAATTTGGAGCTTCTTTTTATTTTAAATAAATTGGGTAATTAGATTATAACGTTAATATTTGTGATTGAATATAATAATAATATAATGGAGGTGATGTTATATGGCTCTTACTACAGGACCAATTGAAAACGTAGGAAATCAACCTGCTAATGCAAATAGAGTTAGGGTGAAGATCCTTAACCGTACTGCTGGCCCACTTACTGGAGTAGCTAGAGTTTTTAGACTTGACGGTTCATTAGTATTAATTGAACAGGTAAACTTCAATGTAAATTCTAATGCTTCTACTTTTGCAACTCTAAGTTTAGTTCATCCTGCTCTTGGACAAGCATTTGAATATGAAGTTCAAATTGTTCCTAATCAACCTGGTGGACTATATAGTGTTTATGGACTAACAGCTGACAGTGTTATCATTACTGCACAACGTATTGTGAACTCAGAATTGACACAGTTTCTTTAATTAAAATAGATTGGTGCCTACATGGTATCCAATCTATTTTTGTACGTATTATTCAGAGAAATAAAGGTTTTACACAAAAATAAAGACAGTTATGGAAACGGGAAAAGTCGAGTTATCATCTTGATTTTTATTATTTCTGTCTTAGACTGTATCTGTTTTGTTGCACGGTTTTCTTTGAATGCTTTTTATTCAAACTGTTTTTTAAAGTATTTATCAAATATGCATTATTGCATAAATAAATTTAAATTTATAAGTTAATATTAAACTACTTTTTAGTTGTAAAGAATATGTTAATAATCTTTATAAGAGAAGGATATTCCTTGTAAAAAGTGAAATTGTTTGGAATGTGAATAAACAAAAAGTTTAGAAGTGATACAGACTGGATAGAGTCTTGTATTAAATAAACAGAAAAGGGGTATGGGTTTCTAAAAGGTTTCGGGGGTTAGAAAGCATTTTTTAGTGAATAGCTTCAAATTATATTTTAAAGGGGAATGGGTATATGAAGTTTCGAAATACAAAGATTGCTATGGTTACACTATCTTCATTTTTTATTTTAGGTTCTGCATCTCTATCATTCACAGATACTATACACGGTGAAGTAGCTCCTGCATCAGCACAAGAGATTATTATAAAAAGTTATGACGATACATATTATAATAATGCAATAGGAAAAACGGGGTTAGAATTAAAGAAGGAACTGCATAATATTATTGATAATCATACAAAGTTATCATACAGTGCGGTTTGGGAAGCACTAAGAGATACTGATGAAGATCCAAATAATAAAAATAATGTGATACTCTTATATACTGGTCGTTCGCAAGGGAAACTTACGAATGGATCAGGAGTAAATAACTGGAACCGAGAGCATGTTTGGGCAAAATCTCACGGTGACTTTGGAACGACTGCAGGACCTGGAACAGATCTACATCATTTAAGAGCGACGGATGTATCTGTAAATAGTTCACGTGGAAATCTAGATTTTGATAATGGTGGTGTGAATCATTCTGAAGCGACAGAATGTAAATATGATAGTGATTCTTGGGAACCTCGTGATAGTGTAAAAGGAGACATCGCTAGAATGCTGTTTTATATGGCTGTTCGTTACGAGGGAGACAACGGCGAAATAGATTTAGAACTAAATGAAAAAGTGAATAACAATAAAGATCCATACATGGGGAAACTATCTGTCTTATTAAAATGGAATGAACAAGACCCGGTCGATGATTTAGAGCGAAAGCGTAATGAAGTGATTTTTACAAAATATCAACATAACCGCAATCCTTTTATTGATCATCCTGAATGGGTAAATAAAATCTGGAACTAAGATTTTTAAAGGTATTATAGTTTGATAAAAGGGATTGATCATTATGATCAATCCCTTCTTATATTTTTACTAGAATAAATGATTTTAATAGGACCAGTGAGGGAAATAGAATAGATATTTATATGGAACGATAGTACTTATTTATCTAGTTAAGTATTTAGTAAGGTCCCCACTCAATATTCACCCCAACAATAAGAAAAACAAGTCCAATGATAAACCAAATGAGTGCAAGTGGAGCCATGAAACGAATCCATTTTCCATAAGAAATCCCGCTCGCTGCGAGAACGCCCATTAAAACACCAGAAGTTGGATTTAAGCAGTTTACTACACCTTCTCCAAGCATAACAGCTTGTACTGTAACTTGGCGTGTAATGTGCATGAAATCAGCTAATGGAGCTAATATCGGAATGAAAATAACCGATTCTCCTGTCCCGGATGAAATGAAGAAATGTAATGCGGCACTACTCACATACATGCCGATAACACCAAATACAGGGCTTTGTCCTTCGAGAGCTTGTGCGAGTTGGTTAACGATTGTATCAAGTAATTTGCCTTGTTCTAAAATGACTGAAATACAGCGAGCCATTCCGACGATTAAAGCACCGTAGATAAGATTTTGGCAGCCAGTTAGAAAAGTAGATGCGATATCGTTTGCTTTCATGCCACCTATTATTCCTGCTGTAATTGCAATGAAAATAAAAGTAGCGGTCATTTCTGCGTCCGTCCAATGTAGACGAAAAGCGCCTATTAAAAATGCAATTAATGATAAAGCTGAAACGAGTAAAATTAATTTATGACGTATCGTCCAAGGAACTTCTTTTTTCTCTGTTTCTTTTTCGCTTGAAAGAGCGTTACTTGGAAACCAGTTGTCGCCAAGGATGCTTCCTTTATTTGATTTTTTCAAGCGTTTTACATACCAATTTATATAAAGGATAGTGGCAAGTAAAAAAGATATATAGATTGCGGTGCGTAAACCAATCCCGGAAAACATCGGAAGTTCTGCGATCTTTTGTGAAATGCCTAAAGGTGAGGGAGATAAAATAGTAGCATTAAAACCAGCATAAGTACCTAAATAAATAATTGCTACACCGACGATAGCGTCCCATTTTAATGTGCGTGCAACGATGATGCCGATGGGGATAAAACCGATAACTGAGTTAACGATAATACCAGTCGTTCCAAGAATAGAAAAAAGCGAAGCAACTATACAAATGAAAAGTAATTGCTGATTACGAAATTTGTTAATAACATGATAGATTAAACCGTCAAGAGCACCTGTTTTTTCAAGAATTGCAATAGCTCCACCTGTAAATAAAATTAGAAAGATAATAGGAGCAGCAAGTGTCATTCCTTTTTCAATAGCGGTAAAAAAAGAAACAAATCCTACGGGTGATTGCGGAACAGAATGGTAGCTACCTGGTATTGTCGTTGTAACGGTCCCGTTTGTAACCCTTTTAAATTCTCCAGCAGGAACGAAATACGTAGCAATGGCGCAAAGTAAGGCAATAAAAAATAGTAGTACGTACGCATCAGGTATTTTAAACTTTTGTTTACTAGGTTGTTTTTTTGCCTCAGTTTGTATTTGCATAAAATCCCTCCTTCTTCACTCGGTTAATTTTTAATATTCTGAATTTAATCTGTGAAATAGATTATAATAAAGGTAGCTTCTTAAGGCAATAGTTTTTGTATCCTTTTCCCGCACATACAAATTATTGCAATATTAGACAGGGAAACGATAATAAGCCAAGAATATGTTATGTAGAAAGAAAAAGGAAAAGAGGGAACAAGATGTGGAAAACTACAGATCTATGTGATGAATTTGAAAAGGAATTACAAATATGTCGCCAGTCTTTTCGGTCTTTTGGGAAGAAAGAACAATTCTACGGGAAAATTGCAACTGTAAAAGTGAAAGATGATAATGTACTAGTGAAGGAAGGGTTGCAAACATTACCAGAAGGAACAGTATTAGTTGTTGATGGCGGAGCGTCTACTAATTGTGCGTTACTCGGTGATAATTTGGCAGCTATTGCGGAAGAAAGAAAGTTAGCAGGAATTATTGTGAATGGGTATGTTCGTGATTCTAGTGAACTAAAGAATATTAATATTGGTATTTTAGCGTTAGGAACGATGCCAAATAGAAGTGTGAAAGAAGGAAAAGGAGAACGAAATATTTCATTGCACTTTGGAAAAGTGGATTGGAATCCAAATGAATATGTCTATGCGGATGAAGATGGCGTCATTATTAGTGAAAAGAGTTTACATAGTTAAGAGTTAACAAGTTATTATTCTTAGAAAATAAATCCGATAAAGCGTGGACAAAATTCTTTGTCAATAGTAAAATAATACAGAAATTTAAAATTTACAGAATGTATAGGTTTATCGTTTTACGATAACTTAAATGGAAGTAAGTTGTGCCAAGAAAAGTGAATGTTATCACAATGATACGTTCATAAACAAAATTATTTTTCCTATACAAATATAGCCGCGAATAATGCGGGTAGGAGGTGTTGTACATTTTTGTTCGACACTTACAAAAAGAGAGTGTCAATCGCACGCCCTTGAAGGGCCTTTTTTTGTGTAAATGGTAGTAAGGGAGGAAATTTTGGGATGGCAATGTTGAAAAAATGGCTGCTTACGTCTTTAATGGCAGTGACACTTGTATTTGTTTCTTTTGCGAATACAGTACATATTACGTTTGCTGAAGGAAATACAGCAAAACTTGCAATTATTGGGGAATCACAAAAAGACATTATGTTATGTCCGAAAGAAGAGCAAATTAAAGATGGGGAAACAGCTTTAAGTTTGCTGCAAAAGGTCATGGGGGACAAAGTAGAATCTGAAACGATGTCGTTTGGAACATATGTAAAAGGAATCGATGGTTTAATGGCCGGGGCTACAAGTGCTTGGCTGTATGATGTAAATGATAAGTCTGCAGAAGTCGGAGCAGATAGTTATAAATTAAAATCTGGAGATGTTGTTGTCTTTCGCTTTGTTTCAGACTGGAGCAATATAAGCCAGGAAACATTGAAAGAAACGTTAGATAAGTTCGGAACGTGTAAAACAGAAGAACCTAACGGTGGAAAAACAGAAGAACCAAAACCAGAAGGTCAAGACGGTAAAACACCAGATGAGAAAAACCAAGGTGATCAAGACGGTAAAACGCCAGATGGGAAAAACCAAGGTAATCAAGACGGTGAAAAACCAGATGGGAAAAACCAAGGTGATCAAGACGGTGAAAAACCAGATGGGAAAAACCAAGGTGACCAAGACGATAAAACGCCAGATGAGAAAAACCAAGGTGATCAAGACGGTAAAACGCCAGATGGGAAAAAACCAGAACAACCACAGCAAGAGAACATTCAAGTTCCAAGTGCACAATTAAATGAAGCCATTTCTAAAACATCAGACAAGATGTTACAAGATGGAATTGAAAGTGATTGGGTAGCTGTAGCGCTTTCTCGTTCTGGAAAGAATGTGCCAATTGAGGCAAAATTAAATTATGTTAAGTCAGTAACTGAAAAAGTAGAAAAGCGCATTAATCGTTTTTCAGCGACAGATTTAGCTAGAACAATTATTATGATGAATGCAATGAGTGCAGACCCTAAAAATGTAGGCGGACATAATTTAGTTCAAAAATTGTATGAGTCAGATAAAGTGAATTCTGTTACAGGTTATGCATTTGCTTTACTTGCATTTGATACGAAGAAGTATGAGATTCCAGTTGAATCAAAATGGAACAGAGTTGCTCTAGTGGAAGCACTGTTAAATAATCAGCATACAGACGGTGGATGGACTTATAATAGTTCAGGTAGTAAAGATAGTGCTAGTAGCGTTGATGTAACAGGTATGGTTTTATCAGCGTTAGCTCCTTATCAAGAGCGATCAGATGTGAAACCAGCTATACAAAAAGCTGTTGCGTATTTATATAACGAACAGCTGCAAAATGGCGGTTTTTCAGCTGATGGACAAGAAAATTCAAATAGTACTGCGCAAGCAATTATTGGATTATCACTTGTTAAAGATGTAGATCAAAATCGTCTTCATAAGGCAATGCAAAACCTATTATCATATCAACTTTCAAATGGTGAATTTAAATGGTTACCAAGTGATCAAAATGGTAACGGAATGGCTACAGAACAGGCTCTTTTAGCATTACTTCAATTTAAGGAAATGGGAAAATCTATTTATGATTGGTCTAATGTAGACGCTGGTGATGTAATTAAGCCAAAACCGATTGAAGAGCCAGAAAAGGTCGTTGAACCAGAAAATAATGTAGTAGAAAAAGAAGTTACTGAAGAACCGAAAGAACAAAACCAAGTACAACAAGAAACAAAAGATGAAAATCTAAAAGTAGTTGTAGATAACGAACCGGTTAAGAATAAAAAAATCGGAAACGGTAACAGTCTACCAAAAACAGGAGCATCTTCTCATAGTGCAGCAACAGAAGTAGGTATGGGTGTATTATGTATTGCTTCTGCATATGTATTATGGAGACGTAAAGCAGCTTAACAAAAAATTAGGAGCAATTATTTGCTCCTAATTTTCGTATGAAAGGTGAGAGATAGGATGAGTAAGGTGAAATGGTTCATTTCTTTACTGCTTTCGCTTGGGCTACTTGCCGGATGTGAAGAGGCAGCTGTAAAGCCTGAGAAGAAGGTAGAACCGAAGCAAGAAGAGGTAGCGAAACAAGAAGAACAAAAAGATGAAGCGAAGCCGGAAGAAAAAACAGAAGAAAAGCAAGCTGAATCAGAGCAAAAGCAGCAAGAAGAGCAAAAAGAGAAACAAGAACAAAAAGTAGAAGAGAAGCCGAAAGAGGAAAAGCCGCAGGCACAACCAGAGGTAAAGAAAGAAGAGAAACAACAGGAACAACCGAAAGAACAGCCGGCTGTAAATAAGCAACCAGAGCAGCAACAAGCACAAGAAGAGAAACAACAACCGAAAGCACCAGAAGTAAAAGAAGAAGCAAAGGTTGTGAATCAGCCGAAAGAAACACCGAAGCAGGAGCAAAAGAAAAAGTCAGAAGAGAACAATAGTGTACCAGCTCCACCAACACCGGTACCACCACCAAACCCAGTGCCACCACCAGTACCACCAGTACCTAAAGCAAAACAAGTAACAATCTCGGTAAAAGGAAATAACGGATATATAATGGGTGCGAAAAAGATGGATGTACAAGATGGCGATACTGTGTATAAAGTATTACAACGTACAGGATTAGATGTTGATGCAAGCGGATCTAGAGATAGTATTTATGTAAAAGGTATTAATGATTTATATGAAAAAGATATTTCGGATACTAGTGGATGGAAATATCGTGTGAACGGTGCTTTTCCAAACCATAGTGCTGGTGTAGCTACGGTAAAACCAGGAGATACAATTGAGTGGGTATACGTATTACAATAAGAAAGGCATTCGGTAAAGGGCTATGAAAATAAGTTTTTCTTCTTTACATCCTTTTGTGAATTTTTTCTATTATATCGGGGTGATGATACTATGTATGATGTGTCTTCATCCTCTTTTTTTAATTGGAGCAATACTATTAATTATTATGTTAAATGTGATGCAAGGAAATAGCGGAAAGATAAGAAAGATGCTACCGAGCACAATTGTTTTCTTTTTTATGGTAATTTTATTTAATTCGTTATTAACGCATAGAGGTCGAACTACGTTATTTTGGTTAGGTGATAGCCGTATTAAGCTTGAGGCGATTATGTTTGGAATAGTAATGGGGTTATTACTAGTTGCAGTTATGTTTACGTTTGCGTCATACAATGATATTATTTCCAGTCATAAATTTTTATATTTGTTTTCAAGAATTTCACCGAAAGTTGCATTGTTAACGATGATTACAGTGAGATTTGTTCCTTTGTTTATAAGGCGATTAAAGAAAATCACACTCGTTCAAAAGACGAAAGGTGTGCAGGTAGATTCAGGTTCGATAATTGAACGCGTCAAAAATGGTATGCAATTGCTGCAAGTATTATTAATTTGTTCATTGGAAGATGCACTGCAAACGGCAGATTCTATGCAAGCTCGTGGTTTTGGTGTAACGAAACGTACGACATATATTCGCTATAGAATGGAAAAACGAGATTGGTATACGCTCAGTTATTTAAGTATTCTATTTATAATTGCTATCATATGTAGTACGTATGGCGGAGGAAAGTTAATCATTTATCCGAAAGTCGAATCTATTTTATTTCAGCAATACGATGGGATGATGTTTATCGTATTTACGATGTTTATTAGTTTACCAATTATAATGGAAGGAAGGGAATGGTTATGGTGGCGCATGCAGAAATAAACAATTTATCATTTGTATATGCTGATGAAAACGAAAAAGCGTTACAGCATATTTCTCTTTCTGTTCAAAAAGGAGATTTTATTGCACTTGCCGGCGGATCAGGATCCGGGAAGACGACTTTATTAAAACATTTTAAAAAAGAATTACTTCCAATTGGTAAGCGTACTGGGGATACATATTATGATGGTACTTTATTAGAAAATGTACCTGATTTGTTATCTGCTCAAGAAATTGGTATGGTATTTCAAAATCCAGAAAATCAACTCGTAATGGATACAGTTATTCAAGAATTAGCATTTTCTTTAGAAAATATTGGGTTACCATCACATATTATTCAAAAACGAATAGCAGAGCTTATTAGCTTTTTAGGATTTCAAGATTTATTGCATCAATCTGTTCACACGTTATCTGGTGGGCAAAAGCAACTTGTTAATTTAGCTGCGGTATTAGTTATGCAGCCGAAGTTATTATTATTAGATGAACCGACAGCACAATTAGATCCAATTGCTGCGAAAGAGTTTTTAGGATTGTTAAAGCGTATTAATGAAGAACTTGGAATTACGATTGTTTTAAGTGAACATCGTTTAGATGAAGTGATACCACTTGCAACGCGCGTGATTTGTATGAATAACGGCCGAATCGTGTATGACGGTAGTCCGAAAGCGGTTGTAGCGAACATGTGGGAAGTAGAAAAGTTCCGTCCATTTATTCCGCAAATTCCAAGGCTATTTTTAGAGTGGAATGTGAGAGATATTCCGTTTACGGTGCGAGAGGCGCAAATGAAAATGAATAATTTTTCAGCGATATCATATGTAAATGAGCCAATAGCACAAAGTGAAAAGCAAGAGGTAATTTTAAGCGCAGAGCATATTTCGTTCCAGTACGAAAAAAATAGTCCGCTTATTTTACGTGATTTATCAGTTTCGATTGAAAAAGGAAAATGGGTAGCGCTCGTTGGGAAGAACGGTACAGGTAAGTCTACACTGTTAACGATTTTAGCAGGATTACAAAAAGCGAGAAGAGGGAAAGTAAAGTGGAACGGGAAAGTGATACATAAAATCGATTCGAAAGAACGGTTTAAAAGTATTGGGTATGTATCGCAGCATCCATATTATCATTTTACATTTGATACAGTGTGGGATGAGGTGTATGAACGTGCACGTGAATTATATGGAGAACAAGGAAAAGAAATAGCAGAAGATACGCTAAAACAGTTTTGGTTGTATTCGCTTAAAGAACGCCATCCGCATGATTGTAGCGGAGGAGAGCAACAACTTCTTGCATTATGTACAACGTTATTATCAAAGCCAACGCTATTATTACTTGATGAACCGACAAAGGGGTTAGATCCATGGAAGAAAGAAAGAGTAGGAGAACTATTTAGGGAGCTGCAAAAAGAAGGTACAACAATTGTAATGGCAACGCATGACATTGAGTTTGCAGCGAAATACGTGGATCGATGTATGATGTTATTTGATGGAGCAGTCATTATGAATGATGCACCGAAAGAATTTTTTAGTGGTAACTTCTTTTATACAACATCTATTAACCGATTCATTCGAAAAGAATTGCCATATGCATTAACGTGGGAGGATGTGTACGAAGCGTGTCCAAACGATATGTTGCATTCATAATATGTATTTTTGCAGTAATAATAGGCACATTACTCTTTACTACACTTATTATGGACGGTTATTACATGTTAAGTAGTTTGTTTTTATTAGTTGTTATTATGTTACCTTTCTATATCCGTTTTGAAAGGAAGGCGTTTGTTTCACGTGAAATTGTTCTCGTTGCTGTATTAGCGGCAATTGCAGCAGTTAGCCGCGTACCATTTTCTATTTTACCGAGTGTACAACCAACTTCTTTTGTTATTATCGTTTCTGCAATTGTGTTTGGAAGTGAAGCGGGTTTTATGATCGGTGCAACAGCAGCGATTGTGTCTAACATCTTTTTAGGGCAAGGTCCGTGGACGCCGTGGCAAATGTTTTCATGGGGTATGATTGGTTTTATAGCTGGATTATTGCGTAATACATTTTTAATGAAAAAGCTATGGGGAAGACTCCTGTACGGATTGTTTGTTGGATTTTTATTTGGCTGGATTATGAATTTCTGGGGACTTCTCGGTTTTATAAGAGAGGCAACGTGGGAAACAGTCATTTCGTATTACATCGCAAGTTTTTATTTCGATTTGAGCCATGCAATTTCGAATGTTGTCTTCTTACTATTATTTAGTACTACTTGGATTACGATTCTCACAAGATTTAAAAAGAAATACGGTATATTAGATAAGCATAACATAGCATAGAAAAGCATACTCATATAAGGTAGGGTCGCGACTTACATATTCGTTTGCCTCTTTCATGCTTCTTACATATTGTAAGGAGCATTTTTTATTGTCAAAAAATAGTCCAATATATATCCGTTACTATATAAAATTATTTGTATAATAATAGGTGAGAACTATTTTCAAAAGGGAGGTGTATAGTTAATGAAGTTAGTTATTCCGAAGCAACATGGTGCATGGGCGATGCTTGCTATACCATTTCTATTAAGTGTCATACTTGGAAAACCTACTATATATCACATTCCATTGTTTATAGCTTGGTTCTTTATCTATTTAGCTACGTATCCATTCCTTATGTACATAAAACAAAAACGAAAAAAAGAGTATTTACATGCTTCAATTGTATATTTTATTATTGCGTTCGTATTTGGGATGATTTCTCTATTATATGAATGGCGCATTCTTTTATTCGTAATAGTCATGATTCCACTATTTATAGTAAATATGCATTATGCTCGTCAAAAAAATGAAAGGGCACTATTAAATGATATTTGTGCGATCATTGTGTTTTGTGTTGGTGGGTTAATTAGTTATTATTTTTCAATGAAACAAATCGATCATACAGCATTATTCATTGCACTTATTTCATTCTTATACTTTTTAGGTAGTACGTTTTATGTGAAAACGATGATACGTGAGAAAAATAATCCGAAGTATCGTTTTATATCCTGGGGTTATCATATTCTATTAACAATCATTGTATTTGCAATTAATCCGTGGTGCTCCCTTATTTTTATACCAAGTGTCATTCGAGCCATTATATTGTATGGCAAAAAAATTTCTATTATAAAAGTAGGGGTTTTAGAAATTGTGAATTCTGTATATTTTTTAATCATAACGGCAATAATTATGAAGTATGCCATTTGAAAAAACTTCCCACCTTATGATGGGAAGTTTTTTCAATCTTGTTCTAAAATGTGAACGGTGTAATCGCAGCGTTGAATAGCTTGTTCGATCGCATAAAGGGATTGCTCAATACGAGCGCGATTAAAATCTTTTTCAACAGTCTGTAGTGCTTCTTCTAAACAATGTTTTGCTTCTTGTAATGATTGAAAAGAATCTTGTACATATCCGCGAGCATTTTGATGCATTTCATAATCCTCCTTGCATATTCATATATGTATAGTATGAACAGTAAAGAAGAAAATATTATTTGTTATATTTGTTTGACAATTAAAATGAAATTACGTATAGTAAGAATTAAGTGAATATTTTCTTATCCAGAGAGGTGGAGGGACTGGCCCGATGAAACCCAGCAACCGCGATGCAGGTGCTAATTCCAGCAGAACATATTTGTTCTGGGAGATAAGACGAAGATATATACGTAACTTCTTCTTATCGGAGAGGTTTTTTTGTTGCAAAAAAACCGATTACGAAAATTTATCTTAAGAAGAAAGGGGTTGCGCATTGCTGTGACACTCGAAAAATACGTAAAACTGCGTAGTACAGTTTATGAATATATGATAGAGCAAGATAAGCCAATATCATTGTTAGATATTCAAGAACATATCGTTTCGCATCATGAAGGAAAATTCACGAAAAAGATGTTACATCAATTTTATTTATCAAGACTATTAGATGAACTGAAACTGGATGGGAAAATTACATTAGCTGATGAATATCTCTATACTGAAAAAGGGGTATTTTATAAGGCGAGAAAAGGGAGCTAAGCTCTCTTTTTTTTAAAATAACGGAGTATGTAGAGTAAAAGACTGCTTAAGCAGCCTGATACAGGGAATGGTGTTGAGTGTGTAGTGTCAAAAATTGAATGTGCCTGAAAGAGGCAATTCGTATCGGCTGCAAATGAAAAGAGACACCTTCGCCGAATAGGTGTCAGTCGTTTTGCAAAATAGACTTGCTATTTAACAGTTCTTAGAATAACATGCAGGGTTTTGGAAGTCAAAAGGGAATTAAAGGAAGGGGTACAATTATGTACGCTTACTTATTAAAAGATATAACGAAATGGATCCCAAAGTACGTTGTAGATAAGGGATATGAATATTATGAAGATGGACATGTAGAAGATGTTGAAATACAAGATAACAAAGTGTTTGCTTTCGTTACTGGAAATGCAGGGAATTATGAAGTAGTTATCGATCTCGAAGATTTTTCAAAAAGTAGTTGCGAATGTCCGTATGAAAATTATTGTAAACATATGGCGGCAGTTGTTTATGATATTCAAGGTGCTGGTGAGAGTGCAGTTAAAGAGAAACTGAAAGATTTAGAAAAAGAAGAGTTACTTACTGTATTAAATCGACTGTTGCAAAGTTCGAAAAACGTACAAATTGTAGAGAAGTTATTAAAGAAGGGGTAACTTTAACGATAGAGGGAGTTGTTTTGTAGTGAACGTACTGATTATATACGCTCATCCTAATCCTTCAAGTTTTAACGGGGCAATTTTAGAACATGTGCAAAAAGGGCTACAGGAAACAAATCATTCGGTTACGTTGCTTGATTTATACAAGGAACAATTTGATCCGGTACTTGTATTCAATGAAGAGAAGAAAAGACGTGATTTAATAAATGAAGAAGAGACAGCGCGGTATAGAAAATTAGTGGAAGAAGCAGATACACTTCTCTTTATATATCCGATATGGTGGTGGGGGATGCCAGCTATTTTAAAAGGTTTTATTGACCGTATTTTCGTAGCTGGATTTGCTTATAAATATGAAGGGGCTCTGCCGAAAGGATTATTGCAAGGGAAAAAAGCGTGGGTTATTAATACGTTAGACTCGCCTCTATGGTACGTCGCATTGTTATATCGATCAGCAGATTGGATTATGATGAAGAGAGGTGTTTTACGTTTTTGTGGCATTCGTGATATAAAACGGTCAGTGTTTCAATCTGTGAAAAGGAGTAAAGTATCAAAGCGCGAAAAATGGTTATTACAAATAGAAGAAAAGGCTCGTACATTATGAATGAAGTCGATCGTATTATAAACTGTTGTCAGTATGATAACGAACTTTTTCGAAAGTATATTACGTGTTTACTTCAATTGAAAAAATGCAGCGATACATTTCAACAAATTCAAATAGAGTTAAGAAATGATTATTTAATAAGAGGAATTTGTGAAAGAGAAGTAGATGAGGTAGTAAGGGGAAGTAAAGAATATGAAACATATTTTCTTCCTAAAGCGTTACAGTGGAATTTTTTGAGGGAACATCCACACTTGATCGGAAAAATTTGCGAAGATTTTTTTGCATTTGAGTCATTACACCTTACGGACATAGAGTGGAAGACAGTTATAAATTGCATGGGAAATAAATGATTTATTATGTAAAAAAGCTAGTATAAAACTAGCTTTTCGTTTAAATGAATAAGAAGCATAGACTAATGATAAAACCCGCATATAGTAAGTTCACAACACAAAATCCCATAATGTCACGAGCACCTAAACCAGCTATCGCTAATGCTGGTAATGCCCAGAAAGGTTGAATTAAATTCGTCCAAGCATCGCCCCACGCAATGGCCATTGCAGTTTTTGCAGCAGGTACACCAAGTTCAGCGCCAGCTGGAATCATAATTGGTGCTTGCACGGCCCATTGACCGCCACCAGATGGAACGAAAATATTAACGATGCCAGCACTTAAAAAAGTAAAGAGCGGGAAAGTTGATTCGTTTGAAATGCTAATAAAGAAATTAGAAATAGCTCCTCCAAGTGAAAGTCCTTCACTATTCGCTCCAATCATCATGCCCATAATTCCTGCGTAAAACGGAAATTGAAGTAAAATGCCAGAGGCACTTTTCGTAGAGTCTGAAAAAGCGCGAATATACTGAATCGGAGTACGGTGGAAAATAAGACCTGCAATTAATAACATAAAAATCACGATATCGAGAGTAAGGTTAAAACCTTTCGTATAAAAGTAATTGAAAATATAAATGAGACCTAACAATCCAACGCAAAGTGTAATAATAATGCTATTTTCCATCTTTTCAGCGAACGTGTTTTTTTCTACTTCTTGAGCAGCAGCTTCTTCATGGAACACGCTAGGATCTACAGTTATCGTATGTTTTTCATCTGGATGCATCGCTTTATTAATGAGAGGCATCGTAACGAGAAAAATAATAACTGGAACGAGAGCGTATGGTGAGAATAACGTTTCTGTTATCGGAATCGCCTCTTTAATACTTCCAGCAGTCGTTTTAATTAACGTTTCACCGCCTGTTGCTAACGTAAGGGGGATAGAGGCAGAAAGACCGGCATGCCAAATGAGGAATCCAGAGTAAGAAGAGGCAATTGCTAGTCTATAATCTAATCCGTCCAGTTGCCTTGCCACTTCTTTTGCGTATAAAACAGATACAACAATTCCAAAGCCCCAGTTTATGTATGCACCAAGTAAACTTACAATTGAAATGGCAATAATGCCTTGGCCATTCGTTTTTGGTAGTCTGGCAGCTTTCGTTAATCCTTTTTTAATAAGAGGAGCATTTGCTAAAGCAGATCCAGTCACGAGTACAAGTGCCATTTGCATAGAAAAGGCAAGGAGTCCCCAAATTCCATTACCCCAGTGATTAATCATTTCTACAGGTGTTTGGTGAGTCGCAAACATACCAAAGAAGATAACGAAAACAGTTAGTAAACATGATAAAATAAACGGTTCTGGCAAGAAGCGTTGCACTAAGGCGACGCAACCATTTGTAAAGGAACGAAACAAAATAGATCAACCTCCTTATGCATATGTATTACAATTATTCGAGGTTGTTTAGGAGATAACCTTCAATAAAAAGAAAATTCAGATATTTACAGGATGGTAATTTATTGATAGGTTGATATAGAGCCTTGTATCAGATTCTGCTTTTAATATACTAGAAGAAAACGGTTGGAAATGGGGTAGCACTTATAGGGAAAGTATAGAGAAAGGTTACTAGCTGGCTTCAAAGCAACTGTTGCAAAGGGAGAGGAGATTCAATACAATAGTGTTGCATTACATGAGAAATATGTTTTAGCACAAATCTAGCTAAAAATGTTTATACAAATACATTTAAAATTGATGGGGGAATTATGATCAAAAGTTTTTATCTTTTAAAGCCTAAAATGTTTACGGCAGATATATATTATAAAGTCTTTATTACAGGTGACTGTATATATTTTATAAAGATTGGCGGACAGTTTCATAGCCGACATGCTTATAAAAAACAATTACCTGGTATTTCAGAGCTATTGTTTTTGTTTTGGTTCAAAAAAATTGAGAAAAAACAATTAAACTTAGAAACTGAAATAGATGCAAAAATACATACTGGCGATGTACATGAACTCTTGCAATTAAAGAATAACTTTTCAATTGAAATAAATATAATTGAAGAGGTACTATTAAATAAACGAGGAACGTTTCATACAGGTTTTAATGATAATGGAACGATTTCCTTCATGTTAAAAAATGGTCAAAAAATAAAGTTCATCATCCCGGAAGAAACTTTATTTTTATCTATAGAAGAAATTTTCGACCAATATGAACAGATAATCTTTGTAAGGGAAGTGTTTTAAAGGAAACGATTAATTTATTAAAAAGATGAAGCTTTTTACTTATAAAAGATAACAAAAGTAATACATTCATTACTACATTTGTGTGTGAATTCAAGAAAAATTAAACCACCTAGCCCCTAAAGAGAATATAGGAAGCAGATGGTTTAGGTGTTTTGAGAGGTATCCTGTTTTCAGTATTTAGTTCAAATTATTGATTTGCATTTTTATATCGAGTAAATTTAAGTTTCTGGAATAATTGTAATAGCGACAGTCCGAACCGGAGTCTCTATTTCGTCGCCTTTACTTTGGCTATTGTAGTATTTAATCATTAATTCGTTAAGTTCGTTTTGAAATTTTCCAAAGTGTTCTTCATCTAGCTTTAATTCTACTACAGAAAAAGTAGCAGTATCTTCTTGACTGTTTTGTTCCTCTAATTTCTTAAGGTAACTTTGATATTGTGTCATAAGTGATAACTGATAATAGGAAATGTAGTTTAACTTTTCATCATCAGATAATCCTTTCCATTCACTTCCTTCAATTTTTGCATCTTCTTCATTAATTGCGTAATATTTTTCAGAAACAGATTTTACTTTTTTTTCTTTAATTACATGGACGATACCAGAATCAACCATAGTTTGCAGCTGTCTATATAGCGTTGCTTGTGGCACATTTTTAATAATTTTTACCATTTCTAATGGTGTCAGCCCATCTTCCTTATTTCTCATTAATACTTGGCAAATTTTCATTCTTACAGGATGCATTAAAATTTCAACTTTATTACTCATTCGCTCACCTTATTTATTATGTATTTTTATTCTCATTATAAATAATGAGAATAAAGTTTGCAATTCATTCGTTTATGTTTTATCATTATCAATAATGAGAATGAATTTAGGGAGGAATGACAATAATGCAACTACATTATGGATTGAATGATCTTAAAGACATTGATATTATGGCTTTTCTACCCATTATATTACCAGTTATTGCAGTGGGAGCACTTTTAGTTTTAATTGCATTCATTGATTTATATCGACATAGGAAAACAAGAAAAAATGTACTTGTATGGACGTTAATTATTCTTTTCGTTAATATATTGGGACCTATCTTGTACTTTGTTATAGGGAGAAAGGACAGTGAGAAATTATGAAATTAGAGATTAAAAATGTAACAAAATCATTTAAAGGAAAAATTGCTGTGAATAATTTCTCGATGGAACTGCAAGCGGGGGAATGCGTCGGATTAATTGGACCAAACGGAGCAGGGAAATCCACATTAATAAAAGTAATTTCGGATATTACTAATCCAACTGTTGGTGAAGTTTTATTGAATGGGATAAAAATATCAAAAATGAAAAGTGAAATTGGTTATTTACCTCAATATCCTAATTTTTTTCATTGGATGACAGCGAGAGAAACGCTTACGTTTATGGGCCAACTTTCGGGGTTGAAAAAAGAAGAATTGTCAAAGTCGATTCCAAAAATGTTGGAGAAAGTTGGACTAAAGGAAGAAGAAAATGCAAAGGTTAGTACATTTTCTGGTGGAATGAAACAACGACTTGGTATTGCACAAGCATTATTGCATAAACCTTCGCTTATTGTCATGGATGAACCAGTATCCGCATTAGATCCGATCGGCCGGCGGGAAGTATTGAATCTGATTAAAGAAATAAAAAAAGATACAACCATTTTATTATCAACCCACATCTTAAGCGATGCAGAAGAAATCTGTGAACGATTTGTCATTATAAAAGATGGAACAAAAATAGAAGACACAACGATTACGGAGCTTTTACACCGTAATCGTGAAAATAAATTAATTATTGAAATAACAGCTAAAGATCAAAATTGGATTGAAGTTGTAAAGAAATTACCGTATGTGAAGAATGTAGAAGTGGTTGGGCTTAAAATCAAAGTGAAGGTTGAAAGTATCGAAATAAACAAAAATATGTTACTGCAAAATGCACTCGAACATAAAGTGGACATCGTTAAATTTAAAATGAGCAACGATACTTTAGAAGAAATTTTCTTGAAATTGGTGTTGTAAAAATGAATAACTCAATGGTATTGATAAAAAAAGAATATGTTCAAATGTTGCGTGATTTTAAGATTATTTGGCTACCAATTGTTTTTATATTTTTAGGTGCAACACAGCCGATAGTAACTCATTATTTGCCATCAATTCTAGAAGCGTTAGGTGGAGGTCAGGGAATTACAATTGATCTGAGTATGGCAGCGCAAAAAGGGGGCGAAGTATTGGCGAGTACTTTAGGATCCCAGTTTGATCAGCTTGGACTTATGATTCTAGTGATTTCTATGATGGGTGCAATTCAAACAGATAAAGCTAATGGTATGTTGGCCTTTATTTTAACAAGGCCCGTTACTGTTACTTCATATGTAGGTGGGAAAATAGTTTCAAACTATTTAATGGTAGCGTTTAGTGTAACAATTGGATACGTAGCTTCTTATCTATATGTAAATTTTCTTTTTACTGCCGTTCCATTTGCACACCTAATTACTGGATTACTATTTTATCTAATTTGGGTTCTTTTTATCGTATCTTTCACAACAATGATAAGTGCTATTTTTCACAGTCAAGGTATTATTGCATTAATTTCAATTGTTTTCCTTTTAGCCTGCAGAGTAATCGTCGGTTTGAATCCAATAATGGATCAGCTTAATCCAGCCGGTATGAGTAAGTATGCAATGGAAACGTTAGTCACGGGGGTAGTAAATTCAAACGCAATAATTAATGGATTACTAACTATAGTGTGGATTTTATTGACACTCTTCGTAACGTATTATTGGATTGCTAATAAAAAGTTTCATTATGAATAACCGTGATGAGGGTAGTGGTTTCAAATAAAACACCGAAATAAGAAAAAGCTTCCACTACCGTGGAAGCTTCTCCAAATGATGTGCAATATCAATATACATATTTGAGTAAACTGAATGTATTTCATTACTTGGCATAGCGTTAGAAGAGAAGTGGACAATTACCATATTTGCTTTCGGATCGATGTAAAGTGTTTGTCCGTAACTACCTAACACTTCAAAAGCATCCTGTTCATTGTGGGGAATCCACCATTGATTATGATAAGAAATGGAAGCTCCAGGGCTAATTGCAAGTTCACCTTCTTGGACATTTTTTATATCTTCAGTAATAGAAGAAGGGAGAATTTGTTTTCCGTTATATTCCCCGTTGTTTAATAGTAATTGCCCGAATTTCGCCATATCTCTAGCAGTTGCATTTAAGCCAGCGCTTGCTTGTTCTACTTTTGTTTCATCTGTAACGTAATACGCGTTTTCTTCCATACCAATTTGAGACCAAATTCGTTCGCTTACATTTTCAGCTAGTGATTTACCAGTAATAGTTCTAATAATCCAAGCGAGCGTTTCTGTTGATCCGTTATTGTAAGAAAAGGAAGAACCAGGCGGTGCAGTTTCTTCGGCTTCTCGTAACATATCATAAATTTTCATCGGACCGCCGTAATTTTTGCCGCGGGGTAAAATATTGCTAGCTAAATATAATTGTGCATCTTGATTTTCTAGCCCAGGCTGCTCATATCCGTGGGTCGGGTATTCTGCTGAAACTTGCATGTCCATTAATTGCTGAAGTGTCGCTTTTCCGAACGGTGTGTTTTTTAGTTCTTTTATGTAAGTGTCAGCTGTTTTTTCTAAGTCAATACGTTTTTCTTCAGAGAGAGATTGTATAATTGCCCCGGTAAAGACTTTTGCTAATGATGCCATACCATGAGGTTCATTCTGTTTATACCCATTGAAATATCGTTCATAAACAAGTTGTCCATTATGTACAACGACAAAAGCATCTGTTTTGTTATCGTCTAAAAGTTTTTTTAGAGGAGTTGTATTTCCGAATCTACGCTCCACAGCAAAATCGTCTAAGTTTTGCAATGCGAAAGGGAAGTGAGCAATTTGGTCAGGATTGTTTTTTACGTCATTAACTAAAGTGAATTCTTTCATATGGGTATACGACCAACGTAAGTAAGGGTCATTTAACCAGTTTTCTTTTGTCACATTATGTTTTGATGGGGTCGTTTTATTTTGTTTGAAGTAAGTAAACCCAAGCCCTGTAATTACAAATATGAATGTTAGTATAAGTAAGAGTAGGGGAGATTTTTTTAGTTTCATATATGGCCCTCCTTTTTATTTCTACTATAAGTATACGCTCGTCTTGAAGGAAATACAAAATAAGGAAAGTAAACGGGGAAGTTTACTTTCCTTATTAACGTTAAGCGGAAATTTTTCCGTCTGTAGGTTGTTTTTTGAATTTTTGTTTTCGTCCGTGTAATCCATAATATAAAAGTAAAGTGAAAGCAACGATAATAGCTGCGATAAAATACATATTATGATAACTAGATTTCGCTGCGACAATACCTAAAATGAAAGAACCAAAGCCAATACCACTATCAAAGAATGAGAAATACGTAGCTGTCGCAGAACCACGTCTATGGTTTGGAGCAGCAGAAATCGCAATCGTTTGGAAACTCGGAATTAATGTTCCGTAACCTAAACCAATTAGCATACCTGCGCCAAGGAACCAAAATGAAGTTTGTGCTTGGCTTAATATGAACATTCCGATTGTGAAAATAATGATAGCAGGGTAAACAAGTACATTTTCACCGAAGCGATCAAAAATCTTTCCTGTAAATGGACGAGAAATGACAACAACAAGTGCGTATACAATAAAGAAGTAACTTGCAATTTCACTTAAACCGAGTTCTTTCGCATAAATAGGAATAAAGGATAAAATACCACTATAAGAAAAGGCTAAAACAAATCCTGTAAGTGCAATCGGAATAGAAGATGGTTCGATTAAGTCTTTCCATTTCATTTTTTCACGTTTCTGTTTGCTAACAGGTGCTTCGTGCGGAATATTTACAAGTAGTCCTAATAAAAATGCAAGTAATGAAAATACGGAACAAACGATAAATAACACAGTAAACGAAAAATGAGAAATAATTGTTAAACCTAAAAAAGGACCGATTACCATCGGCAGACTCATAAATACGCCGAAATATGCAAGTGCTTCGCCTCGTCGATGAGCTGGCGCAACATCAGTTACAATCGTACCAGTAGCTGTCGTTGCCATCCCGAACCCAATACCGTGCAAGAAGCGAAGGGCAAGTAATAAGAATAAACTTTGCGCACCGAAATACATAACAGTAGCGGCTAAAAATAATGAAAGTGAAATAAATAATATTTTCTTTCTTCCTAAATCATCGAGCCATTTTCCTGTGAATGGTCTACATAAAACAGAAGAAATAAGAAACACAGTTGCAACTAAACCAATTTCCTCAGGTTTTCCTTTTAGGCCGTCTATTACATAGACAGGCAGAGTAGTCATAAGCATGTAAAATGTTAAGAAGAGAAATAGACTACTAAAACAAGTTCCGAGGAAATCCTTCGTCCAAAGTTTCTCACTTTGCATCGTCATCCCTCCAATTTAATCTAAATTTTTAATAATTTGTTGTAACACTTGAAATGCTTGATGTAAATCATTTTCATTAATACCTTCTAGCGTTTTTTCTTCGAAAGTATCAACTTCTTCTTGCCATACTGGAATCATCTTTATCGCTGTTTCGGATAAAGAAATGAGCTTCTCGCGGCGATCTTTACCTTCTGTACGAATAATCCATCCCATCGTTTCCATACGTGTTAACGTACGAGTCATCGTTGGTGATTCAACATTTAAATACTGGCACAATTCTGTTTGCGTACAAGAACCAGTTTGATTAATGCGGAAAATAACAGCCCATTGCGCACTAAATAACCCTGTTGGAGATACACGTTCATTAAATTTCTTCGTAAACTTTCGAGAAGTCTGGCTGACGATGTGAAAAAAATGTTGTTTTTCGTCCATGTATTTTGATCCTTTCAAATTAGTTACCTAGCTAACTATATACTTTTTTATAATAATTGTCTAGTAATAGACATGTTGATTTATGTAAAAATTTCTTATAGGTTTTATGTTGCGAACGTATATTCTGCGTGCTATTCTTTAATTAAGTAAAGAATTTTCTTTCTATTAAATAGAATGGGGGAACTTGTGATGATTAAGCCTGCAACAATGGAGTTTGTTTCACTATCGAACGGAGAAACGATTGCATATCAGGAAGTTGGAAGGCGAAATACAGATATTCTTGTACTCATTCACGGGAACATGACATCGTCACAACATTGGGATTTAGTTATTGAAAAGTTGCAAGATCAATACCATATTTACGCTCTTGATTTAAGAGGGTTTGGACAATCAACGTATAATCAGTCGATAGTTTCATTACAAGACTTTGCAGACGATGTAAAATTATTTATCGACGAGTTAAAGCTAGAGAAATTCTCATTAATGGGCTGGTCAATGGGCGGTGGCGTTGCGATGCAATTTACAGCGAATCACCCAACTTTTGTAGAAAAGTTAATTTTAGTAGAATCAGTAGGAATGAAAGGATACCCAATCTTTAAAAAAGATACGAATGGGCAGCCGATTGTATCAAGTTTAGTAAAGACGAAAGAAGAAATTGCGCAAGATCCAGTACAAATCGCTCCAGTATTAGACGCGATAAAAAATATGAACAAACTATATTACCGTACAGTATGGAATCTATTAATATATACACATAATCAACCTGAACCGGACCGTTATGAAAAGTATTTAGATGATATGTTAACGCAACGTAATTTCGTAGATGTGAATTATGCGCTCATTACATTTAATATTTCAGATGAACATAATGGGGTTGTAGAGGGAAGTAAGCAAATTCATCATATTAAAGCGCCGACACTCGTCATACAAGGTGATAGAGATTATGTCGTACCGCAAGTAGTCGGTGAGGAATTAGCGAAACATTTGCCAAATGCAGAGTTGAAGGTATTAGAAGATTGCGGACACTCACCGTTTATTGATTGTTTAGATGTATTTATAAAACATGTAGAGGATTGGTTAGAATAGAAATAATCCCCGAAATGAAAGGTATTGCATATACTATAACATTGTAGGTAAAAGGGGAGATTATCAATGCATCATCCGTTCTTAATTGTGCATTCTCCATATAATCATCATGTGTATACAAAAATGATGATAGCTCCGCTGTATATGCAAGTTTCACCAGTTGTAGTTCCGTTACAAATACAACAGCCACCAATTGTTCATTCGCATCATTATTTATATGAAACTGCTTTTTATAAACATCCATATTTCAAGCAATTTCATAACAACGTGAAAGCGCAAGTTTGGGAAGGATAGGAAGCTAAAAGGTTCATTCTTTTAGCTTCTTTTTTATTATGAATATTCGTACACGCATTTGCAGAAACAGTTTATAATGAAAAGTGGAAAGCGTGAGAAGGAGAGGGAAAGGGATGTCAATGCGTTTTACATTTTGGATTATGGTTGGGATTGTAGCAATTTCTGGTTTATCACAAGGAATGCTCTTACCTGCCATTGCAATGGTTTTTGAACAAGAAGGGGTTAGTTCAAGTATTAACGGTATTCATGCGACGGCATTGTACATCGGGATATTAGTTATTTCGCCGTTTCTTGAAAAACCGATGCAAAGGTTTGGAATGAAGCCAATTATTGTTATAGGTGGGTTTCTCGTTATTATTTCATTATTCTTTTTTACACAAACATTTTCATTTTGGGTATGGTTTATCCTTAGATTTCTAGTTGGAGTCGGAGATCATATGCTTCATGTCGGAACACAAACATGGATTACGACAACATCGGACCCAAGTAAAATAGGGAGACAAGTATCGATATACGGTGTATTCTTCGGAATTGGTTTTGCCGTTGGTCCGTATATAGCAAGCACTGTACAGTACGGTCTTGCAACACCATTTATTATATCTACTATACTTTGTCTAATAGGTTGGCTGTTACTATTACCAACAAAAAATGCATTCCCAGCGCAAGATGAAAGAGAAGTGAAGAGTGAATCATCATTTTCTCGTTATAAACAAGTTGTTGGATTAGGATGGATTGCACTGCTGGGACCACTTGCATATGGCGTACTTGAAGCAATGTTAAACAGTAACTTACCAGTATACGCACTTCGTAAAGGATGGTCTGTTTCAGATGTATCCTTCTTGTTACCAGCATTTGCAGTTGGGGGTATTATTACACAAATTCCGCTCGGTATATTGAGTGATAAATACGGAAGGGACCGTATATTAACGTGGACGTTTAGCATAAGTACGGGCATTTTTCTACTTGCCGCCGTATTTGATCAATATTACTGGATCGTCTTTGCCTGCATGCTTTTAGCGGGTATGGTTATTGGATCGTGTTTCTCTTTAGGGCTTGGATTTATGACTGATTTATTACCGAGACACTTACTACCGGCAGGTAATATATTATCCGGAATCGCTTTTAGTTTAGGAAGTATTATGGGGCCTGTATTAGGCGGCGTATTTATAGAAAAAATACAGTATACAAGCTTTTTTATTGCGGTTATGATTATAATGGGAATTCTAGCAATGTTATATATGGTCTACATGAAGAATCAATTCGCATCAAGAAAAATAGAAAGTAGGTTAGGGCATGACAAAACAACCTAATAAAAAGAAATTTGAAGTACTAGAAAATGAAACAATTACAGACTGCTTAGCACGTATGGAACAAGAAGGCTACGCTCCGTCTCGTCGTATGGAAGAGCCGATCTTTCATGAAGTAAAGAAAGACGGCAAAACAGTAGTTGAGCCGTGCGGTAGGAAGATTGTTTTTGAAGGGAAATTGAAGTAATCCAATAACAAATTCTCTTTATCGTATAGAGCCATCCAATAGCTGGGTGGCTTGTTTTTTTTATTAATCAGTGAAGGAAGGAATTAATTAAAATGAATCTCCCTTTCATTTCTCCTAATTGGCTTCTTTATATGGGGCAAAAGATTGCTACTTTTTTTGTATATTGGTAAAATAAGTTCTTGGGTCTTACTTATTGTTATCGGTATAATGTTTGTCGCTTAACGTAAAGAAATTAGTTACAATGATTCCATAATATTTAAAGGGGGTACAGCAACGATCCCCTCTTTTTGGAGCCACTCACAAACGTAAAGCAAGAGAAGAGGCTATATGAACTATTCTTCTATCTTGTTTAGATTAAACGAGTTACTGCAATTGGAACAGGTATATGAAACTAGTCGACATCCTGATGGATCATGTTTTTCTAGCAATCTATCAATTCTGATGGAATTGATAGATTGCTAGAGAATGGAAAATGATTATCTGTATATTCCGAAGCAGATGTAACAGAGTGTCCTTCCATAATTAAGGGTAAAACCAAAATACGTTGTTTTAAAGAATGATTTGTTAGAACTGGTTATAAGTAATAAAACAGAAAAGAGGATCACATGTTAGATACTTTACAGAGAAGTAAAAAGTTTTTTTTATTATGTCTTATTTTTTTAGTGCTTTTAACTGCTTGTGGTAATACAGATGTTAAGACATCTAAAGCTTCATTACCACCGGCTGAATCTAATATAGATACATCATTAAAAGCACCAAATTGGGTAGAGAAGAGTCCTATCCAACAGTCTCCTAATTTTACGGAAGATAAAAAAGTAAAATCGGTTGTGAATTTAATAGCAACGGGTGATAATTTATATCATGACGCAGTAATTAAAGATGGCAAACAAAAAGACGGTTCATATGATTATAACTATATTTATGAAAATATCAAAAAAGCTGTTAAATCAAGTGATCTTGCTATCGTGAACCAGGAGACTCCAATTGCAGGAAATAATCTAAAAGTACAGGGATATCCGACTTTCAATACACCTGAAGAAGTAGGCCAATCTTTAGTGGACACTGGATTCAATATAGTGACTCAAGCGACAAATCATGCTATGGATATGGGTATTAAAGGTGTTGCGAATACAAGAGAATACTGGAAGAAATATCCGGATGTTATCCCGGTAGGTATTAATGAGAGTCAAAACGAGCGTAATGAAATAAAAACGATTACAAAAAATGGTATTCGTTTTGCGTTACTAAATTATACATATGGTACGAATGGAATTAAAATTCCAGCTGATAAGTCTTGGGCTTTAAATTTAATTGATAAAAAAGCGATACAAAATGATGTGGAAAAGGCAAAGAGTAACTCTGATATGGTCATTGTTATGGTGCATTGGGGAGTAGAATATACCTCAACACCTTCAAAGCAACAAAAAGAAGTTGCTCAATATTTAACAGATTTAGGTGTAGATGTAGTAATTGGAAATCATCCACATGTAATTCAACCAATTGAGTGGAAACAAAATAAAGATGGGCATGAAACGCTAATTTATTATTCTCTTGGAAATCTTATTTCTGCGCAAGAAAAATTAGAAACATTGGTTGGAGGATTATCTTATGTACAATTTGTTAAGTATGAAGATAAAACTTTTGGTATACGACAAGCGGCAATCGTACCGACAGTAACCGACTACGCTGATGGTAAGAAACAATTTAAAATTCAATTTTTAAAAGATTATTCGGATGAAAATTCTAAAAAACATGGAATTAAAAAATTTGTCGGCCCGGTTTCTTTGAAGGATTTCAAGGAGATTCCTAGAGACGTGTTGGGAAATTGGTATAAAGACTAATAAACAAAAAGGGAATGAGATACAATTAAAAAATTTATAATTTTAGCATTGGTATTGGCAATGGGATGGAGTCTTGCTGCTTGTAGTGGAAAGCAAACATCTCAGGAAACTACTAATAATAACGATAAAAATAAAAATGAAATACATGCGAAGAAAAAAGATGTTTTACCTATCTCTGATGTTAATGATTGGAGAATTATCCTTGTAAATAGAGAGCATATGTTATCAAAGGAACTAGGAATTGAATTAACAAGTATCACCCAAAATGCGAAGCCAAATATGAAAATAGATAGTAGAATTGCAACTTCCTATCAGGATATGGTAGCAGCTGCAAAAAAAGAGGGAATCAATCTTTATTTAAGATCAGGTTATCGAGCTATAAAATTACAACAAACGTATTATGATGCTTCAGTTAAAAGCTATAAATCTCAAGGTTTGTCGGATAAAGAGGCTAGTGCTAAGGCATTGGAATATCTTCAGTATCCTGGTGCAAGTGAACATCATACTGGATTAGCGTTAGACATTATTTCAGTTGAATGGCAGAATACTGTAGAAGATTTAAATGCAAAATTTGAAACTACCGATGCATTCAAATGGTTAGATAAGAATGCTGCAGAATATGGATTTATTCTCCGCTATCCAAAAGATAAAGAGAATATTACTGGCATTAAGTATGAGCCATGGCACTATCGTTATGTAGGGAAAGAAGTTGCTGTTTATCTAAAAGAAAAAGGGTTAACTTTAGAAGAATATAACGAAAAAATTAAGTCTGGTAAGTAAAAATACACTTTGATTCTATTAAAAAGTCAGATTTGGAGGGTGTGTTAACCTTCCTCCTAGAATTGCGAAAACTGTGTATGATAATGTAAGCACGTATGAACCGGTTATCGTGTGAAACGATGTATGTATCAAGAAGTTACATTTATAAAAGAAGCAATGAAAAAGGATCTGATATTCATATCAGATCCTTTTTCATTCGCAACATAGAATACTTACTTAACTAAGACTTAAAGACTGCTTGCTTTTCAGGTACTACAATAGTAACCTCGCTTTTTATTTTGGATGTTCGTTTTTCTTAGCTTGATAGACATGTGGAAGTAGTTCAAACAATGCGATTAGCAGTGTTTTTTGTTAGCATGATTTGTGCACTGGCTGTTTACTATTGCTTTCAGTTCAACAATAAAGAATTCTGCAATAGATGACAGAACGTATATTTGGTATAATGGAAATATACTACTTAAAATAATGCACATGAGTTATAAAATTTATGTAAAGAGGTAAGGACTACATAACAATAACTAAATGTAAAAGTTCTAGTACATATAGGGTTCAGTTCATGTTAAGCAAATTCGTTATGAGAAAGGAAAAGATGTAATGAATCAAATTTCATTTGAAGATTTATTTGAAGACGAAAAAGAAAATAAACAAGAAAAGGTAGAGGTAGCCGAGATACCTGCACCTTTATCAGCATTGCAAAAAGATATATTGGAATTAATGGATTCTGAAGAAATAAGTGCACTGGAGTTATGCGAACAATTAATACGATCTGGTAAAATATCAGATGAAAGATTTACAACGAATAAGCCAAAAGCATATGGACAAGTATGCTTAGCATTGGAAGGTTTTGTTACAGAAGGAAAGCTTACTTTTGTTAAAAACGATGAGAAAAGAGATAGGGTGTATAAAGTGAAAGAAGAAATTTCTAACATATAAGTTGTAAAGAGGGAAATGAATGATTTTTAGGGAGGTAGTTCATTTTCTACTTGTACATTAAAAAAGGTGCCAATCTTTCTTGATTGACACCTTTTTTAATAATCTAACATCTAACGTATTTACGTTTGAAACCAACTCTTCCTCTATCGACTTCTTTCTGAATACTTTCGGAAGCATTTAACAAACTGCTTTTTTTATTATCACGTTTTACTTCAACTATACCAACTTCTTTTGCAGTCTCGACTGCTTTTTCGTGTAGTGGCACATATGAAATTGCTACAGTATTTATAAAATTATTCATAGCAGATTTTGTTCGTTCTGGCGCAGCATGAATTGTATTTTTTACAATTTCAAGCATATCGGAAATTTTGCTTTCGGCAAATTCATTGTCTTTGCGATTTCCTAAAAGCCAGCAGTAGCAACTCCAGCCCGCTGACATTCGTAGCTCATCCCCACTTGCAATCCATTTATCAGCAACGTCTTGGGCGATAGTTGACTCCGATAAAGTTACTGCTACCACATAATCAGATAGCATATAAAAATATGCCCCGTCCATCCAGCGATCAAAATCAGACTCATTCATAGCTTTTGGATCTGCAATAATGCCTGCAAAGTACATAGCATCGTAGTTACCTGTAGCATAAAGTTCCTCAGCTAACTCTTGATTTACTTTTATTTTCTTAGCGATTGGTTTCATAGCACCTGTAGCTACGCCAAAAACCGGCTCGTGTGCACCGTTAGAGATGTATGTTTTTTTCGTTCTTTCCTTACCAAGGGCTTCAAGCTCTTGCATGACTGTTTTAAAATCCATAGCTGTGCACTTCCTTCCTTAATATAAGTAATCATCTAGTTTATATATTTTCAATTCTAATACTAATCGTATGTGAGTAGGATGTCTACTTTCTATAATATTCCCGTATTAATTTTGAAAGCCTAGCTATTCATACTTATGAGGATACTATATTAATGTAAAGGGAGGGACAATACGGATGTAAATAATATTTTATCTTTGGCTCTTTCTCTGTATTATCATGTTATTTTATAATAAGGAAATAAATAGCATTTTAAATTAAGTATGTGAGGTTAGTTATAAATGATAAAGAAATTTACTAGAGTAGTATTAACTATGGTTATACCAATCAGTCTTATTACAGGTTGTGGAGCTGCTGAAAAAGCTGAAACACAAAAGCCGAAAGTGGTACAAACGGAGAAAAAGGACTATATGGATTACTCATATGGTAGCAAAGGTATACTAGTAAGCGGAAAAGCGAAAGAACGGCAACAATACGAGATTGGATATATAGATGATAACAAGTTAATTGGGATTGATGAAAATATTGAAGACTGCATTATTTTAGATAATAAAGATGAAGCAGGCCTCATTTGGAAACAAATAGAGCGTGGATCTATCATTGAAGTGCAATACGGTAAGGATCGCAATGATATTGTAGGCGTGCAATTCGTAGGAGATCGTGAGCCATACGAAATTAGTGATAAGTTTGATCGAAATACGATAAACGAAATTGTCGGACAAGTTAAAGGTAATTTGTAATAGTATATAATGTGAAAGAAATAGCATTTACTATAGCTATTAAAGTGTGGATTGTTGAAAATGCTTTTGACGGTATTGGTAATTAGTTGTAAAATAATTTTTGTTGACGGATTTTGTAAAAAATATGTTAGATGAAATTCATTTGTAGGGATGACATATAAATATTTTCTTAACGGGCATAAAATAATATAATTTAAATATATAAATAAAATATATTAGAAGTACATAGTAGATTTGTATTTTTAAAATTAATGTGACAACAAAAGGAGGTTGAGATATATACACGGCGAGAATGTGTGTATATCTATTTATAATAATGAACAAGACAATCAAACAACAAGTAATCGCACTATCAACAAGTCTAGTGATTTTAGGGAGTGTACCTTTATCAGCATCAGCAGAAGAGATAAACAAATCTCAAACTGATCAACTAAATATTGCTGAAGGAGAACATGGAACGAGCGGATTAAATTATTCTAATTTCAAGTTGGAAGTTCCTGATCATGTACAAATTAACGAAGCAGAAGTATCTGAAAATGAAAAAATGCTTTTAGAAGAATATAAGCATAAACATGATGAAACAGAAGAATTAAACAAAATGAAAGATGCAAAGAAGGGGCAAGTAGCAGAAAAGGAAGCTATTTCAAACATTGAAAAGGCATTTGAATCTGTAGATGGTCGAAATGATGGATCTGATCGTCAAATGAAACCTGTTGCAAAGCCAAGAGGTATTCAATATAGTGCACAGAGTACGAAGAAATATGGAACACTTGCAGGAGTTCCATTTGTGGAGTGGATTGTTCCAGCAGGAAATCCTGATATTCGTCCTGCAAATCCGATGAAAGCACGTTACATTACAATTCATGAGACCGCAAATACAGCCGCTGGTGCTAATGCTGAAAATCATGCGAAATATTTATACAAGCAAGCAACTGAAGGCACTTTCCGAACAGCTTCATGGCATTTTACTGTAGATGATAAACAAATTTATCAACACTTACCAACAAACGAAAACGGTTGGCATGCAGGAGATGGAGATGGATCAGGAAACAGGGAGTCTATCGGTATCGAGATTGCGGTTAACCAAGACGGTGATTACAATAAAGCGTTAGAAAATGCAAAACGACTTGCAGGTTATTTAATGAACAAAGAAGGAATTGGTGCAGATCATATTTACAAGCATCAACAATGGAGCGGGAAAAAATGTCCTGACATTTTAATTTCACGTGGTAATTGGGCTGGTTTCGTACAAGGAATTCAATGGTATGCAAATATAAATGCGCAGATTGATACGCCTTTACAAGATAAAAATGAATCATTTGATCCAAATGAAAATAATCCAGCTGAACCTAGCATGGAACTAGTGGTAAATGGTAGTGGCATCAATGTACGTAGTGATGCGGGTATTGAACATCGTGTTGTACGTAAAGCTTCAAACGGAGATCGTTACAAAGTATTAGCGGTTAAAAATGGTTGGTATAAAGTAGGTAATGGAGAATGGATTTTCTATGACCCAAGTTGGATTAAAATTAACTATAATGTACCTAAGGAAGAAGTACAAAAGCCTAAGGAAGAAGTACAAAAACCAAAAGATGATATTACAAGTGGCTGGTTTGAAGGGCATATTCGTAAATTAAACAGTCTAGGTATTATGCAAGGCGAAGGCAATGGTGTATTTGCGCCATATCGAAATGTAACGAGAGCGGAGTTTGCGAAATTAATCTCGAATGCTCTTAAACTACCAGAGGGAAATAAGTCATTTGTAGATATTAATGGGGCACATCCATCACTTCATGACGGTATTAAACGTTGTGCAAGTGCAGGAATTATTAATGGTCGTGGTGAAGGGATTTTTGATCCTAACTCACCAATTACTCGTGAAGAAGTATCTATTATGATTGACAAAGCATTACGATACAAAGGAATTACAGGTGAGTTAGTAGCATTACCATTTACAGATAAGCATTTAATAACATATAAAGAATCGGTTCAACGATTATACAGCTTAAAGGTAGTTAATGGTGTTGGAAATAATGAGTTTGATCCCCGAGGTACAGCGACTCGTGGTCAGGCAGCTGCTTTTATTGTAAAGATGTTAGATTCAATGCAAAAATAAAACTTTAATCAGTGGGGCCACTCGCGTTGCAATCGAGCAGTTTATTCACCGAATTTTGAAATGAGGGTTTACTGCCTGCAAATAGCAGAATAAATTGTATGTAGAAGCTGACATTGGTAGAAGTAAAAAATAAGAAGAATTTGAAAGGAGCTATCCAAAATAATAATTTGGAATAGCTCCTATTTAGTAGGAAGAACAAATTGTATTTCATAGATTGTAATGCAGAATGCCCTTCCAAGCCCCTCATAAGCCCCTACCAAGTAATAAATCACTAAGAAAAAACAAAAATAAAAACAAAAACAAAAACAACTACAAGAACAAAACAAGCACGAAAAAATGAAACCGGCGTTGTAGTAGTAAAAAAAATTGTAATTCGAATGCCAAAACCATTCCCGCATTCCTATTTTTATAATGAAGGATTAAAATCTTCCTATTTACTAGCAAAGAGTGGAGGGAAACATATGGCGGTATACCGTAATGTGCAGGTGAACTTTTGGCAAGATGAATTCATATTAGATTTAACGCCAGAGGAGCGTTATTTTTATATATATTTGTTAACTGGTACGAAAACGAAGGAATGTGGTATTTACATATTACCGAAGCGTGTGGCAGAGCTTGAAACAGGTTATAGTATGGAGACTGTTGAGAAGTTGCTAAACAGGTTTGTTGAGTATGGAAAGATTTTATATGATACAGAAACGAAAGAGGTATTCATAATAAACTGGTTACACTATAACCCTATTTCAAATACGAATGTAGAAAAGTGCGTATTACGTGAGTTAAAGACTGTAAAAAGTAATGAGTTCATACATATGTTTTTACGTAAATGCCTTGAAGAAGAATACACGATTCCGTTATTATTGCAGCATTTTGGTATGCCAAAAGAAGAGGATAATAGTAGTTTACAAGTAGTTATTGAAGGGAAAGAAGACGCGGAAGAGGTAGAAAGTATAGAAGAGGACGTTCCAAATAGTGAAGTTTATAAGTTTTATGAACAAAATATTAGTAGTTTATCCCCATATATTGTGAAAGAATTGAAGAATTGGATACAAAGATTTTCTGGAGAGAAAGTGTTAGTGGCACTTAAAATTGCGTTTGAAAATAATAAGAAAACGTTAGCTTATGTGAAGGGGATTTTGAGGAATTGGTGTAGCAAAAAGTTAAAGGATTTTAGTGGGGAGAAGTGTGTAATGGGAAGTTTAGAGAGAAGGAAATGTATGTTGAGTAGTGTATTTTAATTTACATTAATTTAATGTAGAATGTACGTTCGTTTTGTGGGTTTTATGCTATACTACCATTAAATAAGGGTATTTTTATAATAGATAAAAAGATGCGGGGGGTACAAAGTTTGACTACTAGTACATCTGAGTTGTTTCAATATATTAATATGACAGAAGAACAGGAACAATTATCACTACGATATTTACAGACAAAAGAAGAAGAGATTTTAAAAGATATTGAACTAACGACAATTCGTGATCAAAAAAGAAGCGATTTTGCGGAGCGATTTATAAACGATTTTAGGAAAGTACATAAACAAGATCCGGGTTTCTTTCGGTTATTTTATCATATACTCGAGGAGCAATTATTAAATGTTCTTGTAGTCCGTTTTGCGCATGTCAGTTTTTCTAAAATGAAGGTTTATTTAGAAAAAAGTGCACTACCTTTGGACAAACTTGTAGCAATTGCATGTAGGTATTTATCTAGTATTTCAAGTTACGTCAATGAAGCAGATGTTTTTCTTAGAGAGTTAACAAAAGAGAAACCGAACTATATAGAGGAACAATTACATACTTTACCAACTAAACAGCAATTAACATTACTTCTCGTAATGTTTGATGTAGAGTATGAAAAGTTTCGTACATATAGTTCTTTATTGAATGAGAGGTTAGAAGAACATACAGAATTTATATTGAAACTGCTAGGGGAAAAGGAAAAGGTTGAAGCAGTTAAAAGGTATTTAAAAGGTGAAGATGATAGTGAAGTATTTATAGCTGGGAATTTACCGGAACATATTTGGCGGCTATTATTTTGTGTTCATAAACATTCGAATGTTGCGAGGCGATATATTGAAATATTGGCGAAGAAAAATGTTTGGGGTTTTATAAACTATGCAACACGTTATATGTGTCACACTCTTGGTCAGTCTCAAAACCACAAAAAAACTGGTAGTGTAAATAGAGAAACGTATGAAGAAATTCAAAGTTTTTGTACACAGTTTTGGATTTCTAAGGAAAGATTTTTTGCGCATCGTCTAAGGCAACATGATTTGAATAGTGAGGATTTTTGTAAGACGTATGAATATGAATTGCTATGCTTTATGTTGGAGGAAAATCCTGAATTTATTCAACAAACTATGCAATATGTAAGTAAAATGAATTATCTCATCATCGCACGAACGCTAGCCGAAAAAGGATATGAGCTAAATAGAGGGAAAATGCGAGAAGAATTTTTTGTTGCTGCTTTGCAAATTAAATTGTCTACATTGCGGGATACATATTGTGATTATTTACTAGGGAAGTTGTCACTTGAGGATATAAAGCAAATACTTAAAAATCCGAAATATAGAAATATGTATTGGGGTATGCCGGTGTTAGAGGTTGCGCTTCTTTGGGATATAGATGATGTAGCGAAAAGGGAAGCTGTACTTACACTACAGTTTGGAGATAATGATAGTGTTAATTTATACGAACTTCTTTACGAATGTTCTGTCAGAGGAGTAGAGCCGAAACAAGTATTAGAAGATCTGCTTTCGTATGGGTTAAGTAAGGAAAAACTTATCGCTTATGCAGTTGAAGAAGCTGCATGCTACAGTGAAGAGAGAAATAAGGCGAAGGAAGCGCTTGTTTGTGTAATTGTAAAAGAACAAGCATATATAATTGAACGGTTTGATGAGTATTCTGCTATGGCAAAAGCATATATTTTAGAAGAGTTAGCAAAGGATAACATGGTTAAAATGCGTCCGATTTTAATTAAAAGCTTAGGAGATTCATCTAAAAAAATGCGTGAGTCTGTAGTTAAACTGCTTTCAAAAGATGTAGAAGCTGCAGCAGATGTAGCAGTTGAACTTCATAATAAAAAGAAGATTGTTCGTGAAAATGTGATGAAAATACTAATAGAGTATAAGCTTGAAAAATATACGAAACTTGTACAGGAAGCTTTGCAAGAAAGTAAAAATGAATCTTTCGCAGGAAAATTCTCGTTTTTATTTCAAGCGGAGGAAGAAAAGATCGAAGAACTATGTGCACGTATTTTAACGGAACAAACAAGAAATTCACTTCTGCAATTGATTGGGGATGAGCCACAAATCAGTTTACGTGACTCTAATGAAATTGCTGATGCTGCAATTCCGTTAGCCTATTTACAACAGTATATTTCAGATGCTGTTATTGAGAAGAAAGAAACGGCAGAAGTAATTGGTAGAGCTTTAAATGAAGAGGACTTAAAAGAATATGTGCAAACAATATATCAAATATGGATTTCTCAAGACGCAGATGTGAAGAAGCGTGGAATTCTTTCGTTATACGGAATGTATAGTGACGACAAAATGGTCGACATACTTATAAAGCAAATTGATGAATGGGTGCTTCAAATGAGAGGAAAGATAGCAGCGAATGCCGTTCGTGCTTTAGGTTTGTCTTCATCTAAGCTTGCACTTATGTCTATTCATGCAATAGCATTTAAATATAAACATAAGCAAGTACGTAATGCAGCAAAAGAAGCGCTAAGTCTTGCTGCGAAAACACGTGGTATAACAGAGGAAGAGCTGGAAGATCAATTGGTGCCAGACCTTGGCTTTACTATACATGGTGAAAAGATAATTGATTTCGGGAATCGAAGTTTTACTGTCATTTTAACTACAGAGTCAAAAATTGAATTAGAGACAGAGGAAGGAAAACGTATGAAGTCACTTCCAAAGCCGAATGCAAAAGATGATGTAGAAAAGGCTGAAGAGGCTAAAAAAGAATTAGCCTCTTTAAAGAAGGAACTCCGAACTACTCTTTCAATGCAAAAACAACGATTAGAAGCGGCACTTTCGTTAAAGCGTTATTGGTCACATAATGCATGGAAGTCTGTATTTATGGATAATCCAATTATGAAGCAATTTTCTATTTCACTCATTTGGGGTGAGTATAAGGAAGGGAAGTTGCTGAACACATTCCGTTATGCAGAAGGTGGCGTGTTCTGTACAATTGACGGGAAGAGTTATGAACTTTCATTTGGCACTGTTATTGGTTTCGTTCATCCGTTAGAATTGTCTGGGGCGGAGAAGGAATTATGGAAAGAGCAATTAGAAAGTGCGGGAATTGTTCAGCCGTTCCTACAAATTGAGCGTCCAGTGTTTGTAGTAGAAGAGGATGATGAGAGTGCTATTGAGAGATTTGGTGGTATTTTACTAAATGGTCGTTCGTTATTCGGTAAGATGACGAAGCTTGGATGGATCCGTGGATCTGTTCAAGATGGCGGTGTGTATTATACATTTTACAAAGAAGATACTTGTAACGGATTAGGAGCGCAATTGTCATTTAGCGGAGCGCCGATTGGTTATGAAGATGAAGAAGATGTATGTGTATTTGACATTCAATTTTATAAAGCAGGTACGGTAAATCGTGGTTCATATGAATACGATGAAATTGATGATGAAAGACGCATTGTACCAAAAGAAGTAGATAAACGCTTCTTTAGTGAAATGTTATATGATGTGCAAGTAGCGACAGGTGCAAATCTTGGGCATAATGAAAGTTGGCGTAGCAAACGATAAGAAAGACCCCCTTCATTGGTAGGAAAATGAAGGGGGTTTTTTAATGTTTTTAAAAGGTTCATTCTCAAAAAGAAGCGAATAGTGTGAGAAAGGGGTGGTTATATGGAGGTAGTTATAAAGAAGAAACGAAAAAGGGGAAGAAGAATTTTTATTTGGGCTAGTAGTATCGTTCTCTTGTTAGTTATTTCCGCTGCGATTTTTTTGAATATATATACGCTGAAATCTATGCCAAAGATAGATGGAACGATAAAGCTAGAGGATTTACAACACGCTGTTACAGTGAAGCGGGATAGTAAAGGTGTCCCGCATATTAAATCGGAAAATGCACATGATTTATATTTTTCACAAGGATATGTACAAGCGCAAGATCGGTTGTTTCAAATGGATTTAAGTAGAAGACAAGCTTCTGGTATGTTAAGTGAAGTTGTTGGGGAAGCAGCTGTTGACCGAGATAAATTGTTTCGAACACTCGGTTTACGGCGAGCGGCCGAAGCTTCAGTTAGTCAATATAATGGAGAAGCGAAAGATGCCCTGCAGTCATTTGCTGATGGGGTGAACGCTTTTATACGTGAGGCGAAAAAGGAAAAGAAATTACCAGTTGAGTTTACTATATTAGGTTATGAACCTGCTGAGTGGTCAATTGTTGATACTTTAACGATTGGGAAGTATATGGCGTTTGACTTAGGAGGACATTGGCACGGACAGGCATTTCGATATTGGGCGCTGAAAAATCTTCCGAAAGAGCAAGCGAATGAGCTATTTCCTGCATATCCGAAAGATGCTCCTAGATTGCTAGCTGAACTGAAAAATACAAATGTGGACGTAGCACAAAGTTTTTCAAAAACGATAATTCCGCCGGAGTTTAACGGTAGTAATAACTGGGTTGTGAGCGGTGAGAAGAGTGCGTCAGGTAAGCCAATTTTAGCAGATGATCCTCATTTATCTCTTGCGACGCCTTCTATTTGGTATCAAACGAGACTTGAAATGAAAGTTTTAAATGTGAGTGGCGTTATTTTCGCTGGAGTACCAGGTGTTATATTAGGCCACAATGACAAAATAGCGTGGGGCGTTACGAATACGGGGCCTGATGTGCAAGATTTATATATTGAGAAGAGAAATCCTAATAATGAAAATGAATTTCTGTATAACGATAAATGGGAGAAAGCTACGGTAGTTGATGAATCGATTAAAGTAAAAGGCGGGAAGACAATTCCTTATAACGTTACGATTACGAGGCATGGGCCAGTAATTTCAGAGTTTGCGGATAAGGGGAAGGAGAAAACGAAAACCGTCTTCTCTTTAAAGTGGACTGCTTTAGAACCGTCAGCTGAGCTAAAAGCTGTATTAAATATGAACAAAGCAAAAGACTGGACGGAGTTTGAAACCGCTCTTCAAGATTTCCATACACCAACGCAAAACTTTGTGTTTGCATCAAACGATGGCACGATTGCTTATAAAGCGAATGGAAATATACCAGTGCGTAAAAAAGGCGATGGTAGCTTGCCTGTTCCAGGATGGACAGATGAATATGAATGGGAAGGATATATTCCATTTGATCAGCTGCCGAAAGTTATAAATCCGAAAGAAGGTTTTATTTCAACTGCGAATAATAAAATTGTTGATGATGATTATCCGTACCATATTAGCAATACGTGGGCACAGCCATATAGGCAAATGCGTATTCAAGAATTTTTGCAAGAGAAGGAAAAGTATACGGTGAAAGATTTAGAAGAGTTACAGATGGATCAAAAGAATTTATACGGGAAAGAGTTTACTCCTATATTTTTAAAAGAGTTAAATAAAGCATCTTTAAATGAGGTAGAGAAAGAAGGTGTAAACCAATTAACAAAGTGGAATTTTTACGATAGTAAAGATGAAGCGGCACCATTAATATTCCATTTATTAATGAAAGAGATTTCAAATACGTTATTTTCAAAAGAAATACCGAAAGATGTAATGGAGTTATTTAAAGGGAAGTCACAAGTTGTGGATGAATTAATCCGGAAACAAGTAGCAGGAGAAAATAGTGCATGGTTTTCTAAGTACGGAGGTTTCACAAAAGTTGTGCATACATCGTACGAGAATGTAATGAAGAAATTGCAGAAGGAATATGGACCCGATGTTGGGGCCTGGAAGTGGGGCGATTATCATCAACTCGCTTTTACACATCCAATTTCGAAATCATCTAGTATGTTAGCGTTACTCGCTTTTAATCGTGAGAAACCAGTTCCAATTGGTGGAAGTCAAGTTACCGTTCAAGCAGCGAGTTACGGCGATAACGGCATTGTAAATCACGGGGCTTCTTGGCGATTTGTTATTGATACGAAAGATATGTCAAACGGTTATCATATCGTAGGGCCAGGACAATCGGGACATTTTAGAAGCGATTGGTATCATGATCAAATAGATGATTGGGTAAGTGGAACGTATCATACGACTACATTGAATACGGAGGGAATAGAGGGGAAGGTGCTAAATTTAGAACCGAAGTGATAGGGTGTTTTTGTTTGTGGAGGGACTAGTAATAATCTTTTTGATAATGAAAGCTTATCATTTAGAACTTAATCCAGTTCTTAAATAATTTTAACAGCCAGCCTACTATCATTTAATTTGATAGTAGGCTGTTTCCATCTTCGAAATACGCTGTAGCAACTTCTTCAGGATTACGATTATTTCCACATGCTGCAAGTGCTGTAACAAATAAAGCCATTACAACTATTAACATGATTATTCCAGTTTTGAGGGGAATTAGTTAACAAAGACCAGGTATTATTTGCAACAGAACGGTCCCTCTGTACCCCTTGTTTCGTCATTTTTCTAGGCCATCCAACTTGACAAATGTTTTTTTATCAAACTACAATGAAAATCATTATCAATAATATAGGGAGGATACTTTTGTCAATAAATGAAAAACAATATATTTATAGGTTAATAACCAGATCTTGTTAAGTCGTATGTACTATTTTTAGTTTAGCGTTGCCCAGAATGTACACCAATTAATCTCGCGAATTACAAGAAAACTATTATTGAAATGAGGCGTGCATTGTGAAGTTGGACGTGAATGAGTTAGCAGAGTATCTTGCCAATAATCCTTTCCGAGTAGAAGGAGTATATCGTTATGCTAAAAATCCAGGTGTACCTTGTGCTGAGTCTACAGATTCTTTCCCAGGATTTGTATTTCCACTTACAGGGAAGACGCAATTTCAATTTAATGGTACGCCGTATATCCTTTCCCCAGGAAAAGTTATACATGGGGGTGCAAAAATGACATTAGCCCATAAAATGCTTGGTGAAATAAACTGGGAATATATTCTTGTTTTATATCAGATAAGCAATTCAGAACGAGAAGACTCTGGCTTTACTCATCAGCATTTTGAATTATTAACAGGACAATCTCCTCGTCTTGTCGAATTACTTATGCGTCTTTGGGATGTGTATAATCAGCGTGGAGGCATTTCGATGCTTCAGACCGAAATGCTGTTTCGCGAAGCGTTGAATGAAGCTTTATTAAGTGTTGTCAATAGAGAAAACAACTATGAGTCGCATACTTTATTCGAACGAATATCTAGTTACGTTCGTAAATACTATTATAAAGATATTACAATACATATGCTTACAGAACAAAATAATGTTAATCGAAATCGTCTTTCTTACGTGTTTAGAAAGCATGCAGGTATGGGGCCGGCAGAATATTTATTGAACTATCGTATAAAGATGGCTCAAAAAATGTTATGTACAAGTGGTGTGCCTGTACAACAAATTGCGCAGGCTGTTGGAATCGCAGACCCTTATTATTTTAGTAGAGTTTTCAAGAAGCGAGTTGGCATTTCGCCTACTAAATATCGCGAGAAGTTCATCAATAATCCATACTAATGTCAACAGGGGTCCATTCTTATTTGAAAATCACTGTTCTATACTTATGGAGAGTTAAAGGAAACATTGGATTGAAAGAACTTTCATTGAAATCACTCCTTTGTACTATCTGAATGAAAAGTTCTGGCCGGAGCATTTTCTTTTTAAGCGTAATGACGACTTTTTTACTTAGATTATTGTAATATAGTGGAAGTTAAAAATGAGGAGGGATTATTATCCATTACCAACCTATTAAACTAAATGACGAGTTATCTAAAATTAACGATTATTGGTATCCACGAGTGATTGGTGAAATGAATGATGATCAAATTCAGCTTTTTAAAGCTAATGGAGATTTTATATGGCATGAGCATCCTAATACGGATAAGCTATTTATTGTGCTTGAAGGGGAGATGTTCATCGATTTCCGTGATGGACAGGTGAAAATTTCTAAGGGCGAGATGTTTATTGTCCCGAGAGGCGTTGAGCATAAACCTTTCACTGAAAAGGAATCCCACATCATGTTGGTAGAGCCTAAAAGGGAAATGGATTGATAATCGTAAAAAGATAAAAAAGGAGCGGAAATCCGTTCCTTTTTTATTTATCTTACTATTTTTAGGAGCTTAGTATGAGTAAGATGTGAATAAAGAATGAATAGCATTTTTATCAATAAAAATTTATTGGATTTTTTGTGGAATATATATGAAACGTTGTATAAAATAATCAAGAAAGCCAAAAATTATAGGGGGAAAGTTGTGAAGAAAAATAAGAGTTTAATAAGTTTTTTAGGAGTGTTTATTATGTTGTTTTCTTTTTGTTTTCAAGGAAATGTACAGGCAGATGTAAATACTGTTCAATCTGGAAAAATCAAATCAGGAAACGTAACAGTATGGGAAGTTGGAAATGTAGCGAAAGTATTAGCGGATGTGGAGCGCTTAAATTTAAATACAGTAAATGTACCGATTCAAGTAGATATCCCAAATGTGACTTCTACTAACATGGTAATTAATCAAGCGCAAAAGCAACAAGCTATAATTTTAATTCAAGAATTATTAAAGCGTAATATTCAAGTTATAGTGGAACCGTTCCCGTATATTCAACAGGGGAATGTTGGAGAGACAGAATGGAACCCAAGTAACATTAATGATTTCTTCTGGAATTGGAAGACGGTTATTCTGCAAGATATTTTTAATTCCATTACAAGTAAATACAATGTGTATGGACTAAAGATTGCTTCTAATTTCGTGAATATGGAGTATGCAGAAGGATACTGGAGCGATACAATTGATTTTGTTCGTAATCAGTATAAAGGAAATGTTTTGTATCAAATGAACTGGTGGTTAACAGCAAGTTGGGACTCTTCTTATGAAGCGAAGTTTAAAGAAAAAATCAATCGCCCGTATTTAAAAAAAGTGGATATTGTTAGCATAGATAGTTGGTTTGAAGTTTCAGGAAAAAGGAATCCAACATATGAAGAAGTGAAACAAAGTTTATTTGCGACAACAGTATATAATCGTGGGCAAAATGTTGTTCAGCAATTGGAACAATTACATAATGCAACAGGAAAGCCAGTTTACTTCGGTGGATTTAACGTTCCAGCACGTGAACTTGGATTACAAAATCCATGGAATCCAGATGTTTCAAATGTGTTTTCGAAAGATGTACAATTAAATGGATGGCGTGCTTACCGCGATGTATTAGAACCGAAACCATACTTTAAAGGTTTTTCAATTTGGTTTATTGGCTCTAATGATAGTACACATCCGTATCAAATACATAGTAAAGAAGCAGAGGCAGTTATTAACGGGTGGTACCGAAAATAAATTTTATAAAATAGGTAAGTTTTAAAGTTTACTACATATATTTCTAGTGAAAGGCCTTTCACCATCTTATCACCTAGGGGGCAATCATAATGAAATTTTTGTCTTACCTTACAGTAATTTTGGTGATTCTTGGCGGTTTGAATTGGTTATTTGTAGCGTTAGATTACAATGTAGTTGAGAAATGGTTTGGTTCTATGCCGGCGCTTGTGGACACTATTTATTGGCTCATTGGTCTTTCTGCTATTTATCAAATTTTTGATCGGTTCTTTACGAACGACTAGCTATTATTCTTTCATTATTAGAGTGTTAAGTACGATTATGTACTTAACACTTTTTTATATGTCCATAAAAAAGTCTGCACTTGCAAGCGATTCCATCGCGTCTTGCGCCGTAATAATAGAAAACAAATTGACCGTATATTATATTTTAGGTTATAATTCAGAAAGTTTAAAAAATAATCAAATGAGAAATAGGGAGGTTATGAGGGTAATGGAGAGAGTCTATAATTTTTCAGCAGGACCATCAATACTCCCTTTGCCAGTTTTAGAGAAAGTGCAAAAGGAGCTTTTAAATTATAACGGGACAGGCATGTCTATTATGGAAATGAGTCATCGATCTTCTTATTTTCAAAGTATTATAGAGGAAGCGAGTAACTTACTTCGTGAATTAATGAGCATCCCTGATGAGTATGAAGTTTTATTTTTACAAGGCGGTGCGTCATTACAATTCTCTATGATACCGTTGAACTTAATGAATACGTATAAAAAAGCTGGGTACGTACTAACTGGCTCATGGTCTAAAAAGGCACTGCAAGAAGCCGAAAAAGTTGGGGAAGTACAAGTGATTGCTTCTTCTGAAAAAGAGAAGTTTACTACGATTCCTAAACTGGACGGTTTATTAAGTGATGAAAAACTAGATTATGTACATATTACAACGAATAATACAATTGAAGGGACAAAATATGTGGAAATTCCACATGTAGAAAGAGTGCCGCTCGTTGCGGATATGTCCTCAAATATTTTATCAGAGCGATATGATGTTTCGAAGTTTGGTCTTATATATGCGGGGGCGCAAAAGAATTTAGGACCTGCGGGCTTAACGATTGCTATTATAAAAAGAGATTTAATCGGGGGAGCAGATCGCTCTTGTCCGACAATGTTAAATTATGAAACTTACAGTAAAAATAACTCCTTATATAATACACCGCCATCCTTTAGTATTTACGTAACAAAACTTGTACTAGAGTGGTTGAAAGAGCAAGGCGGAGTATCTGCGATTGAAGAACAAAATAAAATGAAATCTTCACTTATTTATCATTTTTTAGATGAATCTAAATTGTTTACTTCACCAGTTGATCCTGCGTATCGATCACTTATGAACATTCCGTTTACAACACCGTCAGAAAAACTTAACAATGAGTTTTTACAAAAAGCGAAGGAACGCGGCCTTGTTACGTTAAAAGGACATCGATCAGTCGGTGGTATGCGCGCTAGTATTTACAATGCGATGCCAGTACAAGGCGTACAGCAATTAGTAAATTATATGAAGGAATTTGAGCTTGAGAATAGATAGGGAGATGGGGATATGTTTCGTGTTCAAACGTTAAATCAAATTGCAGAAAAAGGTTTGCAAGTTTTTACTGAAGAATGTTATGAAGTAGGAGATAGAATCAATCATCCAGATGGAATTTTGCTTCGTAGCTACTCTTTACATCAAGAAGAGTTTTCAAAAGACTTAAAGGCGATTGCAAGAGCTGGCGCTGGTGTAAATAATATTCCTGTCGAGCGATGTACAGAAAAAGGAATTGTAGTATTTAACACGCCGGGGGCAAATGCAAACGCTGTAAAGGAACTCATTATTGCCAGTCTTATTATGTCTTCACGTAACATTATTAATGGTGTAAGTTGGACGAAAAACTTAGAGGGTGAAGAAGTACCACAGCTTGTTGAATCAGGAAAAAAACAATTCGTTGGATCAGAAATTGCAGGGAAACGTCTAGGTGTTATCGGACTTGGCGCAATCGGTGCTTTAGTTGCGAACGATGCGTTAGCGTTAGGGATGGATGTTATCGGATATGATCCTTATATTTCAGTTGAAACAGCTTGGCGTCTTTCTACACATGTGCAAAGAGCATTTAGCCTTGATGAAATTTTTGCAACGTGTGATTATATTACACTGCATATTCCTCTTACGAATCAAACGAAGGGGATTATTGGGGAACACGCTGTAGAGAAGATGAAAAGAGGGATGCGTCTATTTAATTTCTCTAGAGGAGAACTTGTAGATGAAAAGGTTCTTCAAAAGGCATTAGAAGAAGATATTATTACACATTACGTAACGGACTTCCCAAATGAAAATGTAATAAAGATGAAAAATGTAACAGCGACGCCTCACCTTGGTGCATCTACGTCTGAATCAGAAGAAAATTGTGCAGTAATGGCAGCACGTCAATTACGTGAATATTTAGAGACAGGAAATATTCGTAACTCAGTAAATTATCCAAACGTAGAATTGCCGTATATCGGAAAGAAACGAATTACAATTATGCATCAAAACGTCCCGAATATGGTAGGGCAAATTACAGGATGCTTAGCGGAACACCATATTAATATTGCCGATATGATTAATCGTAGTAAACATTCTTGGGCATACACAATGATTGATATCGATAACGGAATTGATGATATAATAAAAGAGAATATTGTAGAAAATATAAGCAAAATTACAGGTGTTGTAGCCGTTCGAATGATTGTGTAAAGGAGAGAGGAATGTGGCAAAAATACGACCGTTTCGGGCCATTCGTCCAGTAGAGGAAAAAGCGGCACAAGTGGCAGCTTTACCGTATGACGTATTAAATAGTGAAGAGGCAAGGGAAGTTGTAAAAGGGAATCCATATTCTTTCTTGCATGTTGATAAAGCAGAAATTGATTTAGATCCTGAACTGTCACCGTATGATGATCGCGTGTATGAAAAAGCGGGCGACAATTTAAAGCAATTTATACGAGAAGAAGTGTTCATACAAGATGAAGAGCCAGCGCTATATATTTATGAACTGACGATGCAAGGAAGAACGCAGTCAGGCCTTGTCGTTTGTACATCTATTGATGAGTATGAAGATGATACAATTAAAAAACATGAAAGAACACGTCATGAAAAAGAGCTAGATCGTATTCGCCACGTAGATGTGTGTGACGCAAATACAGGTCCGATTTTTTTAACGTACCGTACAAAAGATGAAGTAAAGCATTTAATTAGAAGCTGGAAAGAAGAACATGCGCCAATTTATACATTTACAGCAGAAGACGGTGTTAAGCATGTTGTGTGGAAGATTGTAGATGAAGATGTAATTACGACTTTAGTAAACGCATTTGAAGATATTCCTAATCTTTATATTGCAGACGGGCATCACCGTTCTGCATCAGCTGCAAAAGTAGGACTTATGCGAAGAGAACAATATCCAAATTACACAGGAGAAGAGGAATTTAATTTCTTCTTATCGGTTCTATTCCCTCATGATGAATTATCGATTTGGGATTATAACCGAGTTGTGAAAGATTTAAATGGCTTATCAGAGGAACAGTTTTCAAATCAAATTACGCAGTACTTTTATGTAGAAGAAGCAACTGTTTCTCCGTATAAACCAAATGAGCCCAAATCATTTGGTATGTATGTAAATAAGAAGTGGTATAAGCTTACTGTGAAAGAGGAAACGTTTGATGCGAATGATCTTGTTAGAGGTTTAGATGTATCTATCCTGCAAGATCACTTATTAAGCCAAGTGCTTGAAATACATGATCCGCGATCTGATTCACGCATCGACTTTGTCGGAGGAATCCGTGGATTAGAAGAACTAGAACGTCTTGTAAATAGCGGTGAATATAAAGTGGCGTTTTCACTATATCCGACATCAATGGAAGCTTTATTAGCAATCGCAGACGCTGGAGAAGTTATGCCGCCAAAATCAACGTGGTTTGAACCGAAACTGCGTAGTGGGTTGTTTGTTCATTCTTTAAAGTAAATAGACTTCTTTAGTTAGAAAAACCGAAATGATTTTTAGTTTCGGTTTTTCATATTTTACAAGTGTTTTTGAGGAGGGGGATTAATGAAATTGCAAGTAGGCGCAAAAATCACCTTTGAACGAACTTTTACGAAAGAGGATGTTGCGTTATTTACAGAAGTATCGAAAGATGAAGGTGTTCATCATGTTACACCAGATGAGCAGGGAAGATTTGTTGTACAAGGGCTGTTAACATCAACATTGCCTACAAAAATTGGCGGTGATTATAACGTACTAGCTCGCAAAATGGATTTTGAATTTTTACGTCCTGTTTTTAGCGGCGATACGATTCGTTGTGACGTAACTATTGAACAATTTGAGCCTGATGAAAAAAATCGTACAAAAATTATTGCGACGTTTATATGTAGGAATCAACTTGAAAAGGAAGTTATGAAGGGGAGTTTTTCGGGGATTATTCTTTAATTAGTAAGAAAAGAAATGAATAGGTGGGGGCATGATGTCTCTAGGGCGTAGATTTTTAATTCCCCCATGAAGAAAATTTTATGCATTGCTGAATACTGATAATATACTCTGTTCATTTTTAACTTGAATAAACTCGTCAACAAAAAGGACATTCCTAGTATTACAAGAAATGTCCTTTCCACTAAATTATAAGGTATTTTGCTGAAATTCAAACTCTAAAATTAGTTTACTAGTTTGACCTGTAAACTGATAATTATAGGATCCTCTCAGGTTTTCTAAGTTACCGGTAGCTTTAATAATTGTTCCTGGGGAATCTAAATTTCCTTTATCAAATATTCCTTGCTCTAGAGCTGTAAATGTCCCTTGTTGCCCCTTATAAATCCCTTCAAAGTGTAAAAATCCAGAAATTTTAGCAGTAGCTAAGTGACCATCATTTATATTTGAGTCTAAATAATATAATAAGTATTCAACAAAAGCCTTTCCTTTTAATTCCCCATCAATATCATATTCGACATGAGCAATATTAATAGGGAAATCTTTTTTATTATCATCGATTGGTTTTTCATCCCACTTACTTACTGTAAATGTTACTTCCATACACGTAATCTCCCTCCAATTATATACTTTTAAAAAGTACCAATTCACAGACATATCTCATAGGAGTGTTTTTATTCATTCCACGCCACTTTCCAAAATAGAGAAAGATCCATTTTCACAATTAATTTCTGCCATTGCACCGTAAGGTAAAATAAACTTCGGTTCAGTATGGCCAAAATTTAAATTATAAAGAATCGGCAAATCTTCTAAGTTATGTTCCTTCATAACCTGTAATATTTCCTGTTTATATTCTTCATAGTATTGTTCATCTTTCGGTTTACCAAAAATGATTCCTTTTGCTTTTTGCAGAATACCTTGTGCTGCATAATTTCGTAACCAATATTTTATATAACTTGGTTCTGGATGATCTTCAGAAGTTTCAAAGAAGAGAATACTATTCTCCCAATGTTTTTTCTCAGGCCAAAGTTCCGTTCCTTTTGCAAATTCCAATACTTCAATACAACCACCAATTAAGCGCCCCTGTACAGTGGTAGAGCCTTGAAGTAGCTCATATCCATTGTTTTGCTGCATCGTACGTCTTGTATCCTTATTTATTTCAATCCATTCTAAATGCTCACTTGTCCATTCATGAGCTGGTTGAATCTCTCCAATCGTTTCATTTGAAAAGAGAGTACGATTTACCATTTCAATTGTATATGGATCCATCTCTACATTTTCGGCAAAGTCGGTCAAAATTGCTGGACCGTATAAAGAGGAAAGCCCTGCTTTATGGCAAAATAAATGTGAAATAGTAACGTCAGAGTACCCCATAAAAATTTTCGGGTTTTCGCGTATCACATTAAAATCTATATAGGGAAGTAACCGGATGCTATCTTCACCGCCAATATTCGCGATAATTGCTTTCACGCGTGTATCTTTAAATGCTGTCATTATATCTTCCGCACGATCCTCTGAATTGTTATAAAGGTATTCGCTACCTTTTAAGCTATTTGGCATTGGGATAACAGTAAGACTAAAAACTTCTTCTAATCTTTTTACTCCTTGTTCATATCGCCATCTTATTTCAGAATCACCTGCACCGCCCCATGAAGGACTTACTGTTGCTACGATATCTCCTGGCTGTAATCTCTTTGGCTTTATTAACATATGAATCCCGCTCCTATATAATTTAATGAACTACGGCTATACAAACCGTAGAGTTGAAGAACATTGTACATGACATTAGTTTCTCCGCCTTCAATAAGTTCACCTGCTGTAATTTGAGAATTTAGTATTAGTGCTGAATATAGGAATAATCTACAAATATTTTTTGCTAAAATTTATATTTGAAAATCACAGTATGCATCATTGCATGAGGAAAACGGTTGTTATTTTTATAACCTGTAACTATAATGATTACAGGTTGGTCGATACCAATCAAAAAAATAAAATCATCATGAATGGAGATGTTACATATGGGTATGAAAAAAATAATTTTAGCAGGTGCTTTAGGGATCGCAGCATTATCAGGAACAAATGTACCAGGATTAGAACTAACAAAAGCGAGTGCAGCTTCTATTGAATCGAATTTCTCGACGTTAGAAGGACGAGTAGTAGAAGTAGATAATGGTGTGATTGTTGTAAAATCTAAGCAATATGAGGAACCTGTTAGTGTGTATATTGATTCACTTTCAAACGTGAAAGTAGGAGATGAAGTAAAAGCTACTGGATCTATGATGCGTAATTTTACAGAATATATGGTTGCAACTGCAGTTGAAAATACAACAAACAAGTTAGGTATGCACATGAAAGAAGATGGCTCACCTAATTATGTAATTGGAGAAGTATCAAAAGTAGGAACGATGGAAGATGAGGGAGACGGTGCTACTAAATATGTTGTAGTTGAGTATCCATCGCTAAACGGGAAGAAAGATATTATTGATGTTTTCTTAACAAAGGGACAAGTATTTAATGTGGGTGAGAAAGTAAAAATTGATATGAAGTATGTAGGCTGGGGCGGTATTTCTATTAACTGGAACACAGTTGATCATATTGAAAAAGTTCATGAAGCAAAGACGAACGCTGAAAATAATGATGATGTATGGATTTGGTCTTAATAAGGCGAGTATAGGTCGTTATTTGCAATTTTCTCCAAACAATACATGTGAAAACTAAATGTATCATGCAGTACCCATCTAATTATCATTGCGTATGACAATTAGATGGGTACTTTTTTATTTGAAATTTGTGCAAGTCAATGTTCAGCATTTCTTTTTAAGAGTAAATTACGGGTGAAATCAAAACTTTATTTGCAGTACATAATAAATAATGTTGATTTTTTATCTTATATTAAAATAAAAACAAACCACTGTTCGATTTGAATATTCCACGATATAATAGTGAGAGTTTATGGCAGAATAAATATTTACATAAGAAGTGAGGTACTGTATGAAAAAAAGAACGACAGACATTATTTTTATTATTATCGGTGCATTTCTTTTTGCGTTAGGTGTCAATTTATTTGTTATTCCGAACGAGTTTGGTGAGGGCGGGGTAACAGGTATCACGATTATTACGTACTATTTATTTGAGTGGTCACCAGGTTTAGTTAACTTAATTTTAAATGCGATTTTGTTAATAGCCGGTTATAAATTTTTAAATAAGATCACAACAATTTATACGATTATCGCTGTAGTTACGAACTCACTATTCCTTCATTTAACAGAAGGTTGGACGATCGCTTCGGATGAAATGCTCGTAAATGCCATTTTCGGAGGTATATTTATTGGATGCGGGATTGGTCTTATTATTCGCGTTGGCGGAACAACTGCAGGTACTACCATCTTAGCAAGGATGACACATAAATATTTAGGATGGAGCATTAGCTACGGTCTACTGTTCTTCGATTTAATCGTTGCGTTTTCATCGTATTTCATCATTGGTGCAGAAAAACTGATGATAACAATTATTATGTTATATGTAGCAACGAAAGTGATGGAGTTTGTAATTGAAGGTTTAAATCCGAAGAAAGCCATTACGATTATTTCTGATAATCCCAATGAAATAGCCGGGAAGGTAACGACCTTAATGGGCAGAGGGGTTACTGTGTACTCAGGTCATGGCTATTACACGAAAACTCCGAAGGAAATTCTTTATGTTGTTATTAATAAGCAAGAAGTAGTGAAGCTAAAACGGATTGTTCAAACTACAGATCCGGCGGCGTTCATCGCTATACACGATGTTCGTGATGTGTTCGGAGAAGGATTTGTTGATATTTCGAAGGCTTAAAAATTGTTTTTGATTAAAATAATCTTAATACTAAAACGTGAGAATCTATTTTGAATAATCTTTTTTCAAAATAGATTCTTTTTCTTTTTCTTGCAAAAAATCTAATTGTTTCTTAATGTAGTGATGTAGAAGGATGAACGAGAGAGGGTTTAATGAAGATGATACATATTTTATTAGCTGATGACGATAAACATATTAGAGAGTTATTGCATTACCATTTACAAAAAGAGGGGTTTAAAGTTTTTGAAGCAGAAGATGGAAAGGTAGCGCAAGACGTATTAGAGAAGGAAAATATTCATCTTGCGATTGTAGACATTATGATGCCATTTGTTGATGGCTATACGTTATGTGAGGAAATACGGAAGTATCATGATATTCCTGTTATTTTATTAACTGCGAAAGACCAGTTAGTGGATAAAGAAAAAGGCTTCATTTCTGGTACAGACGATTATATTGTGAAACCATTTGAACCAGCTGAAGTGATTTTCCGTATGAAAGCTTTATTACGTCGTTATCAAATGCTGAGTGCAGATATTATTACGTTGCACGGAACGACAATTGATCGAAAAGGTGTGGAAGTAAAGTGTAACGGCCAAACAATTTTGCTTCCTTTAAAGGAATTTGAGCTATTATCACAACTTGCTAGTTATCCTGGAAGAACATTTTCAAGAGAAGAATTAATTGAATTAGTATGGGGAATGGATTTTGAAGGAGATGAACGAACAGTTGATGTTCATGTGAAGCGACTACGAGATCGTTTCTCAAAACGAACGGATGATTTTCAAATTACGACAGTGCGCGGCCTCGGGTATAAGTTGGAGTTGAAATAAGATGAAATCACTATATTCTAGATTTGTATTTATGACGGTCGGCATTATGCTACTTAGTAGTATTATCGGCTTTTTATTAACGAACGTATATTATCAAGTGAAGTTAAAACCGTATAACAGTGAAAAGATTTTAAAGTATGCTGAAGAAGTTAAATCGTTATATGAAAAGCAAAGTGAAGAAAATCAAGAGGCGTACTTACATTCTATCGCAAAGTTAGGGTATGAAATTTATATTGTCGATGATCAAAAGAATGGAAAGCGTATCGGCAATGCGTTTCGTAAGACGTCTATTAGCGATGCTACTGTTCATAAAGTATTGCAAGGAGAAACGTTTAATGGTGTTTCTACGTATCCAACGCGTCTTTTTATTACAGGATTTTTCGATAATGAATTAATAAATAGTGTCGGTGTACCAGTGCAACACGGTGATAAACAGTACGCTTTATTTATTCGTCCTGACATTCAGAACCAATTTGGCGAAATGCGAATTTTCTTAGCGGTATTACTTGGGTTTATCGTACTATTAAGTATTATTTTTATAGCGATTGCAGCAGGTTATATCGTTCGCCCAATCCGTAAATTTACGAAGGCTACGCAAAAAATTGCGAGTGGGGAATATAAAATTGAATTAGACGTAAAACGAAAAGATGAAATAGGAACGTTATCTACAAGCTTCCAAAAGATGACGAAAAGTATTAAAGAACTAGATGAAATGAGACAAGAATTCGTTTCAAATGTTTCGCATGAATTTCAATCACCGCTTTCTTCCATACAAGGTTTTTCGAAGACATTGCAAACAGAAAAGATGAGCGTGGAAGAAAGAAATCATTACTTACAAATTATTGAGGGCGAAAGTAAGCGAATGTCTAGTTTATGTAAACAGTTACTTACGCTTGCTTCATTAGATAAGGAGGAAAAGGTTTTACAAATAAAAGACTTTTCCTTACAAAAACAAATTAAAGACGTCATTTTTATGCTTGAATGGAAATGGCGGGAAAAAGATATCGCCGTTGAATTTGATGTGCCGGACATTACAATTCAAGGTGATGAAAACTTACTTCATCAAGTATGGAGTAACATTTTCACGAATAGCATTAAGTTTTCAAACGATGGTGGAACGATTGAGTTTTTCGTGGAAGAGTTAGAGTCTAGCGTTATAATTTCTATATCAGACAACGGAATCGGTATGGAAAAAGAAGAAATGGATCGTATTTTTGACCGTTTTTACAAAGTAGATACAGCAAGGGCAAGAAACGTAGAAGGTAGCGGTTTAGGATTATCAATCGTGCAGAAGATTGTTGAACTGCATAAAGGGACCGTTTCGGTATATAGCACGAAAGGGGAAGGGACGACTGTTCGGGTGGAGCTTCCTAAATAGATAGAAGAGGCTGTTTGGGAACAGCCTCTTCTTTTTTTGTCGCTAGTATACGTGTAAAATGAAAAAATATGAGTCATTTTAATTGCATAATCGGATGAGTTTATGGAGTGGGATTAGGAGGAAGTTTATTTAAAAATGTAGAATCTCTACAGAGTTAGAGGGAGTGTATTAAAACTTGAACTGTGTAGGGAGGAAATTACTTTGAAACGAATTGACTTGTTATTAAACGTACTAGATTCAACATTCGACAAAGAGAGTTGGTATGCACCGTTTAAACATGCTATAGAAGGACTTACAGCTGAACAGGCTATGTGGAAACCAGCTGGAGAGACAACGAATACCATTTGGGAGAATGTTAATCATCTCACTTATTACAAAGAAAGACTTGCTGCAAACTTGGAAGGACGTGAATGGACACATAATCTTGACGGTAATGACACCTTTTATCTTACTAAGCAATCTAATAATGATACGGAATGGAAGGAAGTCGTTGAACGCTCTGAAAATGCTCAGCGTAATTTAAGACAGGTATTAAGTGCAATTTCTGAAAGAGAGCTTGAACAAAATTCACTTGAAGGTAAATTACTGGACATCATGCTTCATGATGCTTATCATACAGGCCAAATTATTCAATTAAGGAAAATGCAGGGGGCATGGCCATCAAAGCGTTAACAGAACCTTTTAGTTGGTGCTATTGTTGAATAAATTTTAGATATTCAAACGACTTTATTGTTATATTTTTAGTGAAGTATTTTACATCCAAAATGAAATAACTATATTTTTAACCCCGTCCCCAATTTAGAACGGGGTTATGTTTGGTTTGCTATAAAGCCGCACCTTTCCCGCGTTCTTCCTTAAACCGAAGCCCAAAAGTATCTGCCGTAATTTCATCAGCTTTCGGCAAAGCACGTAATTTTGGATGAAGCAGCCATACGAGGGAAATGAATAAAATCCCGATGCTAGCAAGCGCGAAAATGAGTTGGCTACTATATACATTCGCAGTGTATCCGCCAATTAAAGAGCCAAGCGGCATAGCAATTGTGCCCATACTCCGTGTGACTGAATTGATGCGCCCAAGATATTGGTTTGGAATTACAATTTGACCAATAGTTGCAAATAATATGTTGGTCGCACCAATTGGTATCCAAGCTAAGCCGAATAAAAAAATGGATAGCCATTGAAACGGTACAACCGTTGAGAGAAACCAAAAGAAAGCGCCAGTCGCAAAGCTAATAATGGAGACACGGCCAACATTATGTTTACCAACCCATGAACTGAATAGTGCTCCAATTAAACAACCGGCGGATATAGCGGCTAAAAAGAAACCATATAATTTTACACCGCCTAACGAATCAGCGAAAGAAGGGAGTATTGCCATCGTCATACCGATTGAAAAATTAGCGACAACGGAACCAATTAAGAAGACGCCCATTAAGGAACGAAATACGATTGAAAACCCTTCTTTTAAATCAGTAAAATATTGTTTAGTTGAAAGTGTTGTGTCTGCTTCAGTTTGTTTTGGCATTTTTAATGAAAAGAACAAAAGGGCAGTAATCGCGAATGTAAAGGAGTCGATTACATATAAAGTAATGGCGCCAAATAGTGCTACTAATATTCCAGAAAGAGTCGTACAAATTAAATCAATGCCTTGATATGCAAATGAGAAGAGTGAATTTCCTTTTAATAATTGTGTTTTATGCAGTAGAAGTGGTAAAGCTTTTGATTGTGCGGGATAGGCGAATTGTTCGATAAAGGCTACGATGGGCATGATGATGAGTAGTAGTTGGACTGTTAGTAGGTCGAAGTAGTGTGTAATAGGAATGATTAAAATAAGAATGCATTGCAAAACTTGTGTGATGACGAGGGTGTTTTTTATTGACCATCTATCAACGAATGGACCAGTAAGAAATTGTAATGCAGAAGGTAATAACGTAAGGGAACCAGCCAATCCAGAATAAAAAGGATTACCACTTAATTTGTATACGAGCCACATTGCGGCTACATAATACAAACTATCTCCTATGTGGGTGAAAATTCTTCCTAAAAATAATAAGAGGAAATTCCGGTTTTTTAATATGTCCACTTTATCTACTCCTTTATAATAAATTTATTCGGTAAAATAAATTTGACCGTTTATGTAAAAAAAATCGTATTACGATTTTTCTTCTTTTTTAATAAATTGCTGCATTGTTCTCTCAGCGATTTGAAGTGCAGTAGTAGAAATATAATAAGGTTTACTATTCGGATCTTTATCTGCACCTTTTGTGATTTCGTTTAATTCAGCCATTAATTCATAAAACTTTTTTACCCACACTTGAAATTGTTCTGGCGTAGCATCAAATTCCCAGCAGGATGAAACGTAATTCCACTTAGCTGGATCTTCACTTGCATTTTGTAATGTAAAAGCTTCTTCTGGTGCAGCGAGAATTTGGCTTTTCGTTCTTTCTATCATTTGTAAAAAGATTTGGCGACCTGATTCGCTTAATATTTCTAAATGAGGTAATAGATCTGCGGCAGGGGTGAAGCCTTTAGCGACAGATTGATAAAACTTTTGAACAATCCCATTCTTTTCTTCTGTATAAACGATCTCTATAAGACCATTCTTTTCTAATTCTTTTAAATGATAATGAATTTTCGCCCTTGAAATGCCGAATTTCTCAGATAGTAATTGTCCAGTATAAGGACGTTCGCATAGACGTATCATCATTTCGGCACGTAATGGATCGCTTAATGCTTTTAGTTGGCTATAAGTAGTTAGTGTTAATACGGGCTTCAACATGATCAACTCCTTGAATTAAATTACTCGGTCAATATTATTTGACTGAATTGTATCAAGGATTCTATTTATTTTCAATACTTTCAGAAAATTTATTTTTTTACTCTGTAATCTTCTGTTCATATTCCGTTCATATTTCTTTTTTATGATTAGTGCATAGAAAGAAAGAGGAAGGAGCGAGCATAATGTTTTTAGCTCTGCGTGAATTGAAACAATCAAAATTAAGATACGGATTAATCGGACTTATCATGGTTTTATTATCATTTTTAGTCCTTGTTATTTCAGGATTAGCAAATGGATTATCATATGATAATGCTTCATCGATTCAAAATATGGAGGCAAATAAGTTCGTTTTAGCAGATGATGCGGAAAATAAATTACTTCGTTCACAAATTAAGAAAGACGATGTAGATAACGTAGTAAGTCAAGTAGGCGAGAAAGAGGCAGTTCCATTTCGGGTGAAAGTTTCAACGTATGAAAAGAAAGATAGTTCGAAAAAGGTTGATATCGCTATTTTTTCAAGTGAACGCGATTCATTTTTAGAACCGAACATTGTAAAAGGTGAGAAATTAGGTACAGCAAATAATGAAATGGTTGCTGATGAATCGATTAAAGAGAAGGGAATCGATATTGGAGATACAATTATCGATCCTGTTTCAAAGAAAGAATTTACAATCGTCGGATTTACGAAAGATCAAATGTTTAGCCATACACCAGTCGTCTATGTAAATGAAGACGTATGGGGATCTATTTCACAACCAAACCAAAAAGATTATAGTGCAATTGCACTTAACACAGATAAAGAAATTAAAAATGCTCACGTTATCGATAAAAAAGAAGTACTGCAAAGTATTCCAGGATTTAAAGAAGAGCAAGGAACTTTAACGATGATCATTGCGTTCTTACTTGTGATCGCTGCGTTATTAATCGGTGTATTCTTCTATGTTATTACACTACAAAAAACACAGCAATTAGGTGTATTAAAAGCAATTGGTACAAAGAACTCATATTTAGCAAATAGCTTAGTCGTACAGGCGTTATTCTTATCAGTCGTTGCGATGGTAATTAGTATCGTTCTTGTACAAGGGTTAGAACAAATTTTACCAGCGGGTATGCCGTTCTTATTAACAACACCGATGATTGTACAATACGCAGCAATCTTTATCGTAATTAGTATTTTAGGAACACTTATTTCGTTATACCAAGTATTAAAAGTTGATGCATTAGAAGCAATTGGAGGCGGGATGTAATGACTTCATTATTGAAATTAGACAAAGTAAGTAAAGTGTACGGAGAAGGGAATACGGAAGTAACAGCCCTTCATCCGATGTCGCTTGATGTGAAAGCTGGAGAGTTTATCGGAATCGTCGGTCCTTCTGGATCAGGGAAAAGTACATTATTATCAATCGCGGGTGCACTATTATCACCGTCAAAAGGGGATATTTACATTCGTGAGCAAAATATTACGAAGCTATCAGAAAAGGAAATGACAGACATTCGTTTGAAAAAAATCGGCTTCATTTTCCAGTTCGCAAATCTTGTTCCATATTTAAATGTGAAAGAACAATTGCTTTACATTGCAAAGCTAAAAAAGGAAAGTAAACAAGAATCCGAAAAGCGTGCGGATCATTTATTAGCGGCATTTGGATTAGGAGAAAGAAAGAATCATTATCCAAATCAACTATCTGGCGGGGAAAAACAAAGGGTAGCAATCGCTCGTGCGTTCATGAACAATCCGGATTTAATATTAGCGGATGAGCCAACGGCAAGCTTAGACTCAAAACGTGCGCGTGAAGTTGTAGAAATGATGAAACGTGAAGTGAAAGAGAGCCAAAAAGCAGCAATTATGATTACACATGATGAAAGAATGCTTGATGTATGTGATCGTATATTGACGCTGAGAGATGGACAGTTAATATAAAGAAAAAGGCCAACCGTACATGCGGTTGGCCTTTGTATAATTGTTTTTAATAAGTATAATGGCTTTATTTTGAGAATAAGGTTTTAATTTTATTGCGTGTTACTAATAAAATCCCGCCTAATACAGATAGCATTCCTAGAGCCATATTGTTTGATTGCTCGCTACCAGCGTTAGGAAGTTCTTTAGCGTTATTGTTTTTAGTACCATTATCTGCTTGCGTTTGTTTAGACTGTGATACTTCATTAATCTTGTTATCAACATTTTGCTTCGTTGTATGTAACTCAGCTAATTTGTCGTCAATTTTTTTCTCAGTATGCTTAAAGTCGTTGATTTTAATATCTAAGTCTTGTTTTTTCTTTGTTAAATCGTCTGAAACAGTTTGTTTCGATTGTTTAATTTCGTTAATTTTATTTAGTAAATCTTCTCTAGCCTTTTGTAATTCAGCTAGTTTGTTTTTTACATCTTGTTTAGCTAGTTCTAAGTTAGCGGAAAGACTGTCTAAATTGCCTTTAATTTTCTTAAGTTCCTCTAACGTGTTACCAGTATTCGGCTTGTTTTCTTTTAGTTCAGCGAGTTTGTCCTCAGCAGTTTGTTTCGCTTTCTTTAACTCAGCTAATTTTTCATCTACTTGTTTTTTAACTTCCTTAAGTTCATTAACCTTTTGATCAATGTTCTCTTTATGTTGCTTCATTTCATTCACTTTTTCATCGACAGTTTGTTTATGTTCTTTAATCTCATTCACTTTGTTATCGATATTTTGCTTATGTTCTTTTACTTCAGCAACTTTATCTTCTACTTGTTTTTTATGCTCTTTAATTTCAGCGATTTTATCTTCGGCGATTTGTTTGTCTTGCTGAAGTTTTGCATCTAGTTCTTGTTTATGCTGTTTAACTTCGTTAATTTTTTCATCAGCAACTTGTTTGCGTTCATGTAGTTCATTCACCTTTGTATCAACATTTTCCTTAACTTTGTTAAGTTCATTTAATGTTTGATCCACGTTTTCTTTGTGTTGCTGTAATTTCGCATCTAACTCTTGTTTATGTTGCTTAATTTCAGCTAATCGATCTCCCGTACTTTGCTGAGGAGTAGCATCATTTACTTCCGCATGAGCAGAGTTCGCGCCAGCAATCATTGCTAAAGCTAGTGTAGACGCAGCAATTGTTTGTTTTGTTTTCATATTTTTGTACCTCTTTTCTTTCATATGCATGAGCTGTTTTGTGTAAAATTGAGCATATAGAAGTAGATTCTTCCATCATTATATACCATCTGCGCCGTCTAGAGGAAGTATTTGCATAATAATCTATGATTATGTAATTTTTATAATCTCTTATTTCGGATAGGGGAGAACTCTTTAGCAAGATGGACAATTTTTAATATAGTAGAGTTTACATCCTTACTGTTACGAATAACAAACAAATAATCAGCTTCGTTTTCTATAGGATCTACCACATCATCGTGAAGTGATTCAGTTTGTTGTCGATCAAGTACTTCTTTGAAACTAGAATATCCACCTCTAAAAATATTCGTACTCCGCGTGCTTCTAGCCACTCTTTCATAAAGTACATCATCTGGGATGTCAAAGTGAACTAATACGCGTATATATTCCTCCTTCTTAAACCATTCATTTAGCAAATACATTCGTCCGTTTAGGCTTCTATTTGAGTTACAAATAATAAGGTGTAAATTTGTATGTTCTTTCGCATAATCAACAATGAATTTTGAAAGACTGTGCTTTAGTGTATTTGATCCTTCTGTCGGTTGTAATTTTTCATAATACGTGTTAATAAATTCAGCTTGATTATCTTGATCCATAACGAAAGAGTGGGGTAACTCTTTTTCTAATGCTCTTGCAAATGTAGTTTTTCCACTGTGTGTTTTTCCAACTGTAATGATGATTAATCTTTTCATGACGCCCTCCATTTGTATTGTTATGAACTGGAATATTCGGTGTAGATCGAAATCTTCCTGCTAGAGATTACAAAAATTGTTGGAGCGTAGCAGGCTGGAAACTTGACAAAAAAACTTATTTATGCTATAATTTACCAATATAAAAATAAGGTGTATAATAGGGTTCTCCTGGCCAGGGGAACCCTATTTTTGTTGTGAAAATGAAGGAGAGTGTATGTGCGTGAAACAAGGTGAAGCAAGTGTAACGTCGTTAGTATCAGCTTTCGGAAGGGCGTATCATAGTGAATTTGATAATCCTAAAATCTTTGATGATTATGTAGCTAAAGATTTCATTTCACAAAAAGAACGTAACAATATTGAAACGAATATGGTTCAAGGGATTCACTTTTTCAATAAAGACATTGCAGAGCAGTTTCAAGAAAAACCAAAAGAAATATTAAATTGGATTACGCAAGTTCAGTTATCACCAACACCTTTAGCACGTGCTGCATATTGTGAAAGAGTATTACTACATGAAATTACATTAGGAGCGAAACAATACGTCATACTCGGTGCAGGCTTAGATACGTTCAGTTTTAGACACCGAGAATTAGAAAATAAAATAGAAATATTTGAAGTGGATCATCCTTCTACACAGGCGTTTAAGAAGGAAAGAATAAAAGAAGTAGAACTTGAAGTTCCAAATAACCTTCATTTTGTTTCAATGGATTTTACGAAAGGATTTTCCTATGAACAGTTACGCAATGAAGGATTTGAACATAAAAAGACTTTCTTTAGCCTTTTAGGTGTTACGTACTATTTAACGAAAGAGGAACTTGCTAGTTTAATAGAGTGCTTGTTTGAGATGATTCCAGAAGGGAGTTCTATCGTTTTCGATTATCCCGATGAAAACTTATTTACGGAAAAAGGGTTGTCTAACCGAGTTGAAAATATGGTAAAAATGGCAGCGGTAGGCGGAGAACCGATGAAGTCATGTTATTCTTATCGCGAAATGGAAGTATTGTTAGAGAATTCAGGTTTACTCATTTATGAGCACTTATCACCAGAGGATATAAATACATTATATTTTGCCGGAAGAAATGATTATTTGAAAGCTTTCGAGACGGTACATTATGTGCATGCGGTGAAGAGGTAGGAAATTAACAGGCATGGAGAGGAATCTCTGTGTCTTTCTTTATAAAAAAGGAAATGAGCTGTAGTGGTGGAAAATATAATTATAAATATATAATATCTATAAATTAATGTTTTGTAGAAACTAAAGGAAAGGGGAAATAGAAGATGTTGAAATTACAAGGGAAATACAATGAAGCAAAAGTGTTTACTACGAATGTAGAAAAAACTGCAGCAGGTCAAATTATTGATCTTTGTAACCAACAATTCGTAAAGGATAGCAAGATCCGTATTATGCCAGATACACATGCGGGTGCAGGTTGTACGATTGGGACAACAATGACAATTCAAGATAAGATTGTTCCTAATTTAGTCGGGGTTAACTAATCGGCTTAGACTTTAAACTACTCACTCAATTGACTGGGAACCCTAACGATAAAAGGCGAGGGCAATCAGCAGCCAGTGGTTATGGTGACATAATCGAATGGTTCAGAGACTTGTACCATGTTAGCAGACTAAGGTACAGAATTATTCCTCATCCATTTTGAATTGAAGAGGAATAATTAATACGGTGAGCCTACAGTAGAGACTGCATATCTCGATGACTGTAGAGAAGGTATAGTCCACTCTTTCAGGAAACTGAGAGGTAAGTACGATATTGGTTGTGGCATGGAAGTTGTTATGATTAATAAGAAAAAAGAGGAAATCAACTTCGATCACTTAGACGAAACGATACGTAAATTTGTCCCAAGTGGTTTTCGTATTCGAGATAAGGAACATAGATTTTCAAAAATGATTAATTTTGATAGTGTAAGAGCCCCGTTTACATTGCAACGTGCTCAAAAAAGTATTGGTACACTTGGCGGGGGCAATCATTTTGTCGAACTGAATGAGGATGATAAAGGAAATGTATACATTGTCATTCATAGTGGTTCGCGTAATTTAGGGAAACAGGTAGCAGAGTATTATCAAAACTTTGCTTACGAGCAACTTATAAACGTTAAATCTATTAAAGAAGAAATCATTGAACGTTTAACGAAAGAAGGTAGACAACAAGAAATACATGAAGCTTTACGTGAAATTAAGAAACCGGTGATTCGCAAAGAATTAGCTTATTTAGAAGGACAAGGATTTAAAGATTACATGAATGATATGAAAATTGCTCAAAAATATGCGGAGTTAAATCGTAAAGCAATGATTGATGAAATCGTCACTAAAATGGATTGGAAAGTAACAGATCAATTCACTACAATTCATAACTACATCGATATGGACAATATGATTCTAAGAAAAGGTGCTATTTCAGCTCAGAAAGATGAACGAGTAATCATTCCAATTAATATGAGAGACGGTTCTATCATTGCATTTGGTAAAGGAAATCCAGATTGGAACTTTTCTGGCCCTCATGGAGCAGGACGTATTATGAGCCGTAAGAAGGCGAAAGAAGTACTTAACTTAGAGGATTTTCAAAATACAATGACAGAGGTTTGGACTACATCTGTTGCAGAAAGTACTTTAGATGAAGCACCAATGGTATATAAGCCAATGGATGAAATTGTTGAGAATACAAAGGACACAATTGATATTAAACATATTATTAAGCCGATTTATAATTTTAAAGCGAACTAGAAGGGGAGTAACTTTTATTGTAATGAGGTATAGTGCTGGAAAGTATTAAGCATGGTGCTATTGGAAGTAGGGAAATTGTGAAGAATAATTTAAATGTTTATTTAGGTGTAAAAGCTGCTGTAAGTATGTTTATCCTTTCAATTATTTTTCTATATTTCAACCCTTATAGCACTCAATTACTTGATAAAGAAGTATATATCATTGTATTTTTTATTTTGTTGCTTCCGTCTTTTTTAGCTTTTATCGCAGCGCTTGTTAAGAAAACTATGTTAATGAAGCTTTGTGACGCGTGGTTAGTACCTTGGATTCTATACTTTAGTATAGCTGCAATGCCAACGTTACAGAATTATTTTTAAGGGTTTATTTTATATCTATCGTTTGGGTGAAAAAGAGAATTGCTTAAAGAGAGTAGTTCTCTTTTTATTTTTTATTAAGCTATTGAAACGGAAATGAAAGGATGAGGGACGTAATGAAGAGGGGATTATCTAAATTAGCAGATATACTAGTCAACCATTCTACTAAAGTGCAACCTGGTGATCATGTGTTAATTCAAAGTGTTACGGAAATAGACCCTATAGTAGTTCGTGAAATTATTAAGTCAGTGGAAAAAGCAGGTGGATATGCACATGTATCAATGCGTGACGTTTCTGTTACGAGGCAATTAATTTTGTCTGGATCTGAAGAGCAGTTTAAGTTATTTGCAGATTGGGAGTGTTACCGTTTAAGTAAGATGCAAGTATATATTAATCTCCGTAGTCCTAGAAATGCATACGAATTAGCAGATGTACCAGCAGAAAAAATGAAATTATATCAAAAGGTATTTGGAAAGGCTCATAGTGAAGCAGTGTATAAAACGAGATGGGTGACAACTCGAATTCCGAATGCGGCTTCAGCGCAAGAAGCGAATATGAGTACCGAGGCTTATGAGAAATTTTATTATGATGTTTGTACGTTAGATTACAAAAAAATGTCGAAAGCAATGGATCCGTTAAAAGAATTAATGGAAAAGACAAAACAAGTGAAAATCATTGGGAATGGTACGGATTTGAATTTTTCCATTGAAGGAATCGGTGTTTTAAAGGGAGATGGTACAGATAATATACCTGATGGCGAAATATATACAGCACCTGTCAAAAATTCAGTGAATGGGATAGTAGCGTTCAATACAGTATCTATTCAACAAGGTTATGCATTTCAAAATATTAAGTTACATATTAAGGATGGGAAAATAATAGAGGCATATGCAAACGATACAGAGCGAATAAATCGAATTCTTGATACGGACGAGGGAGCAAGATATATCGGAGAGTTTGCACTGGCTTTTAACCCTTACATACTACATCCGATGAATAATACGTTATTTGATGAAAAAATAAATGGTAGTTATCATTTAGCAATTGGGGATTCGTTACAAGGTGCAGAAAACGGGAATCAATCAGCGATACATTGGGATTTAGTGAATATTCAAAGATCAGAGTATAGCGGGGGTGAAATTTGGTTTGATGATGTACTGATTAGAAAAGATGGGTGTTTTATTTTACCAGGGCTGTTAGGATTAAATGAAGAGAATTTAAAAAGGTAAAGTGCTTTTTGGAAGTTGTGTAAAGGAGATTAAAACTTTAGGACAGGAGTAATATAGGAGGAATTTAAAATGGGAAAGAGTGAGATGTTTCAGGATTTTAATTTTAAATTAGTAGTAATTGAAGCTTTATTAGATAAAGAGCCATTATTTTTAAAAGAATTAAAAGACTTAATAGATAAGTATACGAATAATTTTGAATGGTATGCAGAAGCTGGCCCGATTGTTGAAATTAGAGCTTTTTTAGAAGAGTTAATTTTGGAAACAAGTGATTTGGAAAAGATTGAGTCCCTTTGCTTTGATGGTGGGAATGAAATTTATCATATTTTAAAGCCTGATTGGGACGGTGAAGACAGTTTATTTGATGTTATATCTGTTGAAGGATTTCAAAATCTAAAAAATTTAAAAACAGTGGAATATATTTCAATGTGTTACCCGAAAGTATTAGAACCATTAAAACAAGCTGGAATAGAAATTGAGGATTAATGAAGAGAATTTAAAATGGTAAAGTACTTTATTGAAATTGTGTAAAGGAAATTAAAACACAACATATTAAACGAAGTGATTTATCGTATAAATTTACATTCAGTTAATATTAGTAGGTTAATAGAAAAATTAGTGTTAATTGTTAAATGGGGCGTGTAAAAAAGACAAAATCTCTTAAAAAACACTTAATTTTTTATTCCATTAATCTTTACAATCGCCCCCTATAATGTGAATTGGACAAGCACCTAAGAGAAAGCAGAACATGTCAGTTTGTACATTCTATTATTAGGGGGAGAATTTGTATGAAAAAGACGGTTGCTTCGTTAGCAGTTATGACTGCATTATTACCGACGTTTTCAGTGCATGCGGAAGGGAAAGAGCAAGTCCGAAAATCAGCTACAACTTTTAACGTTATTAGTGATATTCAAGGGGATTTAGGGGATTTTGATCATGTGCTAAAAGATATGAACAAAGTGACGCCACTTTCTAGAGCGCTTATTATGAATGGGGATATAACGCCGACTGGACAACAGTCACAATATGATGATGTAAAGCGTGTGTTAAATAAAAATAAGCATCCAGAAAATGTATGGTCTACTGTTGGGAATCATGAGTTTTATGCTGGTAAATGGACAGCGGATGGGAAACTCTCTCAAAGTACATGGCCAAATGGTGTAACGGAAGAAACACTATTTGGTCGCTACTTACAATTTAGTGGACAAGAAAAGGTATATCATAAAAAAGAATTAGATGGCTATCCACTTTTATTTTTAGGAACTGAAAAATATATGAAATACCACGATTCAAAAATGTGGGACGAAGTATATATGAGTGATGAGCAATTAGGTTGGTTAAAACAAAATTTAGAAGAGTATAGTCAAAAAGATAAAAATAAGCCAATCTTTATTTTCTCTCATCACGTTTTACCTGATACAGTATCTGGATCAAGACAATCACCATATTTACAAGATTATTTAAACGTGGATAAATTGTACGATATATTAAAAGACTATCCGCAGGTTGTTTTCTTCACGAGTCATACACATTGGGATTTAAACTTACCTGACTGGGCTGGTAAAAAGAAAATTACAGGCGGAGATGAAAAAGGCTTCACTGTTGTAAATACGGGCGGGATTGAAACAGGCTGGATGTCAGCAGGACCAAATGGAGGAGAGAAAACTGCTCCAGATGGCTATTCATTTAAACAAGGGTTACAAGTGAAAGCGTATGGTAACGATGTAATTGTGACAGCTTACGATTACAAACGTGATAAGGATATAAAGAAGTTATTAATTAGTGATTCAAAAATTGCGCAGATGGCACCAAATGTAACGGCAGATGATCGTAAAAATATAATTGTCGGTGCAAATGAATATATGGAGTATTCTATAGAAGGAACGAATGAGTGGCATACGTATAGTCAAGCAAATCCTCCGAAATTTGATGGAGATAAAGTCGTATACGTACGCCATAAAGGTGAAATGAATTTAGAGCCGGGATTAACGCAGTTACTTCGTTTTTCGGTAAATAAGTGATTGGAGGGAGTCTGCATTTGAATGTGTGGGCTCTTTTTTTGTTGATGAGAAAGGGGTTGCCTGTCTGTCGTTTTTTGTCGATAGATCGATATATTAAGAAAATCGTTGATATACTGCAAGTTACGATCGATATATTTGAAAAATCGTTGATATATTGTAAGTAATGAACGATATATTTAAAAAATCGTTGATATATTGTAAGTAATGAACGATATATTTAAAAAATCGTTGATATATTGTAAGTAATGAACGATATATTTAAAAAATCGTTGATATAAATTTCATGTACCGTAATTAAGTTAAAATCATTAATACGGTTTTACTTATCAAAATGAAATTCTAATACATTTTTAACCGAGAAAGGTGACTTCACCATTTTTACATGTAATAATAGTAACGTTACATATATTGCGAAAGAAGTACAAAAGGAGCGTTACAATGAATTTAGCTAAATTCCCGAGAAAAAAATATACAGAATCATATACACCAATTGAAAAGTTAAACAATTTTTCTGAAGCACTTGGTGGCCCGACTATTTATTTTAAACGAGATGATTTACTTGGTTTAACAGCCGGTGGCAATAAGACGAGAAAGTTAGAATTTTTAGTTGCGGATGCACAGGAAAAGGGTGCAGATACGTTAATTACAGCTGGTGGTATTCAGTCAAATCATTGCCGCCTGACACTTGCTGCTGCGGTAAAAGAAAAAATGAAATGTATTCTTGTATTAGAGGAAGGGCTTGAGCCAGAAGAGAAGAGAGACTTTAACGGAAACTATTTCTTATATCACTTATTAGGTGCTGAAAACGTCATTGTTGTACCGAACGGAGCAGACCTGATGGAAGAGATGCATAAAGTAGCACAAGAAGTAAGTGAAAAAGGTAGTACACCATATGTAATTCCAGTTGGTGGATCAAACCCTACGGGCGCAATGGGATACGTTGCTTGTGCCCAAGAAATTATGGCGCAATCATTTGAGCAAGGAATTGATTTCAGTTCAGTTGTTTGTGTAAGTGGAAGCGGCGGTATGCATGCGGGTTTAATTACTGGTTTTTCTGGAACGCAAAGCCATATTCCTGTAATCGGGATTAACGTAAGTAGAGGAAAAGCTGAGCAAGAAGAGAAAGTAGCAAAACTTGTAGATGAAACTTCAGCACACGTTGGTATTCCAAACTTTATCCCGCGCGACGCTGTTACGTGCTTTGATGAATATGTAGGGCCAGGCTATGCGTTACCAACGCCGGAAATGGTAGAGGCAGTTCAGTTACTTGCGAAAACAGAAGGTATTTTACTTGATCCAGTGTATACAGGTAAGGCGGTAGCGGGATTAATCGACTTAATTAGAAAAGGTAAATTTAATAAGGAAGACAATATTTTATTCGTACATTCAGGTGGTTCACCAGCTTTATATGCGAATACGTCTCTATTTGCGTAAGTGTAAAAAGCATTGGGTAACCAATGCTTTTTTGTTATATACTGGAATTGTCGGGGAGTAGGAGGAGGATTATATGAACTCAAATTTAAAATGGATCATATATACGGTACTCGGCATTTCTATTCTATTAATCTTATTTGTAGTTTATGGGGTGTATTCTTATTTTACATTTTAAAAGCGTAATGGAAGTGAACTATTATATACACTAAAGGCGGAGAGCGCTATGCAAATGAGAAGTTTGTATTTAGTCTTCAGCGTGATTTGTTTATTTGTAGTAACCAGCTGTTCAAATAATATAGGAAATCATGATCAAACAATCGAAGTACAAAAACATGCTGGTGATAATCATTATGAGGATTTGAAGGTAGTTACAGACAAGAATAAAGTATTGCAAGTAAAGAAAATATTAAATGATACTAACTTTGAAAATAAAAAGGTGGAAATGTCTCGTTCAGCTGATTATCAGTTTGTTTTTCAGTTTAAAAATCCGAAAATAGAAGCGAAAGCTGTTTTATATCAAATGTGGATTAGTCCTAATAAGGATAAAGTAGAAATAATGGCGGGGAATAATCAGTACGCTCAATTAGCAGAGAAAGACGCAGCTGCTTTTATGAAGATTGTTACTGGTGAGAAGTTAGCTGAATAAAAGTATATGGTAGATTTTGCTCTCTAATTCCCCGCTTATTTTTCGCTTTGAGGGATAATTAGTGAGTAATATCGAATGAGAAGTAATCGTGAAATAGTAAAGAATATATTCACGGCTAAAAGAAGAGTTGTTTAAAAAACTCTCCGCATCGTTATGTAATGTTAATAAGAAGAAGTAGAAGGTAGAAGTAAATCTAAATAAAACCAAAAAGGGATAAATAGGAAAATGTAGAATCTTTATATATAAGATGTTCTGAATTTTTAGATATAAGGTAGAGTGGAGGAAGAAAGATGATTCAATTTCCTATGGAAGCTGCTGAACAATTTTTTAGATCCTATAGTATTGGTAGGTTTACAGTTAGTGAAGATGAAGGGAAATTAATTTTTAGTACAAACTTAAATGGTCATTCTAATTTATGGGCGATGGATTTACCCAATTTATCCCCTTATCCATTAACATATTGTAATCAATCAAGCAATTTTATTAAAACGGATTCTTTAAATCGATTTATTTTAGCTGGATTTGATAAAGATGGGGATGAAAATTATCATATTTATGCATTAAAACCAGAGGGTGGTGGATTGCTTGAATTGATTCCAGCAGGAGAGACAGAAAAGGATTACTTTGTGCATTTAACAGAGGATGGGGAACGATTATACTATGTCACAAGTAAAGATAACCCAATGTTCTTAAACTCTCGTTGTTATAATATACGCACAAAAGAAGATACGCTGTTGTTAACTGGTGTGGAGACACCTACATATGTAGAGGCAGTAAGTCCGAATGAATCAAGTTACATTGTTTTAAATTCATATAGTAATACGTATAATGTAGGATATGTAAAAAAGGGAGAAGAACTTATTTGTTTAGTACCTTCCAGTGAGAAAGAACATACTGTAGGCTCTATTTCTTATATTGATGAAAATACAGTGATTTTCGTTACAAATTATGAAGAAGAGTTTTCCTATGTAGCTTCTTTTGATTTAAATAAACAGGAATTCAAACCAATCTGTAAAATAGAGAAGGAAGATATATCCGATATAAAATGGCATGCTGAAACAAAAAATGGCTACATTGTTTCGTCGAAAGGTGTTACAGATAGGTTATATAAATTTGTATGGGATAAAAAAGAGTTAATTCTATTGAATTCTCCGGTAGATACGATAAGTCAAATTGAAATTACAAAATCGGAAAATTTATATTTACTAGGTGAAAGTGCGACGAAAACAGCAAACATCTATTACAAGAAGAATAGAGATACAGAATGGGCAGCATTAACAAAAAACTATGTTATTGGTCTATCTGAATCTTCTTTTGTTGAACCGGATGTTATAACATATGCCTCTTTTGAGGGGTTAAACATAGAAGCATTATTATTTCGGGCGAAAGGAGAAGTACAAAACGGATATACAATATTTTGGCCTCATGGTGGTCCACAAAGTGCTGAGACGAAAGATTTCAGAGCATTATTTCAATATTTATTAAGGCAGGGATATAATATTTTTGCGCCAAACTTTAGAGGTAGTACAAGATATGGTTCAACGTTTAAAAAAATGATTGAAGGTGATTGGGGAGAAGCACCGCGTTTAGATTGTGTAGCAGGGATCGAATGGTTATTTGAACAGGGGATATCAACTCCTGATAAATTATTTGTTATGGGCGGTAGTTATGGAGGATATATGACCTTATTGCTTCACGGGCGTCATTCAGAGTATTTCCGTGCAGCCATTGACATTTTTGGACCTAGCAATTTATTTAGTTTTATCGAATCTATGCCTGAAAATTGGAAACCGCTCGCAGTTAATTTAATAGGTGATATTAATAATGATAAAGATAAGCTTATACAAGATTCACCAATTACTTACTTAAATCAAATGAATAAACCACTCCTTATCATCCAAGGGGCAAATGATCCACGAGTTGTAAAGGAAGAATCGGATCAAATTTTTCAAGCGTTGCAAGAACAAGGCGTAGATGTAGAATACCTAGTATTAGACGATGAAGGGCATGGATTTTCAAAAAAAGAAAATGAAATATATGTATATCGTCGCATAACAGAATTTTTAGCAAAGCATAAGTAAAAGAAATGGCATTTTACGGGTTATGATAATATCGCTATCAGGCTAAAAATGCAGAGAAATGACAATGAAATTATTGAATAAATAAGAATGGAACAACTTAATTGTTACGTAACAAAAACGCTATTCTTTCCCTAGAATCATAGGAAGAGATGGCGTTTTTGTTATGAACTTATCGATTTTTTATGAACTGGAATTGTTGTCTAAAGAGTTGCAACAGATTTTTTTATAAATTGAAAGACAAGGAGACGAACTTGGATGGAGTATTGGAAGCACACAATAAATATATTGAGGAGTACATGTTTGAAAACATTAAATCAATGGAGAATGAAATATTTTGTTGGAATGTCTGAGCTGCGGACCAATTCTATCACTTTAATTAACTAAAAGAAGAATTTCCCCATCCCGATTAGACTACTAATCATTCCTACTCCACTCATGGTGCCTTTTCCTGCTGTAAATAAGTTTCCAAGCATTCCTAGCTGACCGTTACCTCCGTTATTTCCCCATCCCATTGGGGCCCACGGACTACCCCATCCTGGAGGGTTTCCAAAAACACCCGAGTTATTGGTATTGATATGAAAAGGCTTGGCTGGCGGAGATAATAAAGCGGCAAGATGACCTTGTGCGAACATCCCTGCATGATTGAATGGTTGGGCCCAGGGGAAGGGAGGTTTTTGAAAATTAAAACCTGCATGGCCTGGTAATGGAGTCCAATTGGCAGGATGACCTTGTGGCATTATCCCTGCATAATTGATTGGCTGCTGCCCCCAAGAGAAGGGAGGAGGTTGGGGATTGAATCCCGTATAATTGGCTGATGAATCCCAACTAACTGGATAGACTCGATAACTCCAATTCTCAGGAATCTTCAAATCATTCATTACCTCAGATTTAGTTATTTCGGGCTGTGAATATAATGAAATTTGGTTAGTATATTGTTCCCCGTTTCCCTTTGGATTCAAATACCAATATTGGTCCATACGCTTATTCTCCTCACTTTAAAAATGTAATGTTAGACTTAGCCTATGTAATATTCCTTTTTATGGATGGTTACATAACTAGATCTACAAGCCTGTATTTAAAGGAATGGGTGTGTGGACTTGTTGATTTAAAGTTTCACTTTATTTTAGAAGGGTATTTTCAGTTGCTTCTTTTATATATTTTAGCCTAATTTAAATTCCGTTAACAAACGTTTTTATAAAGGTTTCATCAACAAAAAGATTTTAAAATGGTATGTTGAGCAAGTGGAATTGCTAAAAAGAGAATATCCATTCGAAGAGTTTGGCAAAATACTGCAAGGGTAATGTTTTCTTGTGCAAATATGTAAACGATTTAAACGAATCAATGAAATTTATAATGAAGGGGCAATTAAATATATGAGTGAAACATTACATAAAAGAAAACCACCATATGTAATGCTTGTAATCCTTTTTATTGGGGCATTTGTTTCATTTCTAAATAACTCTCTTTTAAATGTAGCCTTGCCATCAATAATGAAAGATTTAAACATTCAAGATTATTCAACGATCCAGTGGCTTTCTACAGGGTATATGCTTGTAAGTGGTATATTAATTCCGGCATCAGCATTTTTAATAACGCGTTTTTCAAATAGGAGCCTATTTATTACATCTATGGTGATTTTTATTCTTGGTACTGCCTTAGCGGCTGTAGCACCGAACTTTGGTTTATTACTTACTGGTCGGATGGTTCAAGCGGCAGGCTCTTCAGTTATGGGACCTTTGTTAATGAATATTATGCTAGTAAGCTTTCCGAGAGAAAAAAGGGGAACAGCAATGGGGATTTTTGGACTAGTTATGATTACAGCTCCAGCAATTGGGCCGACACTATCAGGTTATATTGTAGAGTATTATGACTGGCGCTTGCTTTTTGAAATGATTTTACCGTTAGCAATCATTAGCTTACTGTTAGGGATTTGGAAATCTGAGAATGTCATGAAACAAAATAAAAATGCAAAACTTGATTATCTCTCATTACTATTATCTTCTGTCGGTTTTGGTGGTTTGTTATATGGATTCAGTTCTGCAAGCTCCGATGGCTGGACGAATAAAGTTGTCTTAACAGCCTTAATCATAGGCGCTATTGCCTTAATTGCTTTCATTATCCGTCAATTAAAAATGGATGAGCCGTTATTGGATTTACGTGTTTACAAGTACCCAATGTTTGCACTTGCGTCTGTAATTGCAATTGTCAACGCGGTGGCCATGTTTTCGGGTATGATTTTAACACCAGCTTATGTACAAAACGTCCGTGGTATTTCGCCGCTGAGCTCTGGGCTGATGATGCTTCCAGGTGCGGTTATAATGGGGATTATGTCACCAATTACAGGTAAACTATTTGATAAATATGGTCCTCGGATTCTTGGCATAGTGGGGCTTTCCATTACAGCTGTTTCAACTTATATGTTGGCAAGTCTGCAAATTGACTCTAGTCACACACATATTATTCTTATCTACACACTGCGGATGTTTGGGATGGCGATGGTTATGATGCCACTTATGACAAATGGTCTTAATCAATTGCCAACTCGCTTAAATCCGCACGGTACAGCTGTTAATAATACGGCTCAACAAGTGTCCGGTTCGATTGGTACTGCTATTCTTGTTACGATTATGAACTCTGTAACAAAAACAAAAGCTGAAAGTTTAATGTCTGATATAGATCCAACAACCTTTACAGAAACTACGAAGGCAATAGTAACTCAGAAGGCTTTATTATCTGGAATTCAATATTCATTTTATGTAGCGCTTGGCATGAATGTTGTTGCACTACTATTAGTTTTTTTCGTTAAACGTGTAGATACAAGTGCGGAAGCTGTCGAGAAGTTAAATCGGTAGAGAAGAATAAAACGTTAGATAATGATTCCTACAAGTTGTTTGCTGCTAAGGCGCCGGTATTTAAAGCTGGAAAAGAACTGAAAGAAGCAGTGAAATAATTATGTGGTGAAAGAGGACCTGATATTCATATCAGGTCCTCTTTCATTAGTAACACGGTATACTTGCTTATCGTATTGGTTTAACTAAACTACTGATTTTTCGAATACTACAATCTTAAGCTCGTCAACTTTTCTATTTTGGGGTGTTTTAGAAGAAAATAAATCAAAATAATCGTTTTTATAAACAAATACAAGAGATGAGATCCGTTTGCAATTTCTCATAAACATTACAAGTCTAGATTATCTTTTAACACCAACATTAAAAGGCTCCAATTATATTTATTCGCTTCAGTTTAATTTAGTATTTTTCTACAAGTTATAAATTTAATTGCCAAGCTTATACGCAATATCATAATCATGAATAGTTAGGGAAAAGATAAAATAAGGTAATCAATTACATATCTTTATCCCAGGCGATTAGTTGCTATTTCTTCTTTATTAAATGGGATATTTTATCCCGAATTAACGGGCAGTAAGACCCCCACCTCAAAATTCAGCGGAAGCAAAGAAGTTAGGTGGGGGATCAACTGCCCGTAAAAGCCCGATTGGTGAGGGCTAATAATCAGTGGGGGATGAACAAAACCCCCACTGATTAAAGTTTCACTTTATTTCATGCTTTTTTGAAAGGGTGTTTTAAATGGAAAAAAAAGTATCTGCCATTCCTCAGCCGAAAACATATGGACCGCTGGGTAATCTCCCATTAATCGATAAAGATAAACCGACTCTATCGTTTATTAAGCTGGCGGAAGAGTATGGTCCCATTTTTCGAATTCAAACTTTAAGTGATGCCATAATTGTCGTTTCTGGACATGAACTGGTAGCAGAAGTCTGTGACGAAACGCGGTTCGATAAAAGTATAGAGGGTGCTTTAGCAAAAGTTCGTGCCTTTGCTGGAGACGGATTATTTACTAGCGAGACTCACGAGCCTAACTGGAAAAAAGCTCATAATATTTTGATGCCTACATTTAGCCAACGGGCAATGAAAGATTACCATGCCATGATGGTTGATATTGCTGTACAACTCGTTCAAAAATGGGCACGGCTTAATCCGAATGAAAACGTAGATGTTCCAGAGGATATGACTCGTCTTACGTTAGATACAATTGGTCTATGTGGTTTTAATTACCGATTTAATAGCTTTTATCGTGAGACTTCTCATCCTTTTATTACTAGCATGACCCGTGCTCTAGATGAGGCGATGCATCAATTACAGCGACTGGATATAGAAGATAAACTCATGTGGAGAACGAAACGTCAATTTCAGCATGATATCCAATCTATGTTTTCTTTAGTAGATAATATTATTGCTGAACGTAAAAGTAGTGGAGAACAGGAAGAAAATGATTTACTTTCCCGTATGTTAAATGTACAAGATCCGGAAACTGGTGAAAAACTAGATGATGAAAACATTCGTTTCCAAATTATCACTTTTTTAATAGCTGGGCATGAGACAACAAGTGGGTTGTTATCTTTTGCAATTTACTTTTTATTAAAGAATCCGGATAAGTTGAAAAAAGCCTATGAAGAAGTAGACCGTGTTTTGACAGATCCTACTCCAACATACCAACAAGTTATGAAACTGAAGTATATACGGATGATTTTAAATGAATCGCTACGTCTATGGCCTACCGCTCCAGCATTCAGTCTCTATGCAAAAGAAGATACAGTTATTGGCGGGAAATACCCAATTAAGAAAGGAGAAGATCGTATTTCTGTTCTTATTCCACAGCTACATAGGGATAAAGATGCATGGGGAGACAATGTGGAAGAATTCCAACCTGAACGATTTGAAGAGCTGGATAAGGTTCCTCATCATGCTTATAAGCCATTTGGAAATGGCCAGAGAGCATGTATCGGTATGCAATTTGCACTTCATGAAGCCACTCTTGTAATGGGAATGCTTCTTCAACATTTTGAATTAATCGATTATCAAAACTATCAGCTGGACGTAAAACAAACATTAACGCTAAAGCCCGGTGATTTTAAGATTAGGATTCTACCCCGAAAACAAACTATTAGTCATCCTACTGTTCTTACAACTACAGAGGACAAGCTTAAAAACGATGAAATTAAGCAGCACGTTCAGAAGCCACCTTCTATTATTGGGGCCGATAATCTTTCACTTCTTGTTCTGTACGGCTCGGATACAGGTGTAGCAGAAGGTATTGCAAGAGAATTAGCAGATACAGCTAGTTTAGAAGGGGTTCAAACGGAAGTGGTAGCTCTTAACGATCGAATTGGAAGTTTGCCAAAAGAAGGAGCGGTACTTATTGTGACTTCTTCTTATAATGGAAAACCGCCAAGTAATGCAGGACAGTTTGTGCAGTGGTTGGAGGAACTAAAACCGGATGAGCTAAAAGGTGTTCAATACGCAGTTTTTGGTTGTGGAGATCATAATTGGGCTAGTACCTATCAACGGATTCCAAGATACATTGATGAGCAGATGGCTCAAAAAGGAGCAACAAGATTTTCTAAACGCGGAGAAGCGGATGCAAGTGGTGATTTCGAGGAACAGCTTGAGCAATGGAAACAAAGTATGTGGTCTGATGCGATGAAGGCATTTGGATTGGAACTCAACAAAAATATGGAAAAAGAGCGCAGTACTTTGAGTCTACAATTTGTCAGTCGTCTTGGAGGATCTCCTCTTGCACGAACATATGAAGCCGTTTATGCATCTATACTAGAAAATCGTGAACTTCAATCATCCAGCAGTGATAGAAGTACACGACATATCGAGGTATCTTTGCCAGAAGGCGCTACATATAAAGAAGGGGACCACCTTGGAGTGCTGCCAGTTAATAGCGAGAAAAATATCAACCGAATTTTAAAACGTTTTGGATTAAATGGGAAGGATCAAGTTATACTGAGTGCAAGTGGACGAAGTATAAATCACATACCTTTAGACAGTCCTGTTAGTTTATTGGACCTTCTTAGTTATAGTGTTGAAGTTCAAGAAGCTGCCACTCGAGCACAAATACGAGAAATGGTAACATTCACAGTATGTCCTCCTCATAAAAAAGAATTGGAAGCATTATTAGAAGAAGGAGTTTACCATGAACAAATACTAAAGAAACGGATTTCAATGTTGGACCTTCTTGAAAAGTATGAGGCTTGTGAAATCCGATTTGAACGCTTTTTAGAACTTCTTCCTGCGCTCAAACCGCGTTACTATTCTATTTCAAGCTCTCCACTCGTTGCACACAATCGTCTGAGCATTACGGTCGGTGTTGTTAATGCGCCTGCATGGAGTGGGGAAGGGACATATGAAGGAGTCGCTTCTAATTACTTAGCTCAGCGTCATAATAAAGATGAGATTATCTGTTTCATTCGAACGCCACAATCAAACTTTGAATTGCCTAAAGATCCAGAAACACCAATTATTATGGTTGGGCCAGGTACTGGAATTGCACCATTCCGTGGATTCTTGCAAGCGCGTCGTGTTCAAAAGCAAAAAGGTATTAACTTAGGACAAGCGCATCTATATTTTGGTTGTCGTCATCCTGAAAAAGATTATCTCTATCGTACAGAATTAGAAAATGATGAAAGAGATGGATTAATCTCTTTACACACAGCTTTTTCTCGTCTAGAGGGACATCCAAAAACATATGTACAGCATTTAATAAAACAAGATAGAATCAATTTAATTTCGTTATTAGATAATGGAGCTCATCTTTATATATGTGGTGATGGAAGTAAAATGGCTCCAGATGTAGAAGATACCCTTTGTCAAGCATATCAAGAAATTCATGAAGTCAGTGAACAAGAAGCAAGAAATTGGTTGGATCGTGTGCAAGATGAAGGGCGATATGGAAAAGATGTTTGGGCTGGTATATGAATGTTTCTTAATTAGTTACGTATTAACTAATGAATTTCTTTCGAATAAATTTCACTTTATTAGTATAGTGTATTTAGATGAATAGTAATTAACCGGACTATTTAGTATCTACTAAATAAAAAACAGGACCTGATATTCATCTATCAGGTCCTGTTTCACATAGACATTATACATGGATATTTTCCACACATTATCAATGTTTGTAATGTAGTTAGTCTTGTCGGTCAGCAATAAAATCAGATATTATTTTTTCGATATCGAAAGGAGTAATCCCTTTATCCAAAGAAAAAATGCTTTCTGCTTCTTCGATTTCTTGAACGAGTTCACCTCTAGCTTCAATATGTAATCGGAACAAGTCATATAAATTCGGTTTAACTAAATTAGTTAAAGCCTTTCCAACTAGTATCATACCTTTTTGATTAGCCTCGATGGTATTATCATATGTTAGATCTCTTGTAAGAGACAAATCTGTCCAAATCAATTTTCGTTCCTTTAAGTCTAAAATAACTGGAATAGAGATTTGGGTGTCGGCAGTAATATCCACTTTATCTTGAACAGTAGAAGGTTCAAATATTTCACCTGAACCAGGATATTGACGAACCATCCAACCAGTAAAGCATTCTGGTAAATCTTTATATGGTTGATCTGTGTAAGAAAGCAAAGTCATGACTACATAGCGTCCACCATATTTCAGCACAGACGGAATATCGAAATCAATGAATTCAGATGCCCCCTTTGGTGCAGAAGTAATATCTCCGCTATGGTAGGCTTTGAAATTTTTTGAACGTAAGTTCGTGAAGGAGACATGTTCTTTGTATTGCCAATCTTCGTCGTACATTGCAGCAGACAAATCAATGTCAACGCGTCCTGTATGTTGTCCATCCACATAGCCTTCTTTCCACCATAGGAAAAAACGAATCGTATCTCCTTCTGGCAAATCTACTTTACTCCCTCGAGATAATGTGCGAAGCGATTTGCTGGCTGAACGTTGAGAGAAGGGAACTAAGTGATTTTTTAACTGTTCATCCAAAAATACTTTTCCGAGACTTGGAAGTTCTGCGAAGCGATTTTTTAAAGTATCTTCACACATTTTTACAATCATTAAACAAATATCCTCTGAGATAAATGGAAGTGTATTTTCAATACCTATAGCTTTTGCTACATTTCCCTTTGGAAAAAAGGTACGAAATTCATTTTTATCATTTCGATGCTTAAAATGAGCCGTGAGTTGAAGTAATACAGGAGTAGAAACGTTTCCTATTATACTTAAAAAATCTTCGAGAATATTGAAAACATCTGTTGACTTATTACTACATAAACGGATTAAATGATCCAAACGTCTGGCAAATTCCCCTGGGCGAGTTTTTAAAAGATTTTTCGCTGTCATGATATCACGATTCAACAAAGCTGCTTCTATTTTTCCATTAAATGTTTCAACTTTAATGTTGTTGCGAAGCATCTCAAATGCTCGGTGGGTTTTTGGGAAACGAGTATGATATTCTGCTGGATGAAGAATTTCACCTAAACGAATCCAACGTTTTTTGTATCGAATCATATCTTCGGTAATGTTTCCGCATTGCTCTAACAATCCTAAAAGGAAGCGTCTTTCGGCTCGGTTAAACTTCTTGAATCGAACGGAGGATGCTAAACTCACATCACCTTCAGATAAAGCAACTGCAAGGCGAAGAACATCAGTTGCTGTTTTAAAATACTTTGCAGCAGCATCGGCTGATATTTTTCTGTTTATTAATAAAACCCCAATTATAAAAGACATATTTTCCTTATGAGGAATTACATTAGGTAGAAAACAGGAAACATCTTCAGTGTGTGTAATAGCCCATTCTACATCTGTCTTATCAGTTGAGGAAATAGAGCTGTTTGCACTAATCAATTGAGAAATCATTTGATTGAAATCTTCTTCACTTCCTAAGTCAATAACTTTCAAATCAACGCTATCTAAAAGAGGAAGTCGTTCTTCTACTTTTGATACAGGTAGGCGCAACGTCACATAATGAATAACGGCATTGATGTATAAATCAGCGTCACTTAAATCCATCATTTGTTGCGGAAAGTTTGGATACATAGGAGTAAACTGAATATGTGCACCAACCATTTCTTTTAAATGTTTTACCAACTCTTTGTAAAACGATGTGAATGCATCAACCGAAAGTGTTTGCAACTCTTCTATTAAAGGCTCAGAAAAAGTAAATCCTAAACTTTCCAAGTTTTTTAAAACAGTGGCTAAATAAATGTTCGGTAGTTTATTTTCTTCTCTTTTTATAATTACTTTCAAACTTCTTCTTATGTAAATAGAATTTTTCATGAGAACGCCGATTATTCACTCCTTATAAAAGAGGGGAATAGTCCGACTGTCCTCCTTTCAGTGGTAGATTTTTATTTTTACATGCATAAACACACTAATTGTAGAGAAATGCACTGAGGGTATAAAGCTATTTTTTAGTGAAAAATTAGGAGTATAACATTTAGTTGTTAAGTGGTAATTTGTTAATTAAGAAAAGAAAACCTCTACATCAATGGTTGATAAACTAAAGTTTATTCAAACCCAAAGAAGAAAGAGGTTTTATAGTCTAATTATTTTCATAGGAAATTGACAACTCTAAAACAATTTGAAATTTCTACAAAGAAGGAAGAATTGTCATAGCCTATGTGTTTAGCAGGAAAGTAACATCCCTATTTCGCCAAAGAAGTTAGAAGGAAGGAACGTCATAGCCTGCTTTATTAGTATATTCTCATGCGAAGAGCAATTCAAGTATACTGTCTGATTTTTTATATTTTTCTTAAAGGGGAATTTTCATTTTTGATATATTATGGAATGGAGTTGAATGAGTATTATATATACAAAAGGTGAAATTAAAAAAACAAAAAGAAAAGTATTACTAACTATACTTACTATGTTAGTAATTATAATTGGATTTGGATATTGGAAACTTTTTAGTTTGCAAGGTGTTCCAAAAGGGGAATTAATTCGAACAGTGAAATCTCCAGATGGAAAATATCTCATCAAGACTTATTTTCATAATGCAGGATCATTAAGTGCGGATGCTGTTAGGGGTGAATTAGTTAACCTTGATACAGATTCAGAGAAAAATATATATTGGAATTATCCAGATACCGATCCATATATTGAATGGGTAAATAAGAATATTGTTAGAATTGGAGATCAAACTTTAGATGTTTCGCAGAAAGAAACCTATGATTGGCGTGATGATGATAAGCACGTTAAAGAAATGCCTAAACAGTTTAGTAGATAAAACAAGAAAATTTAAATGTATTTAATCTTATTTGTTTAACTATAGATAGTATTATATGAGTGAAAAAGTCCATTTAAATCTTCTAAATGGACTTTTTTAGGTTTCTAGATACGACTACTGATAAAAATGGAACAAACTTGTTACTTAGGTTGTCTATTAAGTATACGTATAAAACAGGTGTTCATGATAGTTCAATCATTTGATGAAAAGTGAGATGCAAGAAGAGTGATATCCGATACACTCTTTAATTGTATCGATATGTATAACACCTAGAAAAACTATATATTCTTGAAAGAGGTTGAAAATGTATGATAGTCTTAAACAAGTTTTTTAACATTTTACATTACAAAAAGATGGTACCTGTAGTATTTCTTTCATGTGCAACGCTTATAGGCTGTTCCGATGGCAATACTCAGTCTGAATTACCTAAACAAACAAAACAAACAAATCAAACCAAACAAGAAACTACTGGTAATGATTCTTTTGCTAAACTTGAAAAAGAATTTGATGCTAAACTCGGTATTTATGCATTGGACACTGATACGAATCAAACCGTTACGTATCAATCAGATAAACGGTTTGCATACGCATCTACCCACAAAGCTTTAGCTGTGGGAGTACTTTTACAAAAGAAATCAATAGAAGATCTAAATCAAAGAGTTTTGTATACTCGTGAAGATCTTGTTAATTACAATCCAATTACAGAAAAGTATGTTGATAGGGGTATGACTCTGAAAGAGCTTGCAGATGCTTCCCTTCGATATAGTGATAATACTGCGCAAAATCTTATTCTTAAACAATTAGGTGGACCTAGTGAATTCAAAAAATCACTGAGAGAAATAGGAGATACCGTTACAAATCCTGAACGTTTTGAACCAGAGTTAAACGAAGTGCATCCAGGAGACGTACATGATACTAGTACCCCAAAGGCATTAGCTACTAGTCTTCAGGCTTTTGCGCTAGGAGATGTACTTTCAACTGAGAAACGGGATTTATTAATAGATTGGATGAAAAGGAATACTACGGGAGACAACTTAATTCGTGCTGGAGTTCCAGGAGGATGGGAAGTAGCTGATAAGACGGGCTCGGGATCTTATGGAACCAGAAATGATATCGCAATTATTTGGCCACCAAATAAAAAGCCAATTATTCTTGCGATACTTTCTAATCATGATAAAGAGGATGCTAAATACGATGATAAGCTTATTGCAGAAGCAACCAAAATAGCGCTGGGTGTCTTAAAAGCTAAAAATAAATAATAATAGTATTAGTTATTGAAATTTTCTTGTTTTTTCGTCACAATACTGTGACGGTCTTTTTGTGTATTTTACAAAAGATCGTCTTAAGTAAAGAAAGAAGATAGAAACCATCTCTATTAAGTTTATTAACTAAGTAACAACAAATATATGCTTTATTGAATACTTATTGCATTTAATGTGGAGGAATAAAATGGAGTCGAAAATTCTTATTGTTGATGATGATAAAGAGATTAGAAATCTTATCTCGGTATATCTGGAAAATGAAGACCTAAAAACTCAAAAGGCAGAAGATGCTATACAAGCTTTACAACTGTTAGAAGAAAAGGACTTTGATTTGATTATTTTAGATATTATGATGCCGAATATGGATGGCATTGAAGCATGTATGAAAATTAGGGAAGATCGCAATATGCCTATCATTATGCTATCTGCAAAATCTGAGGATATAGACAAAATTCAGGGCCTAGCCTCTGGTGCAGACGATTATTTATCAAAACCGTTTAACCCACTAGAATTAATTGCTAGGGTAAAATCCCAATTAAGAAGGTTTAAAAAATACAATACGTCCATAGAACATAATAAAAGCATTCTAGAAATTGGTGATTTAACCGTAAATACAGATACACGTCAAGTATGGGTAAGGGGAAAAGAAATAAGGTTAACTCCAAAAGAGTTTGCTATTCTCGAATTACTTGCCCGTAACAAAGGGATTGTCCTAAGTGTAGCAAAAATATATGAAGCAGTTTGGAAAGAGGTTTTTTTAAAATCAGATAATACCGTCATGGTGCATATTACAAAAATAAGAGACAAAATTGAAGAAGATTCTAAACATCCCATTTATATTAAAACAGTTTGGGGAATTGGGTATAAAATATGAAAAATATTAGTTTCAGAAATAAGATCATTATAAAACTTCTTGGTGCTGTTGCAATTAGTTTTTTTATTTCATTTGGTTTAACAATCCCCATTGTGCAATACGTCATAGATCCATTTTTTATAAAACACGAAGATTTTGGCATGTTTGAAGTGAGACTCGCAATGTTGTTCTTATTTACGTTCGCAATCTTAAACTTTATAGTAATCTTTTTGCTATTGGTTCGAAAGAAAATAATATATTTGAAGCTCATTTCGGAAAATGTGAATGATATTGCAAATGGAAAACTGGGTTTAACAATTGGGATTAAGGGGAAGGACGAATTGACCCAACTTGCTCAAAATATCAACTATATGTCCAAGGAATTGGAGAATACATTTGAACAAGAAAGACAATTAGAACGTACAAAAAATGAACTTATCACCAATGTATCTCATGATTTACGCACACCTTTAACATCTGTTATTGGCTATATAGATTTATTAAAAAGAGGGCAATACAACAGTAACATACAATTACAGGAATACCTTGAAACCACGTATTCAAAGTCACAGAGACTGAAATATTTAATTGATGAGCTGTTTGAGTATACTCGTTTATCAGGTATAGATGCTAAGTTAAACCTTAATGAAGTTGATTTATCAGGTTTGTTGGAACAAATAGTTGGAGAATACATACCTATATTTGAAAAGGAAAGTTTAATCGTTCAAAGATCTATCGCGGAAGAAACAATACCTATCTTCATAGATGTAGAAAAAATGGTACGTGTATATGAAAATCTCTTTATGAATGCGATAAAGTACAGCATGAAACCATCCGAATTATCTATATGTCTTGAACTAATAGGTAACAAGGCAATGTTGAAAGTATCAAATAAAGTCGAGAAACCGCCTGTTAGCGATCCAAATAAATTGTTTGAAAGGTTTTTCAGGGGGGACAAGGCAAGAAAAGATGACCAGGGAAATGGACTGGGGCTTGCTATTTCAAAAAGAATTGTTGAACTTCATCATGGTAATATACATGCAGAATATAAAGATGGTTGGATGTCTTTTATTGTTGAACATCCAATTAGATAGAAAGCTTATGGAACTACAGGTTCCATGAGCTTTTTTTAAAACTTAAGAAATCTTAAGGATTTTACGGGGTGTTTCCTAATTTTCATAGTTTATCATGGGTGTATTCAAAGTGATGAGGTGGGCAAAGAAGATAAAAGGAAAGATTTCATTGTAGCTTATTGTAATGAAATAAAAAATGTAGGAGGATATAAATGATAAAGCCAGTTGTAGATGTAAAAAACATTCAAAAATTGTACGGTAAAAAAGGTGAGAATCAATCACACGCATTAAAAGGTGTATCATTCTCAATTCAAGAGGGAGAGTTTGTTGGTATTATGGGGCCTTCTGGTTCTGGTAAAACAACATTATTAAATGTAATTTCAACGTTAGATAAAGCGACAGGCGGCGTTGTTGAAATTGCAGGAACGGATATTACGAGGATGAAGCAGGGTGAACTTTCTGATTTTCGTTCACAAAAGTTAGGATTCATTTTCCAAGACTTTAACTTATTGGAGAATTTATCTATCTATGAAAATATCGCACTCCCACTTTCACTTCAAGGTGTTTCATCTCGTAATATTGGAAAGAAAGTAGAAAAAGTAGCTGATATGTTAGGCATTACAGCTATACTTCAAAAATATCCTTCTGAAGTATCTGGTGGACAAAAGCAACGTTCCGCAGCAGCACGTGCGTTAGTTCATGAACCAGCAATTATTTTGGGAGATGAGCCGACTGGAGCTCTAGATTCTAAAAATGCAACGAGTTTACTTAATGCCATGACAAGCTTAAATAAAGAGCAAGGTGTATCCATTATGATGGTTACGCATGATCCTTACAGCGCAAGTTACTGTCAACGTATTTTATTCATTCAAGATGGTGAGTTATATAAAGAAATTCATCGCGGTAGTACCCGTGAAGAATTCTATAAAGAAATTTTAGATGTGCTTGCAAACTTAGGCACACAAAAAGCGTAAGGAAGGAAGTTCAATCATGTTATTTAAGCTTTCTATGTCAGGCCTAAAAAGTAAGTTGCAAGATTACATTGTTTTACTTGTTGGTCTTATTGTCTCTATTTCAACTTTTTATATGTTTCAAACGCTAGCATCCAATAAAACGTTCCTTGAATCTAACTCTTCTATTAGGGATATTGTGGCTGTCTTTAAAATTGGTTCCGTTTTGTTAGCGATTATCACATTTTTCTATATTTTATATGCAAACTCTTTCTTATCAGCTCTTCGTCAAAAAGAATTTGGTATGTATATGATGTTAGGAGCAAAAAAGCATAAAGTTACCTTACTTATGTTCATTGAAACAATCATATTAGGTGCCACCTCTCTTTTGATTGGAATTACAATTGGTGTAGGACTTGCAGAAGGTATCGGTCAGCTATTAATGAAACAACTCGAGTTTGCTGGCGAAGGTTATAAAGCATTTTATCTGCCATCTATAGCTATTACTTGCATCTTCTTCTTTGCACTCTTTGTATTATCTGCAATTATGAATAGTATTAAATTATCTCGTATTTCTGTACTGCAACTTGTACATGCTGATGAACAAACAGAACGTGTTGCCATAAAAGGAAAAATGACAGTTGTAGTTGCATTCCTTGGTATTCTTTTATTGGGTATTGGTTATGCATCACTTATTTATATATCATATGCAAATTCGCTAATTGTTTTGGGATTAATGGCCGTTGGATTAATCTCAGCAACTGTTGGTACTTACCTTATATTTGGATCACTTCTTCCAGTTATGATTAACAAGCTTAAGAGTAATAAAAAACGTAGTGAAAAAGGCCTCAATGCTTTTACTTTTGCACAATTAAATTTCCGCATTAATAGTCTAACAAATGTGCTTGCAACAGTAGCAATTTTAGTGGCTCTTGGTGCTGGTGGAATTGCTTGTGGTATGGCATTTAAAAACAACATCCTAAAAATTACAGATCAAATACAAATTTACGATTCAGTCATTCATAATCCAACAGTGGAAGAAAAGACAATTTTGGGTAGTATCTTATTTCAAGAAAAACTTGAATATCATTACAAAGTTGATGATAGATATGTTTATTATCTTAAAGAAGATGTGGAGAAAAATCGCCCTTTCTTGCAAGGTATGAAAATAGAGAAAGCTTCAGAGGAAATACCAATTGGTGCATTTTCAATAAAACGGGCTGAAGGAGAGACAGACACAAAACAATGGATTCAGGTTTTCAGAACGATCCAGCCAAATTATTTATATCCTGATTATGAAATAAAAATTGTAGATTATAACATATACAATGGATTGAAGGGGAAAGAAAGTATTGTGTTTATGGGGAAAACAGATGATTTTGGATCATACATAAAAGAATGGAAAAAACTTGATGAATTACAGATAGCAAAATATAAAAATGTGAAAGCGAAAGAATTGGGTAGTAAGTATCAAACATATATTATGAGTCATGATTTTGCCAGCGGACTAATGTTTATGGGTTTCTTCGTTGGAATTGCATTTTTAGCAATGATGGCAAGCTGCTTAATGTTTAAAGTTCTGTCGGGAGCATCAAAAGATGTAACACGTTATCAAATGCTTCATAAAATTGGTGTTCGCCGAGAGTTATTAACAAAATCGATTTATAAAGAGTTATTCTTCATATTCTTATTCCCAGCAATTGTAGGGATTACTCATATATTAGTTGGTATGAACATGTTTAGCCCTCTTGTAATCGATCCGTACTCTCGCATTTGGTTACCACTTGTTATTTTTGTAGTAATTTACTCGATGTATTACTGGATTACTGTTCAATTATTTAAAGGAATTGTACTCCCTAAAAAAGATTAATGTAATGATGTTGTTTATCCCGCATTAACGGGCAGCACGATTGGTGAGGGCTCATAATCAGTGGGGGATGAACAAACCCCACTGATTAAAGTTTCACTTTATCTTCTACTGTACCTTGTAACTACATTTTACCTTGCTGTAGAGAAACAAAAAAACATTTTTCTTATTCAATAATTCCAATTTCTAGAGCCTTTTGAACAGCTTCTTCTTTGTTACGGACTCCCAGCTTTGTATAAGCTGTAGAAGCATAATTTCTGACCGTACCATTTGATAAATATAACCTTGATGCTATGGTAGTGTATCGAAGTCCCTTTGCTACTAGCTGCAATATTTCTATCTCCCTAGCTGTTAGCTCATAAGCGGTTGCTTTTGATTGTGGTGTCCCTTTTTGCTCATCAAATTTCTCAAATATTTTGTGAGACATTCCTTGATCAATCAGTGTCCCACCTTTGTGAATAAGTCGGATCGTATTAGCTAGCTCCAATGTTTCAATAGATTTGAGTAAAAAACCATCCGCACCGTTGCGAAGCGATTCCAACGCCTGTTCGGTATCCTGAAAAGTGGTAAAAATCAATATGCGGATATGTGGCCATTGTTGCTTAATCTTTTTGGTTGCTTCGACTCCATCCATGTGTTGCATATCTAAATCCATAAGTATAACATGAGGCTGAAGGCGCCCACACAAATCGATGGCTTCATTGCCATCCTCGGCCAAACCGACTACATTTAAATCTTCATATCTATCGAGTAGTGTCCTCAAACTTTCCCGAACAAACGGCTGGTCGTCTACAATTAACAAACGAATAAGTCCATCTTTTATTTCAGTTTGTCGCGGTATGGTACATGTAACAAGCATTCCTTCATCTGGCTTTGTATATACAGACAATTGACCTTGCAAATTCATTGCTCGTTCTTTCATTGCATTCAGACCGAAGCCTTCCTGCCATTCTACATTTCCTTTTCCATTATCTTGAACTTCTAATCTCGTATATTGTTGTTCAAACTGCAATGAAACTATAATTTCAGTTCCTTGACCATGACGTACTGCATTCGTAAGGGACTCTTGTAAGCAACGAATGAACGCTATCTTCGCTTGCCGAGACATTTCATATTCCTCTCCGTATGCCCGAAAACTTACATTAACCTGAGCGTGCTCCTGAAATTCGGCTCCAAGATTTTGGAGAGATTGAATTAAGGAAGGCGATTGGCAAGGAGACTCCATTTGATGTAGGTAACCTCTCACGTCCTCGATGCTTTTACGTCCCATTTCAAGCAGAGAATCTAGCCTCTGTATACCCATTTCAGTAGCAAGTTCGGTGCGCAACGTTTCCATCCCCATAATAATAGATGTATAAGCGTGACCAACTGTATCATGAAGCTCACTCGACAGTCTGTTTCGTTCTTCCGCCAGTGTAATGCGTTCAATCTGAGACATATATTGCTCAAGTACCGCGTTTTGTTTACGAATTGATTCATTTTGTTTATGATTGACGATTAATAAATGAAAAGCGAAGCCCATTACATATGCGAATCCATAATAGGTGACCATAACCCAATAGCTATTACTTGGCGAAACCGCATGGAAAATTCCATTTGTTACAAAAACTGTTATTGGAGCTGTCCAATAATAGGACAAATGCTTACTATTCGCAGCAATTAGAAACACTGATATAAGAAATGTGTTGTAAGCCCCTGGAAATAATGAGGTTAAATATATACATAGTCCACCATACAGCAGTATTTCTGTGAACAAATAATATTTATAATTGAATAGTAAGGCTACCCATGGAACAGAGAAGGCAATAATTTCCCAAAGAATAATAATCCAAAGTGGTAATGTTAAACCATCCTGAAAATTTAATGTAGCTAGAATGATAGACACACTAGCAAGTAGGCGTACCCCTAACATAATCCAATCATACCAAAACCAATACTTAACCATATCTAACAAGTCCTTTACCCCCTAAATAGCCTACCATTTTACTTCCTATATTATATTTTAATCCTTCCTGCCTTATTATACTTTTTAATTTAAAACTACGATACTACTCACAGACTGCAAACTTCTATTGATTTAGTTGCCGAATCATACTACGTGTATAGCCCCCAATTTTCTTTGTCAAACCATCGACTATTCTAATACTTATGGCGGTAAATACTATACCCATAAACATTACAAAGAGTGACTTGGCAAAAGTATCTATTTGTATAAATATAATATTCATATCGATGTATCGATACAGTAGTGGTGCCAACAGGAACATAAGTGGCATTACATAAAAAATGATTGCACTAATGAGACTGAAAATGCCAATCGCAAATTTCTGCATTAACCAATAGACAGCACACCAAGTGCGACGATCTGTTAGCACTAATTTCACCTGAGACCAGTTCGATGTATCCATTGTTATACTTCTATCGTAAGAGTCTGTTGAAATATCTGTATAAATTTTCGTCTGTATGCGCTCGAATTGGATAAAGGGTGTGGTAGTCTGTAGTACGCGCATAATTAATGGAATCCCAACAACAGTAAATGAAAGGGTTAAACTAAATAGCAGAGCTATTATATAAAAACAAAAATAAAACAATCCTGTACCGAAAGTTAGCAATAAAAAATAACCATTCTGGATGAATCTTGATTTCATAAAGTTCATCGCTCCTATCTATGTAATAACCGAATTATACTGCTTTTTTTGTCATTCTCACTAGTGTAAAAGTGTCATATGACAGTTCTAAATGATGTTAAAAAGGGGAGAGCAGCTTACATCTGGTTAAAAAGATGCTTTTATCCCGCTATTTACTGGGCAGTAAGACTCCCACCTCAAAATTCAGCGTTAGGTGGGGGGCGGGCTGCCGGTAAACGCACGATTGGTGAAGGCTAATAATCAGTGGGGGATGAACAAAAACCTGCTGATTAAAGTTTCACTTTATTAATTCCCACAAAACAATCCCGTTCTTACATCTGCAAGAACGGGATTGCTTTGTACTTTTATTTAATATGAGATGGACTTGTTTTTCGAATATGAAAAATAATATCAAATTGCTCAAGCAATGAAGTATCAAAATACACCGAACTGTTCGGGAGAATTTGTCCCCCTATACTTAGTAATGGTCTTTTTGCTTTAACCCATTTTTCTGCTTGTCCTTTAAGGTGACGGTTATCCAATAAAAACATTTTATATGGCACTTTTCCGAGAGTATAATTGAAACTTTTTACATCTTGTGGAATAGTGTCGGTTGTAATCTTACCTCCAGTGGAAGGATCATATTCGCTGTATAAGGTAAAATTCCCCTCCGTAGTTGTACTACCAATTGTGACATAATTATTGTCTAAACGTTCCTTCAAAAACTGCCCCGCAACATAAGGGTATAATTTCTCATCGATAATTCCTTTAGCTATATGAATATTGTGTGCCCATACCATCGTTTTACCACCAAATGTCTCTTGCGCCCACATTGCATGATCGGCCAAGTATTGTTCATGTAGTTTTATTATACTTGGATAGTCGTTAGGGAGTAGCATTGTGGTAAATTTCTCTATTGCACTTGCCGTTGCTTTCGCCCAGATGTACTCGGATGGAATTATTTCTGTGTTGGCTTGCTCATTCTCATCTTTTAGTAATCGGGCTACTCTCTCAGCGTTTGCTTTAAACTTCTCTTTTCTTTCAGGAGCAAGTTTCATATATTCCTGTATACTTCCAGTAAAAGAAGACAATTCTTTATAATTTTCTTCTACTTCTGCCAGCAAATCTGGTCGATGCAGCCTTACATAATCAATTACTTTATTAAAGCTACCTTGGTCCAACGCCTTTAAGTCGAGCCCAATAAATTGGATCTTTTTTTTATTGGATGGATCAGCATTATAATCTTTCATCCACTCAATCATGGCTATAATTTCATCAGTAGGATATAACAATTTTAAAAATTCCCTAGGGTTTCCTTTTCCTGTTTGGATATATTCATTTAGTTTTAAGCCGTTTCCCCAATCTTCTTCCATTGCAAAATTCGTAAAACCCATTTCAGTAACCAAATATTTCACAAGGCGAAACTTCATAGTAAAAATTTCAGAGCTTCCATGAGTATTCTCTCCTAATCCTACATATTGCGCGTTCCCAATCATTTTCTTAAGTGGTTTTAAATCTTCAAATGGTTTTGACGGCTCTATCGTTTTTAATGGGTTAGCCTGTGATTGTATTGATTTAACTATATTTTTTTGGACTGATTGACCTGAATTTTCGACTGCTACAGTTTGAGCGTTTCCTACTTCCGCGCATCCTGTGACTAATAAAGCTGTACTAACCATTGCAATCATTCTTTTCTTATTCATTTTTGCCCACCTCAATTGAATTATTTTTATAAACAAGATTGATTCATGTACTTGCACGAATCAATTGCCTTAATTCAATTGTTATTTATTCCATATCATATTTTCTAGTTACATATTGTCATAAGATTAATTGACACAAGTCATAGGTTAATCATTACACTTTTGTACTATCGGCTATGACAGTTTATAAATAATAATTAAATTGTTGAATCGCAAGTAAGACTAGATTATGAATTTGGGAGGGATTTTAAAGATGAATGATCTGTATGTCAAAATATTTTTATTCTAAGTTGTAGCTGTTGAAATGACAGGAAGTAAATTTGATAAACAAATGAATAAAAGGGGAAGGGCGGATTACAATGTTATTACACGGAGAAGCATTCCACAATAAAGATAAAATCCAACGTGCTAAAATAGGACTTCAACTCTTTCTAAGTATCTTAACCATTACTTCTATTATTCTAAATGTAGTAGTAATGATTACTAAAAGTATGCCGCTTATTGTGGTATATATGTTTACCCCAGCATTTTCTTCTATTTTGACTCGCATAATATTGAAAGAAGGGTTTAAAGATGTATCTTTTAGTCTCGGTAACTTAAAGATATGGAAGGGGATTGGTTTTGCTCTGCTAATACCTATGATTATTTGTGGAATTACTTATTCTATCGCCTGGTTGAGCGGAATTGCGAGGTTTCAGCCCCCGCAAGGTGGTATGCTAGAACCTATTTACAATATACTTGGATTTCAGTATCTACCGATACCATTAAGTTTCATTTTTATAGTAGTATTGAGCGGAGTTTTAGGTAGCTTGCTTAACTTAATTCCAGTTATGGGAGAAGAAATGGGTTGGCGAGGTTATATGCTTACAAGACTAATCGATGCAGAGTTTTCACGCCCAATCCTTATTAGCGGATTGATTTGGGCAACGTGGCATGTTCCAATTGTTATTGCTGGTCTATATGTAGAGGGAACATCTGCCCTACTTTCAGTACTTGGCATCTATTTTTGTATTGTGCCATTCAGTTATATTACAGCTTATTTACGACTTATCACAGGTAGCGTTTGGCCTTCGGTTATCATTCATACTACTTGGAATGCCATTATTCAAGGACCTTTCGCACGTGCAAGTACAGGAGATCAAACTGAGATTTGGATTGGAGAATCTGGTTTGATAACCGCTATTATTATCTTGGCTACTGCAATAATTATGTCTCGAATCGTAAATTTTACTAAATAGCATACGGATTTGTTTTAAATTCAATTAGTGTAATATGACGAGGCTGAAATAAGATGCTCCTAAAAATATTAGAAAAAATCTAGTTGAACGGACTCTTACTTAATCTTAGGCTGCTGGATATATGGAAGGCATCAAGCTAAGGGTTTAATTTATAAAAATAAACTTGATTGTCATAAAAAAATAATGTTTTTCATTTAAAGGCTATGAGATGAAATTTCGTCATCTTCATCACATTAGACCTTCAGGAAATAAAAAGTTAAACGATTATACAAATACTCTAACTGAAAAAACGATAGTCCTTTTATCAAAAATGTAGAAGGACTATCGTTTATTTTTTTGACAAAATTAGGGGTTGATGTTCATAAAAATGGATAATATAATTCGTATTTTACGTAAAGAGAAAAATTTTCCCCTAGAATATTAAGCTAAATCTCTTGGTGTGACGGTTAATTTAAGTTTCACTTTATGACTTGTAAAGGGCTGTTCAATGCATCGTACTATTAAAAAATCTAAATTAAATCATTAAATTGCGATAAAATGTGGTCGGAAATAATGAAATTTTAGGAAAAATAAGGTACACTAGTCTATGATTTTAGTTGAAAATCGTTTGACGTTAATGCATACGGGGGAAAGATTGATGAACAACAATACAACAAATGAATCAGTTGAAGAAATTGATCAAAAACGAGTAAGATCAAAAAAACGTTATACAAATTGGAAGTTTATCGCAGCGGGTATTGGTGTAATTGCACTTCTTATTGGGGGAATGAGTTATTATCAGGCAACTCACTTCAATTCGAATGTTACAATTAATGACACAAAAGTTGGTGGTCTGAGCGCTGATCAGGCAATACAGAAATTAAAGACATCTGGACTAGCAAACAAAGTCTATGTTGATCAACAACAAATTTTAGATGAAAAAGATACAAAAACGGAACTTACGGAAAAAGATTTGCCTCAAGTTAAGAAACTATTAAAAAGTCAGTGGACATTTTTCCCTTCCTCAAAGGGAGAAAATTATTCATTGCTACCAGAGAAGGCAGATCAGTATCGTAGTGAAACGATGAAAAAACTTGTAGAAGAAACGCTCATCTCAATGAATGAAAAGTTAAAAGCGCCTCAAGATGCTATGGCGAAGCTAGAACAAGGAAAAATTGTTATTTCGAAAAGTGTTGAAGGAAAACAGTATGACGTTACTAGTCTACTGAAAGATTACGATAAGCAAAAATATAAAAGCGAAATTCATCTGAAGTCTGCATACATAAAACCTATTAAAGAAGACGATCCGATTGTCAAAAAAGAGGAGAAAGCACTACAGAATCTTCTTGGGCAGTCTGTTGAGTATAAAGTGCAGAATGAAGTTTATCCTTTAAAAGCAAAAGATTTAATTCAAAATGCTTCTATGTCAAAGGATATGAAAGTTACAATTGACGCGAGTGACATTAAGAAGAAAATTACTGAAATTAATAATGCCAAATCAACATTAAATAAAGATTTCTCATTTAAAACGCATTCTGGTTCAGTCATATCAGTAAAAGGGCAAGGCTACGGCTGGGCACTAGATGTTGAAAAAGAAACTAAACAAGTTCAACAAGCCTTTGAGAAAGGTGAAAAGTCGCTTTCTGCTTCTAACATTCACGGAAATGGTTGGGAGAAGGAAGGTATCGGTTATAAAACAACAGCGAATAATGGCATCGGAGACACGTATGCGGAAGTTTCAATTGCAGAGCAACAAATTTGGATTTATAAAGATGGGAAATTAGTCGTTACAACAAATGTAGTAACGGGTAAACATAGCACGGGTGAAGATACATCACCAGGTGTTTGGTACGTTCTATACAAACGAACACCATACACGCTAAGAGGTAGCGCAGTAGGGAAAGCTGATTATGCGGTTAAAGTAGATTACTGGGTTCCATTCACAAATAGCGGTCAAGGATTCCACGATGCCGGCTGGCGAAAAGACTGGGCAAATAATGCTTATTTAACAGGTGGATCAGGTGGGTGTGTGAACCTTCTTCCTAATGTTGCAAAAACTGTATATGATAGTTTGAACACGTATGATCCAGTTATCGTGTACTAGAAAATAGCTACGTATCAAGAAATAAACAAAGCAGGAAATCTTATCTGATGGTATATGAAAAAAACACCTCTTGCATTCGCATACTAAGTGTGCAAATGTAATGGAGGTGTTTTTGTTTGAATATAAAAGTGTATTGCTTATAAGAAACAAAGTAGAAAGAGATTAAGAATAAGTATTCAAATAATCAATAAAATTGACAATGAATATCATTTTCACTTAATATAGAATCGTCGCATTTAATTAGACATGAATTTTTTGTTAATATAATAGATTTCTATTAAGTTGTCATATTTACGAACTATCATTAAATATTTTAAGAATTTAAACGTAGGAAAGGGTAATATAAAATGAACTGGAAAAAAGGCGGGTTATGGGTTATTATTTTTTTCGTTGTAAAAGGCACGATTTCTACACTTTTAATCGTTACAGGTGCTAAATATTTTGATTTATCATTTATGCAACTTATCTTATTAATTCTGACCTTATTAGTGATTTCTCTAATAAGTCGTAAATTGCTCTATAGACATAAACAAAACAAAAAGCAAAAAGAGCTAAATATATAATGAAGCCCCAGAGACCGTTGGATTTCTGGGGTTTTATTTCGATCGTTTTTTCCACATGTACATCAATTTAACGGAACAGGTTGTCCAAAACGATAAAATCGATGATGTTTAAAATGCGTCAATTACTTTTATATAAGGGTTGAAGAGAGCTTTTGAATCAATCTTTATTCTGAAGCGACAGACGTGCATAAATTATGCTTGTTTTTCAATTGGTAGTTTAAATGTAAAAGTACTGCCTTCTCCTAATTCACTTTCAACTGTAATTTCTCCACCGTGTAGTTCGACAATCCATTTTACCATCGACAATCCTAAACCTGTGTTTCCGATGTTTGAAGATGTTCGTGCTGCGTCAACTCGATAAAATCTGTCCCATATTTTATTAATATGTTGCTCGCTGATGCCTATGCCATTATCGGAGACTTTACCTATTATGTTGGTTTCATCACGGAATAGTTGCATATTCACAGTTCCGCTCGCTTTACTATAAGCAATCGCATTCGTTAGTAAATTCATTAATAAACGCATCATCAATGTTTGATCTGCTTTAATAAATAGGTCTTCCTCTATATTAGTTGTTATATCAATCGAAGCTTCTTGAACCATTAATGAAAGCTCTTCTACAACGATTTCCGTTAATTCACTCATATTGATACATTCAAATTGGAAAGTATTATGGTTTCCTTGGTCAGCTCGTGCTAATAATAAGAGTTGTGAGATTAGAGCGGACATTTTACGTGATTGTTTTAAAATTACTTCTAACGATTCTTCCATTTCTTTCGGATTATTTCTCTGCGATAAAGCGTATTCGCATTGCGAAATAATAACAGATGTTGGTGTTCTTAATTCATGAGATGCGTCAGATGTAAATTGTTTTTCACTTTCGAATGATGTCTCCAATCGCTCAAACATTTTGTCAAAGGTTTGTGCTAAATGATACATTTCGTCTTTCGGTGAACCTTGTAAATTAATTCTCTTTGAAAGGTCTTTACCATCACCAATTTTACTGGCTGAATCACTCATTTGTTGCACAGGTCGAAACGCCCTTTGCGTAATAAAATATCCTCCGAATGCCGCAATAAGAATAAGTAATGGGAATGAGATGATTGTTACCACGATAAGCGTATTCATCGTTGAGGATAATTGGTTCATAGTCATTATTCCACGAACCCAGACTTGCTCATCGCCGCCTGCATTATGGAGAAAATCATATACTATCCATTCTTTATTGCCGTCTTTAATGGTTTGTATTTCATCGGATTTAAGCGATATCTTTTTATTAAAGCTTGTTGGACTATGTCCTACCAACAGCTCACCTTGTTTACTATAAATACTAATATTTACTCCATCTTCTAAGGTTTCAAAATCATCGTCAATCTTTAACTGCCCATGCTTATATTCGATATCTTCCATGCTTTCTTTTACTGTGCTCTTTAATTGATCTTTCATATTAAAAAGCAAAACTTTATCTGAAGAAGTTAAAATAAAAGCTAACACGAGTGCCATAATAATTACAATTAGCCCCGTATACCACAGGGTCACTCTCATTTTTATTGATAGTCTTTTCATGATTCTACTCGCAATACGTAACCAGTTCCGCGCACTGTATGAATTAACTTTGTTTCAAACTGGCTATCAATTTTTTTACGAAGATAGCGGACGTAAACATCAATAATATTCGATCCGCCTTCATAGTCGTAATTCCACACATGTTGCTCAATTTTATCTCGTGTCAGCACAACTTCTTTATTACGAATCATATATTCTAAAATAGCAAATTCTTTACTGGAAAGAGTGATAACTTGGTCTCCTCTTGTTACTTTATGCATATTGCAATCTACCACTAGGTCAGCGATTTCAAACACATTAGATGTATTTCCTGTTTTTCTTCGCATTAACACTCGAATTCTTGCTAACAGTTCATCAAAAGCAAACGGCTTTACTAAATAATCATCTGCACCTAAGTCGAGTCCTGTTACACGATCATCAATTGTATCTTTAGCTGTAAGAAGCAAGACAGGAGTTGCATTATTGTCCGCGCGTAATCTTTGTAATACGCGTAAACCATCTATTCCGGGAATCATAATGTCAAGGACAATCAAATCGTAGGTAGCCATGTTTATATAATCCAGGGCATCTTCTCCATTCCCACATGCATCCACACTATAATGTTCTGCATTTAATCGTTTCACCAATATATTTTGTAAGTCTTGTTCATCTTCGACGATAAGAACTCGCATTAACATTCTCCTTTTCTTCTTATTAATATGTATCACTATAATTCCAAAACATTAAAGAAAGATTAGAAACTAGTTAATTATATCATTTTATCCCGCATTAACGGGCAGTAAGACTCCTCCCTCAAAATTCGGTGAATGCGAGGTAGGTAGGGATTAACTGCCTGTAAAAGCCTTCACTTTATTTTTTTGTACATTAATCTTCCTTTAATGTTTGTTCAGTAATATAAAGGCAAGGATAAGGTGCACATGTAAAGGGAGGAAAACAGAATGGGAAAATGGATGCTGATTGGAGCAATGTCCTGTTTATTCTTAACAGCTTGTTCTACTCAAGTTGATAACAATACAGAAGTACAACAACTGAAAGTGGAAAATGATAAATTACAAAAAGAAGTCGCTCAACTACAACAAGAACCAAACAAAACACAAGCTGCTACAAATGATACGAAGCAAACACAAGATTTCAAAAACGAAGTCACATCTATTGTAGAAAAGGCAAATAAAACGAAACCAGTTGGAGCAAAAGAAGAAAACTTAAATACGTACTTAGCAGCAAAAAAAGAAATTGACCAATTGGATGACAAGATAGATCTATCTGATAATCAGCTAGAAGCAGATTATCACGCTGGAACGATAACTGTTGAACAATATCAAACGCAAGAAAAAGAACACGATATACTGGAAGATCAATTAGAGCAAGCAGAAAATGCACTTGAAGCAAGATTTGGAATAGATGATTAATCATTAAGGAGTGGATGAAAATGTTAAAACATAAAAAGAAAATAATTATAAGTGTAATTGCTATTTTAGTAAGTGGTATTGCTATTGTTGGTGGATATTATGGTATGGGTTACAATTATGCAAAAAAGAATGAAAACTACACAGAGAAACAAGTTCGTGAAGTTTCTTTAGCTCATACAAATGGAGAAATTATTAATGTGAAAAAAGAATTCGAATTAGAAGATGACAACTTAGCACAATCAAAATTTGAATATGAAGTGGAAATCAAGACACCTGATAATCTGTTAAATATTTTAAAAGTTAGTGCTAGAACAGGTACAATAGAACTCAATAATGAAGATTAAATAAATATCGCGTATTTGAAAAAACTCCGAACAAAATTTGTTAGGAGTTTTTTCATGTTTATACTTTACTATTTTAAAATGTGGAAAATCTTCATACTTCTACAATCTATATAAATGGCTCAAGCTTCACATCTTATGAATTCCTTGAAGCGCTAAACTTAAGCAAAATAATGAACTATCCTATAGAAGAAAGTTGAGGGAGCTAATCGCATATGTTTTATTGAAAGGATGTGATTGAATTATGGAACGGCCGAATTGGGGAATTGGAGGATTAGTATTCGTTGGCTGTATGTTTCTTGGTGGAGGAGTGGGATCTATGTTAGGTAATGCCAAAACTGGATGGCTAATAGGAATGGGCATTGGATTTCTTGGGATGGCTTTAACGAGACTGTTTAGAAAATAATGTAACTGAGATTCTTCTTCTAGTAAATAAGGAAATATGTAAGTAATTCATGGCATAAGAGCTCTATAAATTATAGTTAGAATCTTCTCTTTTGTCTTTTCTAAATTTCTCCATACATAGATACGATTCTCAAGTCGGAGGATAGCACCTTAGGGTGTCTTTTTTATGCTTTTTAAAAATGTCTTAATATATATAGCTGAGTTAATTTAAATAATCAAGAATAATTGAGCTAATAGCTCTCGGTAGATTGCCATCATTTTTTTAATAGATTAGATTCATTACCGTTTCAGACCTATGTATTCATTCATAACCTAACAGTAAAAGGGGGATGATTAAAGGTATGGCGTTTAATGATGAATTAATTTGTCAACAGTTTGCAAGAATTATTGGCGGGCAAGAAGGATTCGCCGGTGGGAAATGCGTGGCAACAATAAACAGGGATGAAATACGAGCAACAATCTTAGGAAAACGTTTTAGAGTAACAACTTCCTTTTCATTCGAATCACGAGACAATAAAACTGGACGGGCATTATGCCTAGGCCGAGTAGCACTCTTACAAAAAGAAGTCACTGAATTTGTGGCGACAATTATTAAACAAGGAATAATCGTTTCGTCTATACACAATGAGTGGTTATGTGATGATCCAAATTTGATTTACGTTAATATCGAAGACGTTGATGATCCACTAAATTTTGCAAGAAAAGTGAGAAGAGCGTTATGCATGTAATCAATTTCTTTAGTTAAACGAGTGATTATATTAAATTGAAAAGTTCAGCGCGTTGGATGGTTTTATAAAACGAAAGAAGGTGTTTCATATTTGGAATGCCTTTTCTTTATGTTTTCGTTACTAATGTGGATGGTTAACGGATTATATGCTGTTTATCTTGCAACAGCAAGAACTGGACGAGGTATCTTTAAAAGTTTCTGACTGTCTGTATATACCATATTTTATCAAATGTTATTAGCATATCATAAAACGACAGGGGAGAAATCGCCAGAGAAATACGTCAAATTAGTCATTCCTTTTATAATCTAAGGGGACGATTTTGTTTTCGAAAAATAATAGGTAAATCATTTGACAATTAAAATAATCTACTTTAATATATGTGCCATAGCATATATATGGTGAAACAAATACATTCATTGTGAATGATTGACTGGTATGCTATATCCTTTTATATCTTAATTTATAGAGGTGATATATGAACTTACATGATTTAATAGGCTATCTTGTTCACCGTACTGACGTGAAAATGACCAATTATTTTACGAAGAAATTAAAGCCGTATGGAGTTACGCCAGAGCAGTGGGGGATTATTAGTGTTCTTTGTAGCCAAAGGAGCACTACTCAAAAAGAGTTGGCGGAAGCTATTGATAAAGATCAAACTACTGTTGTTAGAATGATACAGTCAATGGAGAGAAAAGGGATTGTAAAGAAGGCTTTGAATGACCAAGATAGGCGTTCACATAACCTTTTTTTAACTGAAAAAGGTGACGAGTTAAAGAAAACAATCTTGCCTGTAGTGAAAGACGCTCACCATTTCGTTACAAGTAATTTGAGCGAGGAAGAAATTAAAGTATTACAATCGTTATTAAACAAATTGTATGATACACACTATTAATATTTGTTCCTTATTGATGCTATGCTATTCATAAGGAACAAACTTTGTTTTAGGTATTATATATGCTATAGCATGTAATTTCGTTTGGACGAATGGGAAGATAACTTTATTTTGTATGATATCTGATTCAGGTTCATTTTTTTGCCTAGTACCAGTCAAATTTCCGCATTATATATGCTATAGCATGTAATTTTCGGCCCTTTAATATGGAAAAGGGTAATGTAAATGGAAGCGACTTCCATACGGGTAATCTCAGGAAATAGGGTAAAGGTAGTGACTACTACCTGAACAATACTGAGTTTTTATCAAATAATAAGAAAGGTGTGATTACTATTTTAATTTTCATCAATATTGTAAAAGTAGTGTTGTTTCTGTTCTTTTTAATGACAGGAACGAAAATTATATCCGGGAAAATGGCAGATGAATTCAAACGATTTGGTTTACCTTCGTTCTTTAATTTCTTAACTGGAGCTTTTGAGATTGTAGGAGCGATTGGAATGTTGATAGGAATCTGGATTCCAGTAGTAGCTTTATGGGCAGGATTGTTATTAGGTGGTACGATGCTTGCAGCTGCATTAACTCTAATTGTATTAGCGAGAGATCCTTTTAAGAAAGCAATACCTGCGCTTGTTTTGTTTGTCCTTAGTTTAGGGGTAAGTTTGTATCATATTTTTTAAACATAACCGAAAACTATTAAACTTTCACTTTATGCGTTCAAGTTACTATCGTTTTGTGATTATGTTACAAATAGGGGGATTCTCCAATTAGTGCTTGAATAATAATAGCAATACGAATTTAGACATTACTTTCATTCGAATCATGATCAGTAAAAGAATGGGAAGAATTTTTATACAAAGGAATTCTCGATGAATTTTATATTAAAATAGGAGTGAGTGAAGATGGCATATTTATTACAAGTTGATTTTCCGTTTGAAGGTCCTTTTGGTGAAGAAATGGAAAAAGGATTTTGGGATTTAGCAAATAGTATTAACGAAGAAGAAGGATTCCACTGGAAAATATGGACTGAGAATGAAGAAACAAAAGAAGCTGGAGGCATTTATGTATTTGAAGAAAAACAAGATGCTGAAAAATATGCGGAAATGCACAAGAGCAGACTTGAAGCAGCTGGTGTTAAAGATATTAGAGTAAGAATTTTTAACATCAATGAAAAGTTAACTAAGTTGAATCGTGGTTATATTAAATAATTCCGACAGTCGGAGCAAGCGTAAAAAGGAGGGGGATAATCCCCTCTTTTTTAATTCTTAAATTGATGGTGAGGGGGCTCGCATAAAAAATAAACCTAGTACTATCATGAGATATTTTTTATTTGAACGATCTACAAGACTTCCTGACCAAATATTAGTAAACAATGTTGATAAAGCCCTAATAATATATAAACCAGAGACAGCAATTGCCGATTCTGTTATGTTAAGAACGATTAGGTTTAGAGCAATAATGTAGATTTTCGTTTTACTTTTATCTCAGCAAGTATAACACCGCTTAGAATAAGTAATGCTCCGATATACCCTTTGAGTGACAATACTTCGTTCATGAACAGGTATGCAAATAGTGCAGAAAATACAGGTTCTAATGAAAAAATGAGTCCTGTATGTGTCGGTGTTGTGTATTTCTGTGCCATCGCCTGAATGATGTAGGCAAAAGCACTGCAGAATATACTTAATACCAGTACAGCGATCCAACTTTCTTTAGTGGATGGAAGTTGCGGCTCTTCGAAAATCAGGGCAGAGAGTACGCCAAACCCTCCTGCAAATCCCAACTGAAGAATTCCAAGCTGCAATGTATTGGCAACTTTAGCCGCCCTTCCGGTGACAATAATATGAAAAGCATAAAAGAGAGCAGCGAGTATACAGAGTAAATCTCCAGAATTAAGTGTTAATTGATTATTCAAAGTCAGTAAACCAATTCCAGTCATTGCAACAAGGGAACTAATGATTAGTCTGTAGCTCAGTCGATCCTTAAACAGAACGATAGATAATAAAGGGATAAAGATTACGGTCAAACTGGCTAGAAAACCGGCATTTGAAGCTGATGTCGTTTTTAAACCTAAGATGACTGAAGCAGATACAACGAAAAGTAAAAATCCTAGAATAAAGCCGTATTTTAAGGTGACAAAATGAATTGAACGAAATTGTTTAAAAAAAACAGCAGCACAAACCAAAAAAGCAATACCAAAGCGTAATGCAACAAGAGAAAATGAAGGGACAGTTTCCAATCCGATTTTCATAAAAAGGTAGGAAGTACCCCAGGTCATTGTAACAAGTAAGATCATAAGATTAGCCTTTATTGGTTTCATTTTTAGTTCTCCTTTAAAATTTTTATGTACTTAGTTTAATTGTGATTCAAGTATTAGTAAAACGAATATATGTAATGTTATACTTGAACAAAATTCATACATGAGAAAGTAGGAGAATCGATGAGTCTGACTAAGTTAGAAATCTTTCTGAAGACGGTTGAAATGGGGAACTTATCAAGAGCGGCCGAAGCACTGAATGTGACTCAGTCAGGTGTCAGCCATGCGATTAGAAGTCTTGAATTGGAGTATGGTTTTCAACTGTTATCCCGGAACAAAACAGGTGTTCGATTAACAGAAAATGGTGAGCGTGTTTTAACGCATGTTCGTGAAGTAGTAAATCATAATGAGCGATTGAAGCAAACTGTTGCAGAGATTAATGGGATAGTGGCAGGAACCTTGCGCATCGGAACCTTTACAAGCGTTTCTATTCACTGGTTGCCTGCAATCATTCATCGATTTCACTTGGAATATCCTCGAATTGAAATCAAATTAATGGAAGGTGATTATGGAATGATTGAAACGTGGATTCAACAAGGGGTGATTGACTTAGGTTTTATGTCACTACCGTCGTCGGGCCATCTAGAATCTATTCCACTAAGAAAAGATCGAATGCTATGTGTCCTTCCTAAAAATCACTCATTAAGTAAACAATCTATAATTCAGTACGATCAGCTCAAGAAAGAGCCTTTTATTATGCCTGCTTCTTCATGTGGTTACGATGTTAGGAAAGTATTACAAGCTGCTAGGGTTCATCTCGATATCCAATTTGAAACCGGTGATGATCATGCGATTGTCGCGATGGTGGAGAACGGGCTTGGAATCAGTGTCATGTCTGAACTCGCATTACAAGGACAATGCGAAAATGTTACGGTTGTGGAATTGGAAGACAAACCTAAACGATCGCTTGGGTTGTCACTTACTTCAATTAAACACGCATTACCAGCGACAAAACGTTTTATCGAACATACCCAAAAATGGCTGGATGGCGATTGAATATATAGGCAAGCAAAAGAAAATTAACATTTTATGATATTTAGTCCATATAGGGGTACCTTTTCAAAAGAAGAAATGAACGGGGAAAGAAAAGGACCAACTCACAGAAGATATTCACAAAAGCTCTCCAATTATAAGTATGTAGTTAGTGTATTCATCTTATAACGTATAAAAAGACACTATAGAAAGTGTCTTTTTATACGTTGACATACTATGAAAGAAAATGTAGTGATTAATAATAATTTGTTGGATGCTTCTTGGTTAATCCTAGTATATTAATATAGACAAACGTAAATTAAATTTTGAATATATATAGATTTTTTATGTTTGTACACATCGTTCGTCAACTTCTTTTCGTTTTGATAATTTGTTATTCTGATTTGTAATAACGATAATCAACTAGTAAGTTAGAATAAAGATTTAATACTTGCTAAGATTGTAAGTACTCCTACAATAATAACAAATACATTGCTCATTTTACCTCTATATTTAGCTAATACCGGTACTTTACGGATCGCATACATTGGTAATAGACATAAGATAGCAGCAACTAATGGACCGCTTAGAGCGTCAATGAGCCCAAGAATACTTGGATTTGCATAAGCAACATACCAGCATGTTAATACGACAAAAGTAAGAATTACTGTCTTAACTGTTTTTTCTTCTATATCTTTTCCACGTGTTTTACCAAATTTGATAATCATGTCACGCATTACTTCATATGATCCTATATAATGGCCAAGGAAAGACTTTGTTATAGCCATAAAAGCAATAATAGGAGCTGCAATCGTAATTACTGGCGAATTAAGTTCATTAGCGAGATAGGATAGGATTGATAAGTTCTGCTCTTTTGCCACTTTTAAATCATCTGGAGTCAAACTCAGTGCGCTGCTCCAAACGAAGAACATAACAACAACGAACGTCATGATATAACAAACTTTTTGTATTTGCGCACATTTAGCATCAGTTGCTTCTATTCCATACGTAGATCTTTGTTTTATCACAAAAGACGAAATCATTGGAGAATGGTTGAATGAAAACACTATGATAGGTAGTATCATCCATATCGTTCCCAAATAACCTGTTCCGGTTGAAGCAGTAGAGACATCTGAAAAACTAAGCATTGATGTGTTCCACTGAGGAATTAGAGATATTGCGATAAATAGTAGAGAAGCTATGAAAGGGTATACTAGCAAGCTCATAATTTTTACAGTGATATCTTGACCGAAATTTAGTATAGCGATAAGACCCAGTACTAAAACAAGCGATAAAATGGCTCTTGAGGGCTCTTTCATATGTAATTGATTCACAATAAAACTACTTGCAGTATTTGTAAGTGCAACTGAATACATCAAGACAATTGTATAAATTGAGACGAAGTATACGATGTTAAAAATAATACTCGCCTTATTTCCGAAATACTCTCTTATTGTACCCGTAATTCCCTCATCGGCAGAATTGGAAGCATATATCATTTTAGCAAGCGCCCTATGTGAGTAATACATAACTGGATAGGCAAGTAATGTAATGAGTAATAATGATAATAAACCACCTGAACCTGCATTAATTGGTAAAAAGAGTACTCCTGCTCCAATTGCTGTCCCAAAAAGGCTCAATGCCCACGTAGTATCTTGCTTATGCCACTTTTTAGGATCCAAATATTTCTCGTTTGTAATCACAGTATTTTCAGATTGCAATTCTATTTTTTTAGCAGTATTCCCATTCATATAATAAATCCTCCTTGTATCCTATTCTTAAGTCTTAGGAATATAAGTCGTTCTGGAAAATGAATCTCCTACAAGTTCCTCAAATCGTGTGTTCTTCTCTAATTGAATCTAAAATCCAATGTTTGTTAACGCTTTCAAAATCTGTTGATTGTAGATGGGTGTATTTAAGTGAATAAGGATTAAAAAATTGTAAGTATGTCCAGAATTCCTCTAAAACTATTGCTTTTAATTCGTAAGACATCTGTCTTCCATCCCTTTACATCGCTTCAATAACCTCGTCAACATTGTAGACATTGCTAAGGCATAGCTAATGCGATGTCTTTTGCTACTAAAGAATTTTTAATGAATTTTCTTTTTGATTACACACCTTTCTTTGAGTGATTTTTTCATCTTGTCCAATTTTAGAAAGTTGATATTTTCTAAGGTGCTAATAGGTTATCCCTAGACGTCCCTATTATAGCTTGTATATTTATAAGTTGAATATTTTTGTATTTTAAGAAAAAATGAACAAACAGAATTTTGAATAGGTAATAAATTCAACATTACATGTAGTATTTGTGTCTAATGTTTGAAACTGTATTAGTTAGAGGGAAATCAGCAGTAATACAGGAGTTCTTACATTTTCACATTGTTTATATTGGTAATCTCTTGTTAAGATACCTATATTTATCTTTTTTGAAATATCTTATTTTTAGCGTGAAAGCTGTTGTAATAAATAATACATATAGATGATAAGAACTTATGTTAGGACATGTATAGGTGAGATGTTGAATATTAAATAGTTAATTTGCATTTAAATTCATTTTTCGGAATAAATAAACTTTTATGCGAAGTCAAATTCCTATCAAATTAATACAACTAAATGTTATTAAAATAAAAAATAATCAATTATAAAAGTGATTTTGAACGTAAGGAATTTGTAAGGAAGAGGTAAGAAAAAAGAGATTTTCATTGTGTAAGATGAAAATGTAAAGAAGAGTGAGAGGAGAAAAATACTATATATTTCTATAAAAAACAAATCAATTAATAAGACTTGTTTGGAGGAAAAGAGACATTACAGATTCAATGTCGTCCTTTTGCAGTGGGTTAAGAAGAAAGCTGTGTAATTAGTTCCAAACAGCAAATAACCATTTATACAATATGAATAGGGGAGAGGATTATTTTGATGAAAAAGCATCGTCAAATTACATGTTCAGGTTTAGCTCTATTAATAACTGGAGGTTCCCTGTTTTATACACCTCTAACCTCAAGTGTAAAAGCGGAGTCCATTCAAAATGTATCTAACTCGTTACAAACAAGCACTCAAAGAGACCGTAATTCCGTCAAAGAGGCAATGCGGGATACATTGAAACTAGGATATCCAGGGATACTTGCTAAAACTTCTGAGGGTGGAAAAACATGGAGTTATGCGGCTGGTGTAGCTGATCTGAGTAACAAGAAAGCAATGAAAACAGATTTTCGTTTTCGGATTGGCAGCGTGACAAAGACGTTCACTGCAACAGTTGTACTTCAATTAGCAGGAGAAAACCGCTTGAATTTAGACGATTCTATTGAAAAATGGTTGCCTGGTGTCATTCAAGGAAATGGATATGATGATAAACAGATTACTATCCGGCAATTATTGAATCACACAAGTGGTATCGCTAATTACACAAGGTCAAAGGATTTTAATATGATGGATACAAAAAAATCTTATACTGCTGAAGGATTAGTAAAGATGGGAATATCCATGCCTCCAGATTTTGCTCCAGGAAAGAGCTGGTCGTATTCAAATACAGGATATGTATTACTAGGAATTCTTATTGAAAAAGTAACTGGGAACAGCTATGCGGAAGAGATTGAAAATCGAATTATTGAACCACTTGAATTAGCGAATACATTCTTACCTGGAAATTCAAGCGTCATTCCAGGAACCAAGCATGCCCGTGGATATATCCAATTAGACGGAGCAAGTGAGCCAAAAGATGTTACTTATTATAACCCAAGTATGGGGAGCTCGGCCGGAGATATGATTTCTACAGCTGATGATTTAAACAAATTCTTTTCTTATTTACTTGGGGGCAAGTTATTGAAAGAACAGCAACTAAATCAAATGCTTACAACAGTCCCTACAGGAGTAGATGAGCTTGGTGATTCCGGGCTTGGAATTTTCAAAATGAAGCTTTCAAACGGTGAATCGATATGGGGGCATGGAGGAACCATTCCTGGCTTTTTAACTTTTGTTGGAGGCACACTTGGAGGCAAGCATACATTGGCAGTCAATTTGAACAGCCTTAAAGCTGATACTCCTGATCCTTTTAAAAATATTTTACTTGCTGAATTTAGCAAGTAGTCTAAAAGTAAAAACGAGTAAAATTTATCATAGTTTCATAGTTAAACAAATTAATGATGAAAACGATCAATTATTTAAGGAGGTATCCGTGATGAAAAATAAGCTAACTGGTGTGTTAGCCACTGCATTAGCGGTAAGTATGATTCTACCAACAGGAGCGAAAGCATTTTCTGAAAGTAAGACTACTGTTGTAACTGGTGAAGAAGTAGCTAGTCAGGAACTGAAGAAGATTGCAGCAGAGAAGGCGGAGCTACTTACGAAGTCCCATGGGGCAGCTAGCGTGCAGTATGCACTAATTGATAATGGAAAACTTATTTTGTCGGGTCAGGCTGGCAAGAACGATATGGAAGGGGAAAAGCCGCTAACCCAAGATACTTTATACGGGATTGGTTCAGTTAGTAAAATGTATGCAACAGCGGCTGTAATGAAATTGGTCGATGAAGGAAAAGTCGATTTGGATGCTCCTGTTGTCCGCTATGTTCCTGATTTTAAGATGAAAGACGGTCGATACAAACGTATTACACTGCGTATGTTATTGAATCACTCCTCTGGATTGCAAGGTTCTACGTTAGGTAATGCATTTTTATTTAACGATAATGATACCTATGCCCATGATACTTTGTTACAGCAATTGTCAAATCAAAACTTGAAGGCGGACCCTGGTGCTTTCTCGGTATACTGTAACGATGGTTTTACGCTGGCCGAAATTTTGGTGGAAAGAGTTAGTGGTATGAGCTTTACTGAATTTCTACATCAAAACTTTACAGAGCCTTTAAAGATGAATCATACGAAAACGCCGCAGGACAAATGGAGGGATGAAAATCGGGCTGGACTATATTACCCGGCGTACCAAGGACAACTTCCAATTGAATCGGTGAATGTTATTGGTACGGGAGGTATATCTTCCACGGCAGAAGATATGGTGCGATTCTCACAACTATTTATGGGACAGGGAAAAGGAATCCTCTCTGATAAGGTAGTTAAGGCAATGGAGCAAGAGGAATATAAAAAAGGAATGTGGCCGGGGGCTGGCGAGAATATTTTTAACTATGGTCTTGGCTGGGATAGTGTAAAACTATACCCATTTAGTGAATATGGGATCAAAGCTTTGGCTAAGGGCGGCGATACGGCATTGCAACATGCTATATTAGTCGTGCTTCCGGAACAGAAAATAGCAGCGGCTGTATTGACATCTGGTGGACGGAGCTCTACAAATCAGCTAATGGCAACTGAATTGCTGCTCGCTACGCTTAAAGAAAAAGGTACTATTAAGGAAATCAAGCCGAACAAATCCTTTGGTAAGCCGGTCAAAGTCAAAATGCCTCAAGGCGTAGCAAAGAAAGCTGGATTTTATGGTAATAGCGAAACTCATTTCAAGATTGAAATTACGAAGAACGGTGAACTATTCTTACCATCTAATCCAGAAGAAAAATATGTATATACTGCTGATGGAAGCTTTATTAATGAGGGGGGTACTTCCAAGCTCAACTTCGTAACCGAGAAAAATGGAAGAACTTATTTGAAGGAGAGCGCATATAAATCTCATCCAGGTTTAGGGCAAAGTGTGATGACCCACTATTTAGCTGAGAAACTAGAAGATAACGTGCTTTCGAAGAAAACCGCTGCTGCATGGGCAAAGAGGGAAGGTGTCAAGTTTTATCGTGTAAACGAGAAATTTAGTTCTATTCAATATCTTGTTCAGTCGAAACATCTTAGTACTCAAATTACTCGCAAGGAAGGCCCAGCAGGCTATTGGGATGGCAAAAAAATTACAGGTCCGAACACCGCAGTGCATCAGATCCAAGTACCCGTGATGAATGGTCGTGATACGACGGAAACGCATTTCTATACAGAAGGCGGCAATGAATATATGGAGATGGCTGGATTGTTATACGTAAGTGAATCTAATGTAAAACCAATTGATGTAGGCCAATCATCCAAAGTTACGTTGGATGCAAATGGACATGCGAAATGGTTTACAATTCCACAAGCGGCAACAGACAAAAGGATGACCGTGACGCTGCCATCAAATGGTTCATTTGCGGTGTATGATGAGAAGGGAGTTTGCGTCAACTTCACCATTGTGAGTGGCAATAACAAGGTGGAACTTCCGAAGAACGGAACAATCGTATTCGCTGGGGCACCGAAATCGGAATTTGCAATCTCGGTGAACTAGCTATAATTTAAGATGATCTTAAACAAAACCAGTACGGTACAGAAAAGATGTATTACTGGTTTTGTTTGTATTTATGCATTCTCAATGAAAAAACTTGAATAATATCACTCTCAAGCACTATAAAAACATCAAAACTAGAAAATTAGTATCTCTAGAAGATGTACAGTTTTTTGGGAGTTGAATAATTTTAACAGCGTAGAGAGATTAAATTTCTACTCTTTTTCTTCAATTAATAGAAATGTATGTACATACACATTGTATTTTTATTCCATAACTTTTAAAATTTTGTTCGCGATAGTTTGATATTGTAAAAAAAGAAAATATGTGGCACGACATCACTTTGTTTTTTATACAGCTTTGTAATTAAACTATAGTATTGTATTTTTTTTCATTATTGAAATTAGTAATAATAAAATGTATTATTGAAAAGCACAATTTATAATTCAAGTAATCAAGCATATGTACCCATAATAATTTGAACATTCAGAAATTATAATATTGTCTAAAAACGAGGTGAGATTCATAGAAACAGTACATATTAAGTGGTATGGCATGTATAGTATAAATGACTTTTATAATAGGGAAGAAGCTTCTAAGAAGGGGATATTTGCAATCTCTAGAGTATATGCTAAGAATGTAACATTGCTCTATATAGGACAAACCAAAAGAAGCTTTATACAAAAGATAAGAGAACTTAATAAAGAGTGGACTTTTGATGAGAGCGAATTAAAGATTACATTAGGAATAATAGAATTTCCTAGTGGTGAAATTTACTCTGAAAAGAAGGTAAAAGAGATAAAATCTCTTTTGATTTTACGACATACCCCATTAGAAAACGAAACATCTTTATTATACTATAGAGGGAAATTTAATTTAAAAATTATAAATAAGGGAAGAAGAGGCTTAATTGTTAAAAAGCTTTCTACAGGAGATCTAATGTGGACGTAATTGGAATCACCTTTGAATAAAATTGAAGGTTTCTTAAGTGCAGAAGCTTATCAATTTTTAATGTATTAAACTATTTTGAATAACATATGTCAGATACTTGAAAAAACACAAATTATATTATGATATGAAATCCTGTATGGAAAGTGTAGTTTATTTCTATTGTTTAATAAAAATATTAAGAATTTTAGGGATAATACATAAAGAGTAGAGGAGAAAGTAAAAACGGAGGTTTGAAGAATGGGACAAGTAAGCAGATTTCAAGAAAAACAACAGAATCGTCGTCAAAAGGCAATTTTTAATATTGCATTTACTTTGGTATTAGTGACAGTTGGTATAGTGACATACCAGTTGTTTACCCCTTCTAATACATCAAAGAAAGCAATTGCTCAAGAAAAGAAAGTAACAAAGATAGAAGAGAAGAAAACTAAAGATAAAGAAACAGCAAAGATAGAAGAGAAGAAAACTGAAAATAAAGAAACAGCAAAGATAAAAGAGAAGAAAACTGAAGATAAAGAAACAGCAAAGATAGAAGAGAAGAAAACTGAAGATAAAGAAATAGCAAAGATAGAAGAGAAGAAAACTGAAGATAAAGAAGCAGCACAGTTAGAAGGGAAACAAAAAGTAGAAAAATCGGTAAAAACGAACGGAACTGAAAATAAAGAGGAAGAAAAAACGGTATCTCAAGAAAAGGATCCTCAAACTAATCCTTCATGGAAGCCAATTGGTACAGAGCAAGGAGCAAAACCTGATATGAAATTTAAAGAAGGAACAGTAGATTGGAGTGAGATGAAAAAAGCAATCTCTTATGCTGTTGATGTTCCAGAGAGCCAATTGATTTTCGATTTTATTGGAAATAATGGTAATAATAAAGCCTACGGTAATGTACGAGATAAACAAAGTAATAAAAAATATAAGGTTAATATTGATTGGGTAGAGAATCAGGGGTGGAAACCAGTATCTGTACAAGTGGTAAAATAAAGAATAGAAATGTAATTATGTGTTTAAAAGTTTATACTTGTAAAAACTCATAAAAGAGTTTGTTTCAATCAGGACTCTTTTTGTTATGTTGACAGCATTAATTACTCAGGCTCAATTGTGAGATCCTGATGCAGACAAAGTTTGAAGTTTATTAAAATCTACCTGATTTAGTGCTTCGAAAGGTTCAAAATTGCATTTTTAAAGCACTAAATAATTTATGGTACCTTTTGAAATATTTTTGGTCTCATTTCATTAGAAACAATTTCGTCTATATAACTAAAAAATGTATTATAATATCTATTGAACAGATGAATAGGATAACAATTACCTGCTGTTAGCAAGTTGCAGTTTATCTAATAAAAAGATCACTTGTTTCTAAGACAAGTGATCTTTTTATATACATTTCCTTTACTATTTTTAAAATTGAATAGATATTTCAATCTGTGTAATTACAATAGACTTGATTAAAATTAAAACTGCAACAAGGATAATACCGTCCATATTTGTAGTAAGAAATATATATAATATCTTAATGCAAGGTTGGCCTATGTTCTATGAAGATACTAAAGAATTATAGGAAACATTGATAAACGGGAATTATTTTTATTACAATATTTATGCATCTTTAGGCCTAAATAGCTGGGTATTAGCTAAGAAACTTGAGATATTAGACTCCTATTAAGTTAAAAATGGCCTTAAGGTATTTCCAATAAAGAAAATTATGTAAATAAGCTGTCCATATGGGCAGCTTATTTTATTTTTTTGCTTAGCTTGTTTTTTCCGAAGTGCTGGCGGTTCCTCTACAAGTATTCTTGCATTTAAATTATTTTTAATATATTATACTTATATGGTTATATAGAAATGGATGTATACAAAAAAGACTCAAATCTATTAATAAGATTTAAGTCCTTTTCAAAGATAAAAAGATTGTACCGAAATGGAATACAACTTATACTTTTCTTTTTAATATGTATCTAGTAAAAAGACATCTTTCATCAATAAAATTGTATTTTCAATATAAATGGAAGTTCATTTATATTCAATGATAGGAAATAGTGGGTCTAGAACATAGAGGAACAAAGAACCATACAGAGAAATCTGAAGAACCTGAAAGCTATTGTATGTAGTTTGTTCATCTCAAGTACAATAAAAGAGTCTTACCTCTGTAGGCAAGACTCCACTAGTATCGTTGTATAATATTTACATATCAACTAAAAAACAAAAACCATATAACACCAAGTAGCAGAATCCTAATATTCCTCCTACAGCTAATACTTGTTTAAACCAACTTTTAAATTTTATATTACTGTAAATACCTTGAACTTTTTCCATATTTCCTCCTATTAAGGAGAACCCTTAAAGACTCTCACTTCGTTATGGTACCATTAAAGAATGACTAATAGAGGTTAAATATTGTCAAAATGTATAAATATGCAATATTGCATACAGAAATGTATTGTTACAAATGTAAGCGTTTACTATAATAAGGGTATAAAGTTTAATCACATCCCAGTACTAACAAAAGAGGAGGAAATAATATGGAAATCGCAATGGCAGTTTTAAAATTTATAGGTGGAGCAATCCCATTAGTTCAAGAGCTTCTAAAAGCATTTATGTAAATTCACTATTTAGCAATTATTTATAAAAATTATCATTCGTATGAGTAAAGCCCCTTTAACAATATTAGGGGGCTTTTTAAATTTCTAAATATTTAAGGTTACGTCACATTAACATCAAGTTAAAAGTAAATTTTAAGAATAAATCTATAGAGGATATTTTATAGTGAATCAAGATCCTTTTACAAAGTTGTAGGCATTAAACTCCTACGGCTTTTATTATACTTTATTGAAGTAAAAAGTCTCTTCAGAAAATCTAAAAGGACCTTTTTAGATTTTTAAATACATGACCTACTGATAACTGGGGAGTGTAGAGAATATATATTTGATTTTTAAACAAATATGACAAATTACATGTGTAAGTTAGGTCGATCTTTATCGTAGATTAAAGGGACTTGAATAAAGTTCTTTTTTATTTGTAATCAAATCCCAGAGTGGCCCCTAACCTAATACCGGGAATCGTCTCCTATCCTCTTATACGCTAAGATATTTTTGGAAGTAAAAACCCAAACTTAGACCCCGAATTTGCTTTAACGTGAGGAGAGTCTAATGTCGACTGTCAGAAACGTGCGACAAAAGCCTTAAAAGAATTATTAAACACCTATCGAGGACAGAAAATAGTATTAGGCACTCATGGAGCTGTAATGACTTTGATGATGGGGTATTATGACAGTAAGTATGATTTGAATTTTTTACTACAGACATCAAAACCAGATATATATAGAATGGAATTCAATGGGTAGGAATTGGTGGAAGTTAAAAGATTGTGGGAAATCTCATAGATTGACTTTATTCATCCGTAGCTTCCCAAAATGACGTGTATTATAAGAAAAAGGGTTACTACGGTAACCCTTTTTCTTATGGCACTGACGGGGATTGAGTTCAACAATCTAAAAAATTCGGTTTCTTAGCGTACAAAATTTACGTTTTGTTCGTGCTATTCTGAGGTGAAAAGGGAGGGTATGTTTTTTGGGCAGAATATCTTTAAAGTTATTTTTTAAATCAATCCTATTTCTTTATGTAGTATGGTTATTTATTCCATATTTCAGATTGTTTTTGTCTGGATTGTTTCGACAGAATTAGGGAGGGATGATTTAGTTGGATTTTCTGACAATAATTTTAGTGCACTAAGAGTCTTCTAAGTTATAAAAAGATAATAAATCTAAAAATTTATTTCTTTTTTGTTTTAAATCAATTTTATATTTATGAAATATAAAATTGATTTAATTTAATAAATATGGGATATTATAAAAGTTGTTTTTAAGTATCTGTATAATATCAATTTATTGAGGTGTTAAAAATTTATGTTTTACGCGTTTATTCCAATCATGTTACTCGTTCTTTTTCTAGGTTTTTATTTAACTGATCCTAGAAGGATAATAAACGGTTTTTTATTTAACCTGTTTATAATTTCAATAATTATTGCAAGTGCGTATTTCTCTATGATTACAGGAAATCAGTTTTTACTGTTCATCGCTTTAATACCTGCTGTGATTGTTCTCTTTATGTTAAGTTTCGGCTTAGTTGCCTTAATATTGGGGCTGTTTCTAAATGCTAAGATTCTTATGAGCAAAGAAAGTCGACGTTTTGCAAATAGTTTAACTTTCGTTTTAGGTATATTTCTTTCGTTCTTTTTAGTAATTTCTTTAGTTGAACCAATTAACTTCTTCCCCGAAGCGATTCGAACACTTTACTGGGGAGCAGTTCTCATTTCTTTATATTTATTTATAGATTTATCTAATTTCCTAACGGCCTATTTCCTATACCAGTTCAATAGACCAAAATACAACCAGGATTTTATCATTGTTCTTGGTAGTGGTTTAATTAATGATAAGGTTCCGCCACTTTTAGCTAGCAGAATTAATAGAGCTATTGAATTTTATAAGAAACAAGAAGCAGTTTCCTCACCACCTAAGATTATTTTCTCTGGTGGACAAGGATCAGATGAAAATATTTCTGAAGCGAAAGCTATGCAGGAGTATGCTGTGAATAATGGGATTCCTCTAGAGAATACAATAAAAGAGGACCGTTCTACTACAACATACCAAAATATGCTTTTTTCAAAGAGAATTATGGAATCATTAAAAGGAACACAGTATAACTGCATTTTTTCTACAAACAACTTCCATGTGTTTCGCGCAGGATTATACGCTAAAATAGTAGGATTAAATAGCCAAGGAATTGGCTCAAAAACAGCCTTCTATTATTGGCCAAATGCGATGATTCGAGAGTATATTGCAATCTTCGTTATGAATCGTGTACGTCACAGTATTGTAATAGCAATTATTATGGGATTCTCTATCATAGCAACCGGAGTAAATTATTTATTTTTTTAAGGATGTTGTATAACTTATATTTTGGGAGTTATCTTAGGAAAGGAGTCACCTTAGGGTGACTCCTCTTTTTTGTGTTTATATGGGTTGGTTTATTTAAATGTTAGACTACAATGCAAGTGATTGTTATGATGTTGATTAAAAAGGCAGCTGTTGTAGTCGTCTTTTTATTATCTTACAAAAGTGTAATCTTCATGTCATGTTCTTGAATTTCTTCTCAAATAAAAAGGGGTTATGATAACAGCATAATAAAAAACACATGAGGTGAATGACGTGAAAAGATATATTACACTTTTTAGTATTCTAGTTGTATTTGCTACAATGTTAGTTGGTTGCGATGTGAATCGTATGGGAAAAGATGAATACTATGTTCAAATTACAACTGATGCGAAAATAAAGTCAGGGGTATCTAAAGAAGGAAATAAATACACAGAGTATAATTATGAATTACAAGGATTTGACAAAACTGGTAATGAAAAAACAGTGAAATTTAATGGATTTAAAGAGCTTCGTAAAGAAGCATTCTTACGCGTGTTCCACTCCGATAAAAAAGGTGTAACTGCTTGGGAAGAGGTGAAGAAAGACGAGCTTCCTGGGAAGGTGAAAGAAAAATTAGACGTGAAATAAATGATTTATAATGGCGAACCCACATATTCGAAGGGTTCGCTGTTTTTTTGTGGGGTAATTTTGCCCAAATCCCCGAAAAGGGAGAATAAGCTAAATTAAGTAGGTATACCACCATATCGCCATAAAGACGTTATTCTTACGGTAGAATTATAGGAAAGGATGACGTTTTTTTATGTCTAATTCTGTATCTGACGACTTACAATTATTTGCACAGGAGATTAAGAGTCTTTTATCACCAAATACCTTACAGAATCTAGCTAGAGATGTTGGATTTGGGGTACCGCCACATCGCCATCAACCTAAGATTTTGAATTATCCCCAAAACGAAAATTTCATTCTTTCATAGTTGTCCATAGAAGTTCAGTTCGTTTTTTTCGTTTATGGGAAGAATGTATTTTTTAACTTGATAGCACTGTGACGATTCCCCTAAGAGACCTAAAAAAACTATGTAAAGAAGGTTTTCCAAAAGATTAAGCATAGCGCTACTCTTTTTGGAAAACCCTAATCGATAAATTCGTGTTATTATTCTTGATATTGCTGTTGAACCGCCTCTGGTAGTTCCTCAAAGATTATTCTTTTAAAAATGTTAATAATACTTCATTAAATTCTTTTGCAGGAGTTGCGTTTAATCCATGAGGACAACCTGTATTAGAGCAAGTTTACTATCAGGAATGGAATCATATGTGCGTTTCCACTTAACTCAAAAGGTACAGTTGCATCACAGTCACCGTGAATTATAAGATTTAATATAAATATAAAATTTACCAATATATATATATAAACCAGTATTATAGTTTGATACTAATTTATTTGATTCTTTTATTTATGTGCTTGTTAATTTAGCATAGATGATAAAAAATAAGGTTAATTGTCCTATTATCACAATATTCGGCACTACTATAATTAAATTAATAACAAAAAAGACTGCTAAAATTCCTAAAAACAAGCACAAATGATAAATGTTCAAGCGGTGTTGTTCAAACCTGTATTGATGAAAAACAATTGTAGTTGACAGGAAATAGAGCAATACAGAACCAAAAACAAAATATAAGATAAAAGAATAATAGACCTCATGTAAAAATAATAATCTAATGGATGCTGCAACCATACTCAAAGACATTAAAATAAATAGATGACCGTAAATAATAATTTGACCAGAAGTTTGTCTAGACTTGTCGAGTTTCTTCTCCATGTTATCGAAATATTGCCACCACATCGAAATAATGAGGATAAATGAAATGATCGCAAAGCTTATTGAATCCCAATTTCCTTGTTTAGGTTGAATGACCACAAGAGTGCTTACAAGAGCTTCCCCAAAGAGAATAATGGAAAATAGACCAAATCTCTCTAACAAGTGGGCTGTATTTGTAGGAACCTTTTCTAAACACTTCCTTCCAAGCAGTGGGACAATAATATCGATAAGAATCCCAAAATATAACACAGCATATCGAATCCAAGAATCAAAAAAGACGGATAATAATGAAATAACGATTCCAATCCAAAAATATCTTCCTAAAAAGAGTGCTGCTTTTTTTCGAGCTCCCTCTTCTATACGCTGGACAACAAGATATTGAATTGCAGTCACGACCCTTAAGCCAATATAGCCAATTAAAAAAGAAAGATAATAAGGATCAAAATCAGCTGATAAGCTTGATGTCATTATTAGGACAAAAAACATTTGCAGGATCAAAAAAATTCTTTGATGAAATAAATCTTTTCCAAACCGGTTAACAAAGATGGTTTGCCCTACCCAAGCCCACCAAATCGGAATAAAAATTAAGACAAATTTTACTAAATACTCTGCATGGATTTGACCATCTTCAACATGAAGTAAAACATGAGTCGCAGCCGTCACTGCCGCCACAAATAACAAATCATAAAAGAGTTCTAACCACGTCACTTTCTTTTCTTCCATTTCTGCACTCCCTCCTTATAGTTAATAGTATGCTAAAAATATATAGTAATTGGAAGAGAAAATAATATAGACATAAACCATTTCTCCTCATTATTGTATTCAACATAATCCCCTGGAACGTCAGTGTTACATTTTATATAGTTGGCTACCCTTAAAATTTCAATATTAAAATACAATACTTTTAGGCCGTTTAGTTTTTCTCCTATGTTATCCGCTACGATTCTATCTCCACCATATAGGGGGCACCCTATATTCCCATCAACTTAAGAAATTTTAATACCTTTAAGTACAAAAAAACGTTATCATTTCTAAACAGGATAGATTAGAAATGATAACGTATGGATGATACTAGCTTATATTAGTCTTTCTGGTGCTGTGATGGTATATCATACTAATTAATAAAATGAAAGAATGTAGCAATAATAATTCTAGAATTTTTTATCATAAAGATGTAGCAACTATAGAACGCTTAGTAACAGCTATGAACAAGAAGAACGTAAAGCTAGAACAGGCTATAAATCGAGCAATGTCAAGTGTTGAAGAAAATGAGATAACAACTTTTGCTACAGATAGTGTAGCGGATACAGAACACGAACTTCATCACATGAGGGTCATCCGAAATCGGTACTTGAGTTAATCGTCAGCTGAGGTCTTTGGAATTGAACTGACGGGTAACTTTAACAAAATAAGGAGTACAATTAAACAGCCTAAAATATGCAAGTTTTTATGCGAAACTGCTTGAGTATTTTGGCTGTTTTTGCATTCGTAAAAGTGCTATAAATAAACAGCATTTTTAAATTACCAAATACCCCCATGAGATTAATGGGACTTATATTCCACCTCTTTAACAGGATTATATTAAGAAGTGGAAATAGTATAAGTACCCAAAAAACTATATTCATCAGTTTCTACTCCTTATGTGGATCATAAAGTTATTATCCCGTTTATTGTGGGCTGACTAAAGTTTCACTCTATCTCTCCGTCTCAAAAAACTCAATCCACTCCCCATCAGGGCCAGCGAAGAATATGTAACGTGTTCCATCTGGTAATGTTTCGATTTCATCTCCTAGTAAAAAGGTTACTGCGTGTTTCTTTAGTCTTTCGATTTCATCCTCTAATGAATCCACTTTAAAGCAAATGTGATGTACTTTTCCTTCTGCCGGAAGGGAAGAGTTGTAGCCTTCAATTAATTCGAGTATCGTTTCTTTCGATTCTTCCACACCTAAAAAAGCGAGTTTTAAGTCTGGGTTTGGGTGCCCCATGCGTTTAAGGAGCTGTAAGCCGACTACTTCTTCATAAAATGAGATAGATGCTTCTAAGTTTGCAACCATAAGTCCTACGTGTTCAATTCTTCTAACTGGCATGTAGATTCCTTCTTTCTGAAAATTATATACAACATATTATTGAAAATTAAGAAAATAAGCAAGATAAAAACCTTACAAATTTTAGCGTGTTGTATGGTATAGTGAGAAAGTATGTTTGGGGAGAAGGAAGGAGATTATACGATGAATACAAATACTCAAACTCCTTCATTATCAGAAACGATGAAAGAGTGGCATTATGCATTAGCATATGAAATTAAACATTGGAAAACGATAGGTGGTAGTAAAATTTCTATCATGAACGGTCGTTTTTTATATACAGATTATGAGAATACAGTGTATGTATTTCAGCTTATTTCGGAAGTAAGCTTACCTGAAGGATCACCAATTCGAATTGAGTTCGATGGTGAGGAAGCGACAGGAGAAGTATTATCTGTACATGGATTAGAAATAGAATTGAAATTAAATGATTATATACAAGGTGAAATAAGAGAAGCGGTTTTATACAGTGAACCGTGGCAACTTTTAGAGCAACTGCAAGAGCGATTGAAAGAAGCACGTAAAGACAAGCTAAAACGTAATCGTATAAAGCGTCTTGTTGATGGGACGAGCAGTCCGAAACATATTGAGAAGATGAAAAATCCGAAAAATGAACTGGCATATCGCGCGTTTTACAATCCGACAACGTACGTATGGGGACCACCTGGAACAGGGAAGTCTTACAATTTATCACGTATTATTTCGGCTCATTATCAAAAAGGAAAATCGGTACTTGTGTTAGCTCATAGTAACGCGGCAGTAGACGTATTAATGAGTGAAGTAACGAAGCAAATTGAAAAGAAAAAGAAATGGACGCCTGGCGAAATTGTTCGTTACGGTTATAGTCAGCATGAACATATACGAAATCATGAAACGTTACTTGCATCTAAGTTAGTTGAAACGACGAACGGATCATGGGGTGAGGAAAGACTCTACTTAGAAGAGACACGCCAAGATCTTCGTGAAAAAATCTTATCGTATAAAGCAACATCTGCTGATAAGAAGCGTATACAAGAGATTGAAAGTGATCTTCGAAAGCAAAAGGCTAAAATTAAAGAAGTAGAAAAAGAATATATTGAAAATGCGAAAGTAATCGGCGCAACTTTATCGAAATGTGCCATTGATGCGCTAATTTATGAGCGTACATTTGATTTAGTTGTCGTAGATGAGGTGAGTATGGCGTTCGTTCCGCAAATTGCATTAGCTGCTTCACTTGGGAAACGTATCGTCGTTTGCGGTGACTTTTTACAGTTACCTCCAATTGCGATGGCAAATCATGAACTTGTTCGCAAATGGCTTGGGGAAGATATGTTTTACCACGCTGGGATTGTTGAGTCTGTTAATAAATCAGAAGCACACCCAAACCTATTTATGTTGCAGGAACAAAGACGTATGCATGCGGATATATCGAAGTTTACGAATTCGTTTATTTATAAAAATAGAGTATACGATCATCCGTCTGTTTCAGAGCGTAAAGAACTTGCGCAATTGCAACCGTTCGCAAATGAAGCGAGTGTTTTATTTGATACGAGCCAAATGGGAGCTTTTTCGTTAAAAGATGCTGCTTCTGGTTCACGTTTTAACATTATGTCTGGTTTAGTAGCGATGCAAATGATGTTAATCGGATTGTTAGACGGTATTCAATCAATTGGTGTTGTGACACCTTACAGGGCGCAGTCACGCTTTTTATCGACGTGTATTAGAGAAATGTTGCAGAGAACGAAATATCAACACATACCAGTTTTAGCGGCTACAGTTCATAAGTTCCAAGGTTCTGAAAGAGATATGATGATCTTTGATACGGTTGACAGTTATCCACAAGAACGACCTGGCGTACTATTCTTTGACCATAAAAACCATCGCCTCGTCAATGTAGCAGTGACAAGAGCGAGAGGGAAGTTCATTCAATTATCAGATTGCCATTATATGCGTAAAAATCTTTCTAGAAAACAAGCGTTATCGCAATTAACAGCTCATATAGAACGTCATGGAGATGTGTGTGATCGCACGACATCAAGACAATTGTGGGAACGGAAAATTTCGAAACGTTTACGCTGGTTTATGGAAATGAATCTTGAAGAGCCGAAAGGGCTATTAAAAGATATTTTAGCCGCAAAACGAAAAATTATTATTTCACTTCCAAGTACAAAACAAGTAGATAAACGAGTATGGCAAGCGTTCATGCGTACAAATGCACAAATAATAGTTTATAGTGATGGACCAGTTCCACTGAAAAATGTAAAGTTACAAAGACAAAATAAAGCATTCCCGTTTATCGTAATTGATGATGAAATCTTCTGGGCAGGCGCACCGCTCACATCTCAAATGATATTTGAAGGTAGCACGGAATTTCCGTACGTATGTGCAAGACTGCAAGCACCAGAAACAATTGGTGTATTAAAAGGATTTTTAGATATTCGGTAAATTCGGATAGGAATTCCTTGACTTTTACTTGGAATGAACTTAGAATAAAAAATAATTTAATATAATTTTATGAAAATTCTTATCACGAGAGGTGGAGGGACTGGCCCTATGATACCTCGGCAGCGGATTCGTTATGAATACTGTGCCAATTCCAGCAAGGTAACTTGAAAGATAAGAAAGAAGCTCATTTTGACTGTATATACAGAAGCCTCTTTCTATCTTTTAGAAAGAGGCTTTTTTACGTGAAAATAAAAGGAGGAAGAACAATGGGAGCGACAGGAGTAACGTCACAAAGAAAAACAATTGAAGAGAGTATCGAAAGAAATAAGGAAAAGTACATAGAAACAAGTCATGATATTCATGCGAATCCAGAGATTGGTAACCAAGAGTTTTATGCATCTAGAACGTTAAGTTTATTGCTAGGCAGTGCAGGATTTCAGTTGCAGCACAATATAGCTGGACATGAAACGGGATTTATCGCGCGAAAAAGCTCTGGAAAACAAGGACCAGCAATCGCATTTTTAGCGGAGTACGACGCTTTACCAGGACTAGGCCATGCGTGTGGTCACAATTTAATCGGCACAATTAGTGTTGCAGCAGCAATTGCATTATCAGAAACGCTTGAAGAAATTGGCGGGGAAGTTGTTGTGTTTGGTACGCCAGCAGAAGAAGGCGGGCCAAATGGTAGCGCGAAATCAAGTTATGTAAAGGCAGGTTTATTTAAAGACATTGATGCGGCGCTTATGATTCATCCGAGCGGAAAAACAGCGACAACGAGTCCTTCACTAGCAGTCGATCCACTCGATTTTCATTTTTACGGAAAAACAGCTCATGCCGCAGCTTCACCTGAAGAAGGGATTAACGCATTAGATGCGGTTATCCAGCTGTACAACAGTATAAACGCACTTCGCCAACAACTTCCGTCAGACGTGAGAATTCATGGCGTCATTACAGAAGGCGGAAAAGCACCTAACATTATTCCTGACTATGCCGCGGCTAGGTTCTTCATCCGTGCAGCAACGAGAAAAAGATGCGCGGAAGTAACAGAAAAAGTAAGAAACATTGCTGAGGGAGCAGCGTTAGCAACAGGTGCAAAAGTAAAAATCCATCAATTCCAAAATGAAATCGATGAATTACTCGTAACAAAAACATATAACGATATTGTAGCGGAAGAACTAGAACTATTAGGTGAAGATGTAAATCGTAAAGAAAGAGTAGGGATCGGTTCAACCGACGCAGGAAACGTAAGTCAAGTTGTACCGACCATTCACCCGTACATTAAAATCGGACCAGATGATTTAATTGCACATACGAATGAATTTAGAGAAGCAGCACGTTCAGAACTTGGAGATAAAGCATTAATTACATCGGCAAAAGCATTAGCAAATACGGCTTATCGATTAATTACGGAAGAAGGGTTGTTAGAGAAGGTCAAGGAGGAGTTTAGAGAGGCGCAGAGGAATCAAGGGTAAGGGGATTAAGGTGCTTTTTTCGAATAGCAATCTAATTAATAAGTAGAGATATAAAAAAGAACATTGAAAATCAATGTTCTTTTTTTGGTTACTAATCATTGATTCTGTTGGATTTTCTCATAAAGGAAAAGCTTGTACTGTTAGCGGAGGATAATACGTATCCCTTTATTAGAACGACAATTTCTCCTCAAACTCACTCTTTAAAACAATTAAAGGAGATGACAAGCCAAATTGCATTAAGGAGTCTAAAAATGCAGCGAGGGAATCCATCGAATCGCTCATGACCTTCATCATATAATTAAATTCCCCACTAATTCGAAATAAATCTGTTACTTCAGGAGCTGCATTACAATACTGGATAAAATCAGAGCATTGGCTCGTTTTAAACATGATGAATGCTTGAATGTTTTTATTAATTTTTGCAGGCTCAAATTTCGTTCGATAAGCCGCTATAACTCCTTGATCTTCAAGCTTGTTAATACGTTCTTTTACAGCAGGTTGCGTCATGGATATAATTCGTCCTATTTCTGAAACAGAAATTCTCGCATTTTCATACAACAAGTTCATAATTTTATGATCGATTTCATCCAGTTTTACGGCGTTTTGCATTGTGTAGCCTCCTTATTTTTGTTTTCTAAAGTAAATTACGAATTATAACTATAATATCATAAGCGAATGGACTAAATTACCTATAAATCTATATTTAAAATGATTGGTGTTTACATGAAAATATAAGTATAGGTTTTTATCAAACGGAAATTTAGGAAGGATGGAAAAAATGAAGAATCTTGATGGAAAAGTAGCGTTAGTAACAGGAGCGAGTCGTGGAATTGGCCGTGCGATTGCGATGAGATTGGCGAAAGATGGAGCATTAGTTGCGATTCACTACGGCCGAAATAAAACAGCTGCAGATGAAACGATTAGTGAGATTGAATCTAATGGAGGAAAAGCGTTCTTAATTGAAGCTGAACTTAATTCAATTGATGGTGTCAAAAAGCTAGTAAAACAGTTAAAGAATGAATTACAAATAAAAGTTGGTACATCAGAGATTGATATTTTAGTAAACAATGCAGGGATAGGTACACAAGGAACGATTGAAAATACGACAGAAGAAGTTTTTGATGAAATTATGTCTGTAAATATGAAAGCACCATTCTTTTTAATTCAGCAAACATTACCATTAATACGAGCAGAGGGCCGTGTGATTAACATTTCATCAGCTGAAGTACGACTTGGTTTTACAGGGTCCATTGCATACGGCTTAAGTAAAGGTGCATTAAATACGATGACACTGCCTCTAGCTAAACATCTTGGAGAAAGAGGTATAACAGTGAATACAATTATGCCTGGATATACGAAGACAGATATCAATGCAAAATTGCTAGATGATCCGGAAATACGAAATTTTGCTAAAAACTCATCTGTGTTCGGACGAATAGGGCAAGTTGAAGATATTGCAGATGCAGTAGCATTCCTTGCTTCTTCTGATAGCCGCTGGGTAACAGGGCAGATTATAGATGTCTCTGGAGGGTTTTGTTTATAGGGGCACTACTCCATACCCATCAAGATAATCAAGTAAATTACTAGTTATGAAACGATCCTTGTTTCATAACTAGTAATTTATAGAAAGGTAAGCATGCTAAAAAAGCAAACTCCTCTCTGTTCGGGGAAGAGTTTGCTTTAATATTAAAAATTAGTTTCCTATAACGAATTTTACGTCAACTAACATCTTTTGCGTGGAACTATTTATTTTTTTACAGTAGTAAAGATTACATTTTACTTTTAGTAACTATCTTAGCGGATAAAATCCGCGTTTTGCCACCAGTCCCCTAAGTAGTTGAATAATCACTTTTAGAGGTGTTGTATTATGATTTTTAACTGGAAACCAAGTTGGTATGAATTAGATCAAACTGTAGTTGTAGGTAACACTGATTATTTTTATCTTGTTAAAGATAAAAAATCATTTGCAAATAATTTAATTAACAATGAGGACATTGAAGTGCGTGGAGAGGTATTAAAGATAACGCATTCTGAATTAGGAGAATTGTTAGGGATATATACAATTGGGTTAAGCTATAAGTTCTTTTTAAAAGATGGTAAATATATAGCAGTAGACGCTGAACAGGATATTGGTCAAATTGAGTATCCCATTGATTATAAAATAAATGATTGGAATTTTAATGTTGAAATAAATATTCTCGAAGTGACTGGTTTTTCATCACAACAGAGGCATGAGAGTTTATTAAAAAACGAAAGATTAAGGGTAGCAAAGGAAAGAATAGAAAGATATAAACGATTATTAAATATTGAATAAGATGTCTTAAAGTCGGTTTCCTAATTTAGAAATCGGTTTTTGGGGATTTTTTTATAACAAACGGTGTCATAACTTAATGTTACTAATATTTTGCTTAGCGTGGATTTTTCCAAAATACTGGCGATACCCTATACCCATCAACTTAAGAATTTAGAATTACCCCAAAATAAAAAAATGAGTTTTTCATTACTCACACTTATAGCATCAGTACCGCAAAACTACAATCTTATTCATGAAACCTCTTGTTTATCTTGTTCAAATGATATGCTTTTAACAATTTCAATAGCTTTAATAAGTTGAAAGAGCTTTAACGTGTCTAATTTAGTTATTTCATTTTGAGCTGCCTATTGTTATAAATTTGCGAGTGGCTCCCAAAAAGAAGGAATCTTTGACATATCACATGATAAAGTGACAAGCTGTGAACTACTCGCCACTTAGCAAAGCTTGAAGTGGGAGCTTCTCAGTTCCACGACGAAAGTAACCTTTCGTCTCCCTGAGCGTTACTTCGGGGTGTTCCGCCCCTAGGTCCAACGCATGGATGCTCTTTTGGTACGGTTGATATTTTACGCAGGAACCGAATGGCTTGGTTTTCGCACTCTATTTTCTTCCTGCAACCTTCTATATCAAGTTATCAAAGAACTTCATATAGCTAGTTTATCAAAAGTTTTTGGCTATGCCAAACCGAAATTCATCGCCCACCTATCGTTGGGCTACGCCCTTCACCCGCTTGAGGAAGGAGAATTCTTTCGGAGAATACGTAAAACGTTTACCTTCGTCTAAATACAAGTTATACACACATATATTGATCTTATAAAGGTATATATTACACTAATATTTTGTTAAAGGTGGCGAATTGTATCATGAAAGATTTTGTTCTCGAGAAAGAAAACATTATTCGTAAATATGGTGAATGGACCGCTTATGATATTAAATTAACGGATACTCTATATACAAGAGATATTCGACAACCAAATCCTGCATTAAAAAAAATTGTGACAATGATTCAAGATATCACACAATGTGATTTTAAAAATCTTCGAATCTTAGATTTAGCTTGTTTAGAGGGGCATTACGCTATTGAGTTTGCTATGCAAGGAGCAACCGTTGTAGGGATAGAAGGAAGAGAATCAAACGTACAAAAAGCTATATTTGCTAAAGACATATTAAATTTAGAAAACTTAACCTTTTATCAAGATGATGTAAGAAATTTAAGTGCTGAAAAATACGGTCAATTTGATATTGTTTTATGTTCTGGTATTTTATATCATTTAGACAGTTCAGATGTATTCCCTTTTTTAGAAAAAGTGTATGAAGTATGCAAAAGGTTTGTAATAATTGATACTCATATCACTTGTACTCCCAATGTATCAGTACTTTATAAAAATTATGAATATAAGGGGCACACAATGCTGGAGCACTCTGCTAATTCATCATTAGAAGAACGTTTACAATCAAAATGGGCATCATTAGATAACGTTAATAGTTTTTGGATGACAAAATCTTCTTTATACAATTTTTTAAAGCGAACAGGTTTCTCTTCTATAAATGAATCCAGAAGTTTAGTTCAAGAAGATAGAATTACTGTTGTAGCTTTTAAGAAATATCCTATAGAAATTAAAAGCTCACCTGAAACAGAAAAATACATTGAACCCGATTATTTAGAATGCTAAAAATAACACGTTTAAGTTCAATATCCTAATCATTCATTATGAGGTAGCACTATATGTCATTCAAGCTAAAATCTTAAAGTATCCTTAAACAAAATTATCAATTTTCCAAAAGCTATTTATATAAATGCAACTCGTTGTTTCCGTTTTGGGGTAATATAATGTATTAGCTTGATAGTGATGTGGTGCTACCCCATGCCCATCAACTTAAGAATTTTCACTACCCCTAAGAGTAAAAAAACGTTATTCTTTCTAAAAAAGCTAGACTAGAAAGGATGACATTTTCTTATGAATCTCTCGCTTCAAGAAGAACTACAACCATTTGCGGAAGAATTACAACGATATATTACACCTGTATTTTTAGAAGAACTTGCAAGAGAACTTGAGTTTGTAAAACGAAAACGAAAGTTTTCTGGTTCAGATTTAGCTACCATTTGTATCTGTAAATAGACAAAAAAACTATTTAATTTTAAAACCTAAAACAAGCATAACCCCGTTCTAAATTTAGGACGGGGTTAAAATATAGTTATTTAATTTTCGATATAAAATACTTCACTGTACTTAAAAATATAACGATAAAGTCATTTGGAAATCTAAGATTTATTCAACAATAGCGCGCAATTCTGGAAGATTTCAAAAACGTTTATTTTTCTTTTAACATTGAATACTTTTGATAAGTTTTATGGAAAGAAAAAATTAAAAGTGAATGTGTATCTCCGTGTTGAAATAGGTGGGAAATATAGCGGTGACTCTTATTATGGAATCGATAGATACGAAGAAGTGAAACCTGAAGATATGCCTAAAAGCAAAATATAAATTAGAAAAAATAATAAAAAATTCTTTTATGAAAGGGTACCTAATATATGGGCTCTCTTTTTTTATTAAAAAAATGGATGTTAGAAAAATGTAATTAAAGTATTTTTGCTTTCGCGTTGGCGGCGTGACGAAGACGTTCACCGCAAAAGTTCTACTTCAATTAGCTGGAGAGAACCGCTTGAATCTAGATGATTCTATTAAAAAGGGGTCGCCTGGTGTCATTCAAGGAAACGGATATGATGGTAACCAGATTACTATCCGGCAGATATTGAACCATACAAGTGGTATTGTTAAATACTCAAGGTCAAAGGACTTTAAGATTAGCTTGATAAATATAGGAAGCCCCCACAATTTTAAAAATAAGCATTAAATTTTAGGAATGCATAAAATAAACCAAAACTTATTCTCGCATAGAAATATAAAAGGTATTTGTAGAGAAAGTTCTTCCATGTACTAAAAATAGGAGAAGACTAATAGTATAGAGTAGGAAAAAAGGAGGAGACTTATGAGTCAATATCATATCATTGGAAAAAGTATCACCAGGAAAGAAGCAATGGAAAAAGTAACGGGACGAGCAAAGTATATTGACGATGAAAATGAAACAGGAATATTGCATGTAAAGCTTTTAACTAGTGAATATGCACATGCGTATATAGAGAGCATTGATACAAGTGAGGCTTGGAAAATATCGGGTGTTCGAAATATTGTTACGGGTAGAGACTATCCTTATCTGGTCGGTAGTAGTATAGTGGATCGGCCACCGTTAGCTTTTGAGAAGGTACGATACTTTGGTGAGCCGGTTGCTATGGTGATTGCAGACAGTGAATCGGCAGCTCAAAGAGCGGTTTTTTCAATACATGTAACGTACAAAGAAATTCCTGTTGTTAATTCCCCAATACAGGCATATCAAAATAATGCTCCTCTTGTTCATGAGCGTTTAGGAGAATATAGAATCATAGAAGAAGCAAAACCAGAGCCCAATACAAATATTGCTACACGGACAAAAGTTCGGAAGGGTGATATTAAAAATGGATTTAACCAGAGCGATGTAATTGTAGAAGAATCTTTTTCATTTTCGCAATCTGATCATGCTGCAATGGAAACGAGATGTACAAAAGTCGAGATTAAGTCGAACGGAGTTGTTCTTGTTACTTCAACATCTCAGGCACCATTTGAGATTAGAAAACAGTTGAGTGAAGCATTTGGTATAGATGAAGGCAATATACATGTTAGCGTACCTTTAGTAGGCGGAGCATATGGCGGGAAAACCATGGTTCAATTGGAAATATTATCCTACATTGCTTCCAAAGCTGTAGGAGGAAGAAAGGTAAAACTTCGTAATAGCAGAGAAGAGGATTTTATTACTTCGCCCGTTCATATTGGTTTGCAAGCAAAAGTTAAACTAGGTTGTACGAAAGAAGGGATTTTAAAGTCTGCAGAATTCCTTTTTTTATTTGATGGTGGAGCTTATGCGGATCGAGCTGTAGTTGTCAGTAAAGCGGCGGGTCTAGATTGTACAGGACCTTATTCAATTGAGCATGTAGAGTGTGACTCGCTTTGTATGTATACAAATCATCCTTATGCAACAGCATTCCGTGGATTTGGACATTCTGAATATACTTTTGTTGTAGAACGAACTATAGATATTATGGCTAACAAATTAGGTATGTGTCCACTTGAATTTCGATTAAAAAATGCAATCAAACCAGGAGATATGACACCTACACAAGTTCCAGTAACAAGAAGTAATATGGGAAATCCGAAACAATGTTTAGAAAGATTAAAAAAACTTATTAATTGGAATAAAGGACAGTATATACAAATTTCAGATAGAAAAGTGCGCGCAAAGGGTATTGCTTTTGCATGGAAAAACTCTACAACACCACCAGATGCAGGGGCAGGGGCGGTAATAACGTTTAATGAAAATGGTAGTGTAAATATCCATTGTGGTGCAGTGGAGATTGGAACGGGTACAAAAACTGTGCTTGCGCAAATGGTAGCAGAAAAAATGCAATTGAAGATGGAAGATATACATATCAAAATGGAAGTGGATACACAAGTTGCGCCAAAGCATTGGAAAACAGCTGCAAGCAGAACTACATATTTAGTAGGAAATGCAGTGCTAGCAGCAACAGAAGATATCATTTCACAGTTGAAAAAATCTGCTTCTATTTTATTAGGGTATCCGATAGAGAGTTTAGAAATTGCTAATAAACAAGTATATGTTAAAGAATCTCCTGGTCTTTCTATAGAAATAGCTCATATTGCGTTAGGATATGTCTCTTCAAACGGACAAGTAATTAACAAACAGATTATAGGAAGAGGAGCATATACGTTTGAAGGAATCACAGAACCTGACAAGGAAACTGGAAAAGGAAAACCAGGCCCGGAGTGGGGAATTGCAGCACAGGCAGTAGAGGTTGAATTTGACACGCAAGATTATACATATAAATTAATTCGTGCTTTTAGTGTAATAGATGCTGGAAAGGTATTAAATTTGAAAGGAGCTGAGACCCAGATAATGGGCGCAATGAGTATGGGACTTAGCTTTGCAACACGAGAAGCATTTACTTATGACAAAAAAGGGAAAGTATTAAACAATCAATTTCGTTCATATAAAGTAACCCACTACGGTCAACAACCTGAATATAAAGTAGAATTTATAGAAACTCCTCATGACGATTCTCCGTTTGGTTCCCGTGCTCTTGGCGAACATGGCATCCTTGGAATGCCAGCGGCTCTTGCAAATTGCTTATCAGTTGCAGCGCAGGTTTCTTTGCATCAGTTACCGATTACTCCAGAACTAATTTGGCGAACGAAACTGAAAAAGGAGAATCCTTTATTATGATTCCATTTGACTTTGAATATTACCACCCCAACTCTATAACAGAAGCATTACAACTATATTCTAAGCTTTATCAAGAAGGGAAAACGCCGATATATTACAACGGTGGAACTGAAATTATTACCCTTGGTAGATTGGGGAATCTTTCTCTCAAGTCTGTAATTGATATAAAGGAAATTCCGGAATGTAATGTGCTTGGAAGGTATCAGCGTTATGTAGTTCTTGGTTCAGCACTTACTTTAACTCATGTTTCAGATTCGAATGTGTTTCCACTTTTGAGTAAAACAGCGTCAAGAGTAGCAGACCGTACAGCACGGAACAAAATTACTTTAGGTGGAAACATTGCAGGGGAAATCTGTTATAGAGAGGCAGTGCTTCCGTTTTTATTAGCAGACAGCACTTTGGGAATTGTAGGAATGAAAGGTATACGTTACGTCTCTATCCATTCTCTATTTATAGAAAGACTACAATTAAGTAAGGGAGAATTTCTTTTACAAGTCTTAACTGATATAGAGTATGTTGGACTACCTTTTTATAGTGTGAAAAAGAGAAAACTTGAAAAAATTGATTATCCATTAATTACACTAGCTGCTTTGAAAAAAGGAAATAAAATTCGTATGGCATTTAGTGGATTATGTGCTTTTCCTTTTCGTTCTACTGCTATGGAATTTGCTATTAATAATAATCAGATGTCAGTTGAAGAGAGGATAGAAAATACTGTGTTACGTATTCCAGCACCTGTACTAGATGATATTCGTGGATCAAGAGAATATCGGTTGTTTGTATTAAGAAATATATTACGGGACATGTTAGAGCATTTTGAAGGAGGGATATTTTGATTAAAAAGCTTACCCTTTATATAAATGGAGAAAATCGGCAGGGAATAGTGAGAACAGCTGATACCCTTTTAGATACATTGAGAGATCAATTTAATCTAACAGGTGCAAAACGTGGATGTGAAAATGGGGACTGTGGAACTTGTACGGTTTTAGTGGATGGATGGCCGATAAAATCTTGTATCATGCTTGCAGTAGAAGCAACAGAAAAAAGGATAACAACAATTGAAGGTTTACATGAATCTCCTGTACAACGAGCATTTATAGAACATTGGGCATTTCAGTGTGGGTACTGTACGCCGGGGTTTATTGTAAACTGTCATGCTCTTATAGTAAATTATCCAAAAGTAACAGACAAAATAATTGAGGAGTGGTTAGAATCAAACATTTGCCGATGTACAAGCTATCAAGAAATTAGAGAAGCAGTAAAATCCCTTCTTCAAAGTTAAAGGAAAGGAGAATTGTGATGGTTGATATACGTGAGATATTAGAGACAGTAATAGCAAGCCCACAAGGTTGCACTATTGCAACCATCCTTCGGGTAGCCGGTTCATCATACCGGAAAGAAGGTTCAATGATGGTATTTGGAGAAGATGGGACAAAGGTTGGAATGCTTAGCGCGGGGTGTATTGAGGAAGAACTTTATCTTTATACTAAAGATTTAATTAATGAAAAATGGAGCATACATGAATTCGATATGAGGGAAGAAAATGATTTATCATGGGGAGTAGGGTGTAATGGAATTATTTATATATTATTAGAAAAAGTGAATTATATATATCAAGAGTATTTACGAAAAGTAAGAGAATATACAGAAAAAGGGCTACGTGTCTGGATGATAAAAGATTTATTAAAATCGAAGACTCTTTTTTTTAGCGAAGAAGGAGATGAATTTGGAGATTGGGAAGGAGAAATTCCAGCACTTTCTGGATTGAAAAATGGTTGGTATGAACATCTATATGTATATTGCTTCGAACCACGACCAAAATTGTTTGTAATTGGTGCAGGAGAAGATGCCAAGCCACTTGTCTCCTTAGCAAAAAAAACAGGTTTTTTTGTTACTATTTGTGATTGGAGAGAGGGATTATGCACACCGCTACGGTTTCCAGAAGCGGATAGGCATGTTGTCGGTTTTCCAAAAAAGATTCTATCCAGGATATCTATAAAGAAACAGGATTTTATAATGATAATGACACATCATTTCAAACGGGATCAAGAACTACTTAGTCTATTGCAGAACCATCCTTGTCGTTACCTAGGTATTTTAGGGTCCCGATATCGTACCGTACGTTTGCTAGGAGGACTGGATAAACCTAAATGGATTTTCTCTCCTGCTGGTTTATCCATTGGATCCGAGGGACCAATGGAAATTGCTATAAGCATTCTGGCAGAAATGATACAAATAATGAGGATGAAGAACGATGAAAATAGTAGGAATATATCTAGCAGCTGGAAAGAGTAGAAGAACAGGTCCGGGGTTACATAAGCTGTACCTTCCAACTGGAAATACATTACTTGGGAATAAAGCATTACATACATCACTTTCTTCCAATTTGAGTGATGTTATAGTAGTTTCAAATCAACCGTCTTGGTTGTTACATTATACACAAGTTGAAAGGGTTCATATTCTTTCTTGTGAAAAATCATGTCTGGGTCAATCTTACTCTCTCCATTGTGGTTTAGAAAAGGCAGAAAGTATGAATGCTGATGGAGTAGTAGTAATGCTTGCAGATCAACCCTTTATTACAGTTAAGCTTTTAAATTCATTAATAGATAGTTATGAGCACCTCCCACAGCTTGATTATGTAGCTGCTAGCTTTCAAGGTATCCCACAGCCACCAATTTTATTTTCAAAGGGGATTTTTCCGAGTTTAAAAAAACTAAAAGGGGATCAAGGTGCGCGCTCCATTTTCTTTGACAAGTCTTTCCAAGGTAAGATTACTGTATATAGCGATGCTAAATTATTTTATGATGTGAATACAATAGAGGATTATAATGTAATTAAGAATTCGCTATTGTAAAGGATATTTATATGTTTAATTTCGAGTCTATACAATTTAATTATCATTCAAAAATCACAAAGTGTTTTCAAAAGATAGAATGTTAATTTTGGTAATCCTAGCATTGTACACAATTTTATTACAAACATGTTATCTTTCACTTCATTCCAATATATCATAGCGGAACTTGGGGTCTTTGTAGTAATGGAACAAGAACGGCAATAAGACTTAATTGTGTTAGCAAAAATCAGGGTTTTTGATAATGATAAAAACGGTATTAAATAAAGCTTGGATGTGTTAATACTACGTTATCAAAATAGCTTGTAGATTAAGCCTGTTTTAAAACTGATGCATATGGGGGAAAACCCCATATGCATCAGTTTTAAAACATTAGATACTTTATTTACCAAGTTAATACTAGTTACATCAGTATAGGAAACAGTGGAAATCTAAATCTTTGTTTATATGTTAATTACCTCAAACGTATCCCTTCGAAGGCGTTTATAACCAAATCATGTACATAGGAATCATCCAACTTTTCACCAGTTACTAGCAAACGATAAAAAATTGGTCCATAAATGAGATCGATGCTTAATTCAATATCGAGGTTTTCTTTTAATTCTCCTCTTTTAATTCCCTTCTCCAGAAGTTGCTTTGCTTGCAGTCGACGTGGCTGGAAGTATCGAACACGATATTCCTCTGCTAGTTTCGAATCAAATTGTCCTTCGCCAACTAACTCATTGATAATGGTTCCTTCTCGACTGATTAAAAAATTGGCTAAACTTGTGGCGTGAATTAAAATATCATTCAACGCTGAACCTGTGTCAGGTACAGGCAATCTGGCGGCAGCAGCAGAAAGAAAACCATCCATTACCACAGCAGCCTTATTTGGCCACCATTTATAAATCGTAGCTTTGCTGACTTTAGCACGTTCTGCAATTTTATCGACTGTGACTGCTTTAAAGCCACTTTCCAATAATAACTCATAGGACGCAGACAGGATGGCCTTTTGGGTTTCAATATTACGTGGTCGACCTCTTTTACTTTGCACATTAATCATTCCTTTCAAAACATAAACTATACGTTTAGTATACTTAATACGAACAAAAAACGAAATAGCCTATTTACAAAACTGAACGTATAGTATATATTTTAGTTAATTAATGAACTGTACGTTCAGTTTATTAATTAACTAACATCTTGTAATGGTATGGATATATTTAGGTTCCAAAAATCACAAATTACATTGCTAAAAAACATTTAGAAAAGGGGGGGGGGAAAAGAGAGGAAATTGGACCTTTTAAAAGCAGAATGGAAATTAGCTCAGACTTAATTTATTACAATAAAAAATGGCATCGCAGTAGTACTTGCCAAAGTGATTTAGTAATTTTGAAATAAAAGTATGGGAGGAAATACTTATGTCTAATTTTAAAAATAAAGCAATTGATAAGGACATTTCATCAGGTTTAATCATTCTTTTAGCAACTGCATGTGGTATTATTGTGGCTAATCTTTATTATGCACAGCCTTTAATTGGGCTAATTAGTAATGAAATTGGGCTTTCTAATAGTAGCGCTGGATTAATTGTAACGCTGACTCAAATTGGATATGTTGTTGGCTTATTATTTCTTGTGCCTTTGGGGGATATTGTTGAGAATAAAAAATTGATACTTATATTGTTATTTTTAAGTGCATTTGCACTCATTTCTATGGTTTTTGTAAAAAGCGCAACCTTGTTGTTAATTGCTTCATTCTTTATCGGACTGGGTTCGGTCGCAGCGCAAGTGCTCGTACCTCTTGTATCATATCTTTCATCTGAGAATGCACGCGGTCGCGTAGTTGGCAATGTCATGAGTGGTCTGTTATTAGGTATTATGCTTGCGCGACCGATCTCTAGTCTAGTAGCCGATATATGGGGATGGAATGCAATATTTGCTTTATCTGCTACTGTAATTATTGTTTTAGCGTTTGTATTATCGAAAGTACTCCCTACTAGGAAACCAAAGGCAAAAACAAATTATATAGCCTTACTTAATTCAATGTGGCAACTGCTACGTACTACTCCAATTTTACGCCGTCGCGCCATTTATCATGCTTGTGTATTTGGGGCTTTTAGTTTATTCTGGACCACTGTTCCATTATTATTATCTAGTCCTGCTTTTCATTTTTCTCAGACTGCCATAGCATTATATGCACTTGTCGGAATTACAGGTGCAATAGCCGCTCCAATAGGTGGTCGTCTAGCTGATCTTGGCTGGACACGACCCGCCACTGGGATAGCTCTCACTGTTGTTATTATTTCTTTAATACTCCCACTTTTTATTCAAAGTAGCTCGTCCTTTGGAATAGCTGTTTTAGTAATTGCTGCAATTCTGTTGGACATGGGAGTATCTGCAAACCTTGTGCTTAGCCAACGTTTAATTTTCTCGTTGAGTCCAGAAATTCGTAGTCGATTAAATGGGCTATTTATGGCTATTTTCTTTTTAGGAGGTGCTGTTGGATCCTTTATTGGAGGATGGGCATATGCCTTAGGAGGATGGAATCTAACATTATGGATAGGAATCGCTTTTCCGACCATAGCCTTGCTTTATTTTGCTAGAGAAGAATAGTTTTATAATCAAATTTAAACAGCCCGGATTCGTTTGAATGCTTCTTCATTGGTATGTCCGAGCTTTATAGTTTAATTGCGTTTATTTTGAAGTTTTTATATCAGAACCAGACTTTTTTTCTATATTGCTGTAATTGTAAAAGACTCACCTTGTTGAATATATTTGAAATGTAATAAAAAAGAGCTTGTGCCAAAACACAGACTCTCTTTAAGTTGAAATGAATATAGCCACCACTTTAGAGAAGGAAACGGTAGAGCGAATAGAATATGGCTAGATTTAATCTTTAAAAATGAACTTCATCAGGTGATCGACTGCAATAAAATTGATAAAGAAGATTATTTACTGCAATAGAACGCAGCCCAATTAAAGATATTGAAATTAAGCATTTACTCCAAAATGCATTAGTAGATGAAATAAATAGTCATGAAATATTCATGAAAAGTATTAATATTAGTTACTATTATGAGGAATATACCGAATATAATATAGAGGATTTATAAAACAAAAAGGGCTGAGATAGCCCTTTTTGTTTTACACTTTGACGAGTATTTTTTATAAAAAAATACGTTATTCTTTTTGTAAAATTATAAGAAAGGATGGCGTTTTTGTATATCTATTTCTGTATCCGATGAATTACAACTATTTACTTAAGAAATTCAAAGATTTTTATCGCCAAATATCTTACGAAATTTTGCCAGAGAGTTTGGTTTCTTGCGATGAACCCGTAAATTTCAAACAAAAGATATACCCAATTCATGAGTAAGAATGAAAAAAGAAAAAATTCTATAATGTTTTATTTAATATCATTTTATAGGGAAATTCATGTAATTAAATATGAAATAATACATATTATAATAATTTATTAAGATAAAATGTTATATTTTTGGGTGGAATATATAAATGGAGGAAATGTAATGAAGAAGAATTTAAAATTTACCCAAATGATGATTGGGATTAGTACAATGGCATTATCATTTGGAAGTATTCAAACACAGGTATCAGCAGAAGAAAAAGTACCCTATAATATCTTACAGATGAAACCAATGGGAACAGAAACTTCAAAAGATGAAATTGTACATGCTACAAAAGCGGACGAAACTTTGAATTTTGAAGAGCGTTTAAAAATAGGAGATTTTTCACAACGTCCTACTCTGGTTATGAAACGTGATGAAATTCAATTAAAGCAAAGCTATACTTTGGCAGAACTGAATAAAATGCCTAATAGCGAACTCATTGATACATTATCAAAAATTTCTTGGAATCAAATTACGGATTTATTTCAATTCAATCAAGATACGAAAGCATTTTATCAGAATAAAGAACGCATGAACGTTATCATTAATGAATTAGGACAACGAGGAAGGACGTTTACGAAAGAAAATTCAAAGGGCATTGAAACATTTGTTGAAGTATTACGTTCTGCTTTTTATGTGGGATATTATAATAATGAATTAAGTTACTTAAAAGAGAGAAGCTTCCATGACAAGTGTTTACCAGCATTGAAAGCAATCGCGAAAAATCGAAACTTCACATTAGGTACAGCTGAGCAAGATAGAGTAGTAACTGCGTATGGAAAATTAATTGGTAATGCCTCTAGTGATACTGAAACAGTACAGTATGCGGTAAATGTTTTAAAACAATATAATGATAATCTTTCTACGTATGTAAGCGATTATGCGAAAGGACAAGCCGTATATGAAATTGTAAAAGGAATTGATTATGATATACAGTCTTATTTGCAGGATACGAATAAGCAACCTAATGAAACAATGTGGTATGGAAAGATTGATAACTTTATAAATGAGGTTAATAGAATTGCTCTCGTGGGGAATATAACAAATGAAAATAGTTGGCTAATTAATAATGGCATTTATTATGCAGGTCGTTTAGGGAAATTTCATAGTAATCCATACAAAGGATTGGAAATTATTACACAAGCGATGAGCTTGTATCCTCGTCTAAGTGGACCTTATTTTGTAGCAGTAGAACAAATTAAAACAAACTATGGTGGAAAAGATTATAGTGGAAATGCAGTAGATCTACAGAAAATACGTGAAGAAGGGAAACGACAATACTTACCTAAAACATATACATTTGATGACGGATCAATTGTCTTCAAGACGGGAGATAAAGTAACAGAAGAAAAAATTAAGAAATTATATTGGGCAGCCAAAGAAGTAAAAGCACAATATCACCGTGTAATTGGTAATGATAAAGCGCTAGAACCAGGTAACGCTGATGATGTACTAACAATAGTAATTTATAATAATCCAGATGAATATCAATTAAATAGACAATTATATGGATATGAAACAAACAACGGTGGAATTTATATTGAAGAGAAGGGGACCTTCTTTACATATGAGCGTACGCCAAAGCAGAGTATTTATAGTTTAGAAGAGTTATTCCGTCATGAATTCACTCATTATTTACAAGGAAGGTATGTGGTTCCTGGTTTATTTGGAAGCGGAGAAATGTATCAAAATGAACGATTAACTTGGTTCCAAGAAGGAAATGCAGAATTTTTTGCAGGATCTACACGTACAAATAATGTTGTTCCGCGTAAAAGTATGATAAGTGGCTTATCATCTAATCCAGCAAGCCGTTATACAGCAAAGCAAACTTTGTTCTCAAAATATGGATCATGGGACTTTTATAAGTATTCCTTTGCACTACAGTCATATTTGTATAATCATCAATTTGAAACATTTGATAAGCTTCAAGATTTAATCCGTGCAAACGATGTGAAAAATTATGACTCATATCGTGAATCATTGAGCAACAATACACAATTGAATGCAGAATATCAAGCGTATATGCAGCAGTTGATTGATAATCAAGATAAATATAATGTACCGCAAGTAACAAATGATTATTTAATTCAACACGCACCAAAGCCGCTAGCTGAAGTGAAAAACGAAATTGTGGATGTAGCAAATATAAAAGATGCCAAAATTACAAAATATGAGTCGCAATTCTTTAATACATTTACCGTGGAAGGCAAGTACACAGGTGGTACATCAAAAGGTGAGTCTGAAGATTGGAAAGCGATGAGTAAACAAGTAAACCAAACTTTAGAGCAGTTATCCCAAAAAGGTTGGAGTGGTTATAAAACAGTTACAGCCTATTTCGTAAACTATCGTGTGAATGCAGCTAACCAGTTTGAATATGATATTGTTTTTCATGGTGTTGCAACAGAGGAAAAGGAAAAAACAACTACTATAGTAAATATGAATGGACCATACAGCGGGATAGTAAATGAAGAGATTCAATTTCATAGCGATGGTACAAAAAGTGAAAATGGAAAAGTTATTTCTTATCTATGGAACTTTGGAGATGGTACTACAAGTACAGAAGCAAATCCTACCCATGTATATGGAGAAAAAGGAACATACACTGTGGAACTAACAGTAAAAGATAGTAGAGGAAAAGAAAGCAAAGAACAAACAAAAGTTACTGTAAAACAAGATCCGCAAACAAGTGAATCTTATGAAGAGGAGAAGGTACTCCCGTTTAATACGCTTGTAAAAGGAAATCTGATTACTCCTGATCAAACAGATGTTTATACGTTTAATGTTACAGATCCAAAAGAAGTAGATATTTCTGTGGTAAATGAACAAAATATTGGGATGACATGGGTGCTTTATCATGAATCAGACATGCAAAATTATGTAGCTTGTGGTGAAGATGAAGGAAATGTTATAAAGGGGAAATTCGCAGCGAAACCAGGTAAATATTATTTAAATGTATATAAATTCGATGATAAAAACGGTGAATATTCATTATTAGTAAAATGAATTTATTTCTAACATGTATAGAATGGCTATTTTAAAGAGGAGTCTGTTAATATAGGCTCCTCCTACTTTTTATTTACATATGGGGGGAGCACCACATCACCATCAAGCTAATATTTTCATATACTCCTAAATTAAAATTTTCTTTCTCTACAGATAATTATTCTGAGAAGCCGCTCATTTTTTCGTTTTGGGGGCATTTCTTTTTCTTAAGTTGATGGGCATGTATGGTGACTTCTATTAGACGATAGTGAATGAACAATTTCGGGGTTCAGTTCAACTTTTTTCTAAATTAACATAAATACTTGCAATATTTAAATTAGTACTATATAGTTCTAGTTATGACAAAGGTAAAATTAATGAATCAAAAACGTGTGATTGAAGTAGCTGCAACATTATTTTTAGAAAAAGGGTTTGCTTATACAAGTATGGATGAATTAGTACGTGTAAGCAAAGTTTCAAAGTCTAATGTGTATTATCACTTTTCTAATAAGGAAGTATTATTAGAAGGGGTTGTTGATTATTGGATTGAAATGTATCAATCTGCAATTGATGACGTACTTTCTCAGAACCAATTTTTAGTTGAAGATCGTATCCAACTGTTTTTAAAGCAATTATCACAAGGAGTTCAATCGAGAGAGTATAAGGGAAGCTGTCCATTTATTACTCTTTATATTCAAAGTCCTACACAGGCCAAGCAAATAAAAGAAAAAATAGGTCTTTTTTTTACAGGATTACAAAAGAAAGTTTCTCTATTACTTAAACAAGGGGTAGAGAATGGAGAATTCAGAAATACGATTAATATTGATGAGGTTGCATCACTTTTTATTACAAATCTTGAAGGAGCGTTATTTATTTCAGAAACATTGAAGGATGCAACTGTAATTACGAAAACAGCAGATCATTTTTTAAAATTGCTTCGATAAAAGAAGCATTTTTTTTACATCAAATTAGTACTAAGTAGTACTAAAAGGGGGATTTTATATGAGAACAGTATTTTTAACTGGCGGAACAGGCTTTATTGGAAAGCAATTGGTAAAAGAATTAGCCAAAGAGGATGTTAAAATTCTTCTTTTAGTGAGGTCGAAAAATAAAGCAACACGCCTTTTTCAAGAAAGAGGCATCTTAAAAAAGGAAGTTATGCACTTTATTGAAGGTGATTTGACGAAAATAGATTTAGGTCTAAGTGCTGAAGATAAGGAGAGGGTATTGAAAACGGATGTGATTATTCACGCAGGAGGCCCCATGGATATTCAAGCGACAAGTAAAGAGGCAGCTTCCGTATTTTTAAATGGCGCCAAACATATTAGTGAATTAGCTAAAAGTATTCATCAATTGAAGGGTTTGCAACAATTTATTCATGTTGTAGGCTATATGAGTCCTTTTGATGATAAAAATAGCAAGATTGCAATTGATGTGTTTAAAGAAGGAAACAATTATTTGAAAATAAAAAATCCATATGAGAGAACAAAATTTTTAGCAGATCTTTATATCCGTCAGCAGGCATCAGCAGTAGGTTATCCGCTTTCTGTAATTAATCCGCCAACTGTAGTCGGTAGTAGTAAAACAGGGAGTACAGAGCAGATAGCAGGATTAGGTTTGCTTGTGATGAGTATGCGAAGAGGGCTCATGCCAGTGATTCCTGGAGGTAAGGGATATAGGTTACCACTTATTTCAAACGATGAGCTTGCGAAGTTTATTGTGCAGGTTTTCAGATTGGAGCAACCGACTATTCAAACATATACACTTGTTGAAGACAAACAGTACGATCAGAACATTGCTGAATTATTAAGTATTATGTCGGAAAGTATGAATATGAGGGCACCAAAAATCTCTGTTCCAATGCCATTTATGAAAGCAATTATGAATAGTGGAGGAAGTAAAATAACAAAAATTCCTTCTGATGGACTGAATTTTATTACAAAACAAAAATTTTTAAATGTTTCAGCGAAAAAAATTATGGGAGGAGATTGGTTTAAGAAGACGAGTGTAATGAAATTTTTCCCTGCCGTAGTAGCTGATCTGGATTATCGAATGATGTATCAAAATGGCCGGCATAATCATTTATTTAAACGAACATTATGCGATAACACTACCCTTTACCAATTACAAGGAAAGGGTAAACCGTTTATTTTATTACATGGTTTATTGAGTGATGGAGAGGATTTATTTCCTTTAGCACAAGAGCTTCATGAAAAAACTGGTCAACCTGTATGGATTTTGGATCTTCCAGGTTTGGGACGTTCTCCTTTTAAACGAGAGAAAAATCTTCTAGATATCTATTTGAATGTAGTGAAAAAATTATTGGAGAAAGCTACTAATGGTGCACATCTAATTGGCCATTCATTCGGTGCGTTTATTCTTCTGGAAGCATTGGTACAAGAGTACATAGATAAGAAGTATTCAATCACTTTACTTCAGCCGCCTGTTGTTAAAAAAAATGCTAAATCGCTAAAAGTTCCTCAATTTATGAACAAATGGAAATTAAAACTGGCAACTACTAATTTGATAGGGCGATATTTATTAAGTAATGGTTTGTTTGAAAGTATGGAGAGCATCCCTGAATATTATATTGAAAAAATAAGAAACAGTTTTACTTCTCCTAGAATTTTAAATACTACGGTTCAGCTTAACAGTTTACTACTAAAAAATGATCAAGGTGATTTCAATGAAGTAACAAAGTATAATCTTCACATTATTTGGGGGGAGTATGACAGAGGCTATTCTGCTCCATCGCATCTTGGTAAGGTTGATTTTGTTCCATATGGCCATCATTTTCCTCTTAGCCATCCGAGTGAAACGGCAACATTAGTAATAAAAAATAGTAATATTAGCAGATGAGAGTGTGGGATAAATAAAAAGTGTGTAGTAAGATCGTTGTGTCTTTGAAATAAAATCGTACTGTTTGGGGTCACGCGAACAAGACGCGAATTTTGCACGCTAAGCAAAAAAACAATAAGCTGTCCACATGGACAGCTTATTTACATTATTCTTGTTATTGGAAGTTATTTTTAACTTTTCCTGATCTGAAAGAGTCAATCTTTTTTTGTTTATATAATTTATCAATAATTATTCTTTTTTCTCCGGCTGATAGGAAAGAATAACGACACCTGAACTGGTCGTTCTTGTTTCGATCAGTTTTAAAGCCTTTGTATCGTTTCCGGTTTTAAAGAGATGCTTTCCGCTTCCCACGATAACAGGATTGACCATAAAATGATATTCATCAATGAGGTCGTGTTGCATCAATGTCTGTATAAGCTCACCACTACCATAAATTAAAAGGTTCTGACCGGGCTGTTCCTTCAGTTTCGATATTTCTTCTACAATATTACCCTTGATAAGATTTGCATTCCATTCGGTTTTTTCCAAAGTTGTTGAAGCAACAAATTTAGGTATGCTGTTCATCTTATCAGCAAAACCCTCTTCATCAGTCATAGAAGGCCAGGCAGCTGCAAAACCTTGATAGGTTACTCGCCCTAGTAGAAGCGCTTCACTTTCAAACAGTAAATCGGATTGAAACTTTGCTACTTCTTCATTGAAGTATGGAGCAGTCCAAGCTGGTTCCTCCATGACACCATCTAGTGAGAGGTACATCGATACAATTATTTGTCCCATTTTGTTCTCCTTTAATTTTAAATTGGGATTTTTACATATTGGTAACACAATTATTAATTCTCCAGCTAGAGAAATTCTCCCTTTTTGATAGTTTCGACAAAATGTATTTATATATGTTTCGGAATAATCTAATATATATTAATAACTTTGAAATATTGTATAACTTCTAATTTTTATGCATTATTGATTAGCGTTGCTTATTGTGCTAACGAATCAGGATAGTGTGGCGACTGACTAAATAGTTGCTTATCCTCAATTATTAGAAGGGAAGTTCTATTATTTCGCGAATTTATTAGACATAGACGAGTGCTATAATTTTCTATATCTACATAAAGAGGTGACTACGCATGAATCAAAGACCGTCAGAAGTAGAATATGCCGGGAGCTCCGGCGAATATATCCGTTTGGTGCCGGACGGTAACATCATCGATATTCTGCTCGCCCAGGAAAAGCAAATGACCGAGCTCCTGGCATCGTTGACCGAAAGCCAGGCCGCATATCGGTATGCGGAAGGGAAATGGACGCTGAAAGAAGTCGTAGGCCACATTGCAGACGCGGAACGCGTCATGACCTACCGCCTGCTCCGGTTCGCAAGAGGGGACCAGACACCTCTGACTGGTTTCGATCAGGAATTGTTCATACCTCCTTTCGGAAGCTGGACAACCGCGCAATTGGCCGAAGACTACCGGGCCATACGGCAATCAACGATTACATTGCTGCGCGGGCTACCGGCGGAGGCGTGGACCCGCAAGGGCACAGCCAACAACCTAAGCATTACGGTGCGCGCCCTCGCGTATGGCATCGCAGGACACGAACTTCATCACATGGGGGTCATCCGAAACCGGTACTTGAGTTAATCGTCGGCTGAGGCCTTTGGAATGGAACAAACACAGCTCATACAACCTTAGATACCGTTGTTCTTATTGGGGTCCCGCCCCATCACCATCAAGTTAAGGGTGCTAAGAGGGTATATGTGAGAGTTATTTCTTTAAATTTCTACGACTGTATTAAAGATGGGCATAACAAATAAGCCTATTAAATAGGTATTTCAAAAAATATTATACAACTTTGAAACTTTGTGACAACGTATAATCATACACAACACCTAAGATATCAAAGACGGTTTTCTTTTCGTACCGGTGAGATTTTCGCCCATTTTTCTCTAAAAGATAAAACAAACGCAGTAAAACTTTTAATAATTCATGAATGTCCTTTTGTAATCCTTCATAAAACAATAGATAATAATTCTTTATCATATAGATGGATTTGTATTCACTTAGCTCTTTCTTTTTCTTATCCAAGAGTAACTGACGCATTTTAAACATCGTCGATGAACAGAGTAAAATACTAATGAGTTGCCCATATAAATGGCATTCTAAGCGTTCTTTCTTGATTTCTTTACACTGGTTAATTTGAAAGAAAGATTTCCATGTTTTAAATAAAATTTCAATTTGCCAACGTAATGAATAGAAGTCATGGATATGTTCCGTTGGAACATTTTCTGCAGAAAGATTCGTAATATACACATTGATTCCACTCAACCGTTTACTCCGTTCTTTGTAGATAATACCTTTCTTTTTTTCTCTTTTGGTTTGTTCTTTCAACCTTTTTTCTGTTTGTTCCTTTGTTAATCGATGAATAATAACACGAGCTGGTAATTTTTGATACTGTCCAATGTATACCTCTGGAATCTCCATTGTTTGACCAGGGGACAATTGATTCATGAGTTCTTCCATATCTAACTGAATATAGAGTGTTCCTTTCTTCACGGTCCCATTTCGAAAATACTCTGGCTGATCATTCTTACAATAGATTCGAGAATTTAATTTCAAACGTGAGACATAGTAAGCTCCTTTATCATGGATCTTCTGTAAGTCATGTAAGTCGAAATAGCCTAAATCTCTTATGTACAAGTCTTTTGGTTGAATGGTTTGTAGGCTTGTTGAACCAAAGGTTTTATCATTTTCTCTTCCTTCTCCTACATAAACGTGCAGGAACTTTCCACTCAATAGGTCATACTCCAATTGAATTTTAACTCCTGCCGTATGGCTACTTCCACCTGAACCTTGATAATGTGAAGAAAACTTATCTGGAAGCTGAAATGTTGTAGAGTCTAGAATCCGAATGTGCTTAAATGTCGTGGTATATTGATGAATTATTTCTTTTGTTGAATGAATTCTTTGAGTTAGAAGGTTAGCTAGAACTTGTTCAAGAAACTGTACTGCGGAAGCATTAAATCGTTGGTTAAGTCCTTCAGGGCTGATAAGAATACCTGTAGATACTTCAAGGCAGCTACATAATTGTGTGAGTGATGTACTTGCAACCTGTTGACTAAGCCATACACATAAAGCAACTAACTCCTGTGCTTGATATTTACTCTTTCGCTGAACGAATCCTTTTTCTTTGGCTAGGTGTTCTAGAACATGAGGAGACATATGTCGTTGTAATTCTTCAGCAATCGGTTGAAGTTCGTCAAGGATCGAAAGATTCATAAAGAGACGCCATCCTTTCCTATAATTCTACAGAAAGGATAACGTCTTTTTTGCTTTATGGATAGTGCAGAACCTTAGCTTTATATCGATGTGGCGGTACCCCTGGAAGCTTTGGATACAATCTGATATAGGCTTAATTTCGTGGGTTTGTCCTGGTTGTAGCTGGTATGGATTCGGCAATTGTTACGGGAAAAAGAACCGACATTCTGACAAATATGGAAAACCGAAAACGGCCGTGTATGAAACTTTCTATATTTATACTCAAAGTTGGTGCTACTTCTTTATTGCATTAGATAGTAATGTAATTTATAATACGTTTAAATGATTAAATTCTTAAACAAAAGGAAATGTGAGTGAAATGAACTGTAATGATAAAGTAATGCATCTTTTAGAAAGTTTAGGACCGTGTTTTCAAGGGCTGGGAGATCCAACACGTCGGCAAATTGTATCACTTTTAATTGATAAAGATAGCTTAAATGTGACGCAAATTGCGGAGCATATTCCAATGTCAAGGCCTACTGTATCTCATCATCTGAAAATATTGAAACAATCAGGGTTGCTTCAAGTTCAGAAAAAAGGCACTGAAATGTATTATTGCCTTGAATTTAATGAAACAATAAATCTTTTAAAAGAACTTGTTTCTTTAGTCGAAGATGAATGTAAGAATTAGATACAAATTTATAATTTAGGGACACATTTTGCCCCTTTTTTAATGGTTTTTATGTTAAAAGGTTTAAGTTTTTAATCATTTAAACTTATGAGTGAATACTAATTAAAATGGAGGTTTCAGATGAATAAGAAAACCGTATTAATTGTTGGTGGATATGGAGTTGTTGGTAGCCAAATTGCTCAAATTTTACATGATCGACATCCTGATTTGGAAATTAGATTAGGAGGAAGAACCTTAGGGAAAGCACTACCTTTTGAATCAGAGAGAGTAAAAATAGTCAAGGTGGACAACACAACAGATGATCCTTTAAGAAGTTTGAATGATAATCTCACATTAGTTGTTAATGCGGTTAATGATTCTCAAGATAGACTACTTCTATCCGCGGTCAAAAGAAGAATTCCATTGGTTGACATTACTCGTTGGACTGAACGCTTTCAGAGTTCTATTGCTCGATTGGAAAATGTTGAAGTTCAATCCCCTGTTGTATTAGCTTCTGGGTGGATGGGGGGGACAGCAGCCCTTTTTTCTAAAATTTATTCAAAAGATCTTCAAGAGGTTACAGTTGATATCAACGCATTATATTCTCTTCAAGACAAAGCAGGACCAAATTCAACAGCATATATGGATCGGTTAACTATTCCATTTGAAGTCAAATCTCAAGAGGGAATGCGACAGGCCTATCCAATGACTGATCCAATCAAAGTCCGCTTTCCCAACGGTTATATAACAAAATGTTATCGTTTGGATACTCCTGATCACATAACTCTGCCAGAATCTATGCATGCTGTTTCGGCTAACTTTCGTATTGCTTTTGATAGTAAAATATCTACATATGGATTGGTTTCTCTGGTGAATACAGGAATTTGGAAAATAATTAGCGGAGAAAAATTTACCGGTTTACGGAAAAATATTCTCTATAAACCCGGAAAGGGAAGTGCACATAACATAGTTATTCACCTTAAAGGTTATGATGATACTGGTGTATTGCATAGACGATGTGTGAACATATCGGATCCGTTAGGACAGACACATCTTACTGCTTTAGGAGCATCTGTCCAAGCAGAGAATATTTTACAAACATCTGATATTGTGGTTCCGGATTCTGAAATTTACTTTCCAGAAAATCTATTAGATTTGGGTGTGAATGCATCTACAATTTTAGATTTTTATAGAGAATACGGAGTTAATATTACGACAGAAAATATATAAAAGGTACCGTTCTATACGTGGTAGTACACATATCGCTATCAAACTAAAGTTAAGAAATCGAATTCCTCACATTCATCAATTTAAGAAGTCTAGTATTCCTCAAAACGAAAAAAATGAGCTGAATTGTAAGAAACAACTGTACAGAAATAAAATTTTCATTTTGGGGTAAATCGTCCTTGTTAGCTTGATGGCGATGGGGTCCCGCCCCACAACCATCAACTTAAGGATTTAGACTATTTTTGAAATTAAAAGCACGTTACTATTCTCTTATGTTAATGAGAAAGGATGGCGTGCTTTTTATGAATATGCACCAAAAACAAGAGTTATCTTTATTTGCCGAAGAGTTATATCGATTTTTCTCATTTTGGGGTATTTGTTTTTCTTAGATTGAGGGTGATGGGGCACTACTCTATAATGATCAAATTAAAATTAAAAACAGTTATAGAGACTCCATTCCTCAGAAATATTGTAACTATTAAGTTGTAAAAAGAACCATAGTTTTTCATTTTTGAAAAGGTTATGGTCTTTTTTAATTGTAACAAAGATATGATGCGAGGAAGTTTTTTAGATAAATCAAAAAAACTTGATTAATAAGTTGCATATAGAACTCATCTACGTATATACTATAAACATCAAAAAAAGTTGATGAAGGGAAGTGAACTACAGTGGCACAAAATTTTCAGCTCTATGAGAAAAAGTTTAAAGCGTTGGCGGATCAGAAACGCTTAGAAATCATGTATGAACTTTGCCAGCGAGGTCAGACGTGTGTATGTGATTTAACTGAAGTTTTTGAAATGACGCAATCTAAGTTGTCATATCATTTAAAGATTTTATTAGATGCAGGTTTAATTGTAAAAGAAACAAAAGGTACGTGGAGTTATTATGATTTAAATGATGCGGAAGTGAATAATTTATTATCAGAAGAATTGTGCTGTATCTTTAGAAAAACAGGAAAAGGTAGTTGTTGTTAAAATTTTGTAATATTAATCAAAAAAACTTGATTAATGACATGTAAAGAGGAGGAATAAGGTATGAGATATGTTCACGTCGGTATAAACGTTAAGAATTTAGAGAAGTCTATTGAATTTTATGAAAAAGTATTTGGTGTATTACCAGTTAAAGTGAAAACAGATTATGCAAAATTTTTATTAGAGACGCCAGAACTTAATTTCACGCTGAACGTGCGAGATGAAGTGAAGGGAAATCAAGTAAATCACTTTGGTTTCCAAGTTGATACAGCTGAAGAAATTACATTACATAAAGAACGATTAGAAAAAGAAGGTTTCTTTGCGCGTGATGAGATGGATACGACTTGTTGCTATGCAGTACAAGATAAGTTTTGGGTAACGGATCCCGATGGTAATGAGTGGGAGTTCTTTTATACAAAAGCAGATAGTGATGTTCATAAAATAGAAGATCCATCTTGTTGCACGACTTCAAATGAGGTAGCTAAAAATTCTTGTTGTTAATAGGAGATGGAAAATAAAATGAAACGTTTATCCTTTCTAGATCGATATTTAACACTATGGATTTTTCTAGCAATGGCTGTTGGGATTGGTTTAGGGTTTGTGTTCCCTAGTGTAGTAGATGGACTAAATACATTACAGGTTGGAACGACGTCTATTCCACTTGCTGTTGGTTTAATTGTAATGATGTATCCACCATTAGCGAAAGTTCGCTATGAGGAAATGGGCCGAGTATTTAAAGATGTAAAAGTGTTAGTTCTATCTTTAGTACAAAACTGGATTATTGGTCCGGTACTTATGTTTGTGTTAGCAATTATTTTTCTTCCTGATAAACCAGAATACATGGTTGGTCTCATTATGATTGGATTAGCACGTTGTATTGCAATGGTCATTGTTTGGAACGATCTTGCTGATGGGGATAAAGAGTATGCGGCAGGTTTAGTTGCTTTTAATTCGGTATTCCAAATGCTCTTTTTCTCAGTTTATGCATACGTATTTGTAACTGTAATTCCAGAATGGTTAGGGATTGAAGGTGCTATTGTCGATATTACAATGATAGAAGTAGCAAAATCAGTATTTATCTATTTGGGAATTCCTTTTATAGCAGGTATGTTGACACGTTTTTTACTAGTTAAGTTAAAAGGAAGACAGTGGTATGAAAAGGTGTTTATACCTAAAATTAGTCCACTTACATTACTTGCATTGCTATTTACGATCATCGTTATGTTCTCTTTAAAAGGGGAGATGATTGTTAGCGTACCACTAGATGTAGTAAGAATAGCAATTCCATTACTCATTTATTTTATTGTAATGTTTTTTGTTTCTTTCTTTATGGGAAGAAAAATTGGTGCAAACTATCCGGTGACGACAACATTAGCATTTACAGCAGGTAGTAATAACTTTGAGTTAGCAATTGCTGTAGCAGTTGGGGTGTTTGGTATTCATTCAGGCGCAGCATTTGCAGCAGTTATCGGACCATTAGTTGAAGTACCTGTAATGATTGCACTTGTAAATGTTGCTTTTTGGTTTAAACGTAAATATTTTAATAATCAACCAGTTTAAATTTAAAAACAGAGGTGGAAAACAACATGGAAAACAAAAAAACAATCTATTTCTTATGTACAGGAAATTCATGCCGAAGCCAAATGGCAGAAGCGTGGGGTAAACAATATTTAGGAGATAAGTGGAATGTATATTCTGCAGGAATCGAAGCACATGGAGTGAATCCCAATGCTATTAAAGCAATGAATGAAGTGAATATCGATATAACAAATCAAACATCAGATATGATTGATACAAACATTTTAAATAATGCTGATTTAGTCGTTACACTTTGTAGTCATGCAGATGCTGTATGCCCATCTACTCCGTCGGATGTGAATCGTGCTCACTGGGGATTTGATGATCCAGCAGGAAAAGAATGGTCTGAATTTCAACGTGTTCGCGATGAAATTGGTGAACGTATAAAGCGATTTTCTGAAATTGGGGAATAAATAAAGGCAAGAGCCAATCTTCTATTGTGTTAGAGATTGGCTCTTTTTTATTATGTATTTCATTTACTTATCGCATCGCTTTAAAACCACTCTTAGGAGTAATACAGAATATTATGTGAAGATGGTAAAGTTTCATTTTATAAATTTTACTTTATTAAAAGTTGATTTGTTAGAAAGGATAATCATTTATTGATATAATGAATGGATGCGTGGCAGGAAATAGATAGAAAGATACTGCTAGTAATTTATACTTAAAATGTAGGGAGATTGAACAGAGTTATGGGGAATGAAAAGGAAATTAGTTCCGCTAAATTAATATGGAAGATGACGCGCCCGCATACATTAACGGCGACGTTTTCTCCTGTAATTTTAGGGACAGTGGCATCACTTTATGTTGCCAAAATTGATTGGCTTTTATTTATTGCGATGATGCTTGCATGTTTAGCGCTGCAAATAGCAACGAACTTATTTAATGAGTACTATGATTTCAAACGTGGATTAGATACCGCTGAATCCGTTGGCATCGGTGGCGGAATTGTCCGTCATGGATTGAAGCCAAAAAATGTGTTAACAGTTGCGCTTTTATTATATGTCGTAGCAGCTTTTATTGGCATTTATATTTGTATGAATAGTAGTTGGTGGTTAGTCGTTATTGGTTTAATTGGGATGGCAGTTGGCTATTTATATACAGGCGGTCCATTACCAATTGCGTACACTCCGTTTGGAGAATTAGTTTCTGGATTGTTAATGGGAACATGTTTTGTACTCATTGCTTTCTTTATTCAAACGAATACTTTAACGATTGAAAGTGTATTGATTTCCATTCCAATTGGAATTTTAGTCGGTGCAATCAATATGTCAAATAACATCCGAGATATCGAAGAAGATATTAAAGGTGGAAGAAAGACATTAGTAATCCTCCTTGGGAGAGAGAAAGCTGTGGTAACACTAGCAGTAGCCTTTTTCATTGCGTATTTATGGATTGCCGTAATTGTATTAATGGGTTATATAAGCCCTTGGGCATTAGTTATGTTCCTAGGTTTGAGAAAGCCAATTTCTGCGATTCAAAGTTTCCAAAAAGGGGCAAAGGATCCTGGATATATGCGCATCGCAATGAAATCAACAGCGATGACAAATACGATTTTCGGCTTCTTGTTATCAGCAGGATTATTAATTAGTTATTTGTTTTAAATAACTTAACCCCAATTTCTCGATTTTAATATAGAGAAATTGGGGTTTTATTTTGAGTTTTTTTACGTTATAAACTATTATCATTTGAAATGTATATACCAATAAATTGCAACTTCATCACTTGTCTTATCCAAACCTTTATAAACAAGAAAATCAAACCCACCAATTACAAATCCACATTTTTCATAAAATTTACATGCTGCGACATTATTATTTTGCGTTTCAAGCATGATACCTGGCATATTTCCTTTTTTTGCCCACTGCTTTGCTTGATCAACTAATTTTTTGCCAACTCCGATTGTACGATATTTTTTATCTACCGTTATATCTTCTATGTAAGCATAGTGGTTCCAATTCTTTTTCAATACCATTAATCCAATGATATGGTTATGTAACAGAGCTATGTAAATGACTTGATTAGGTTTATTTATATATTCATTGTAAGCCAGTTCTTCATTATCATCTTGATTTTGTAAATAACTTTTTTCATAACTTGGAACGTCTTCTACTGTATATTCTATGCGTCTATTTCCTTTGGAAAGAGAAAGAATTAACCGAGCATTCACTATAAAACTGTCATCAATCTCCGGGAGATTATCTAAATCATTTGTTTCTAACTCTCTAATTACAAGGTTCATCGGAGTACCTCCACATAATAATATTTCTTCTAGTTCTTCATTTGGTTCAAATGAATTCCAATTACAAAATTATAATAGAATTTCAATAGTACGGCCATCTCTGTATTTTATCTTTATACCGGTATGCTATTATCTTGATGTAAAAATGTTATTTAGAAAGAGTAGTATTTTTTATTTTGGATGTATATCCAGTTTTCAAATTTAACTGTAGTAGAGAAACAAATATTTTTTTAAAGAGTGGATGTAATAGGCTATTCTTTAACTAATTTCGACATTATCTGCATTTTATCTTCACCTTCCTCTATTAATCTATTTATTGTAAATATCAGCTGAAGTTAATGTTTAGCTGCATAAATAATGAATATGAAAATGAGTAGGGAAAGGATCGAAACATAATGAAAGAATCACAAAATAAGAAAAAAACAAGTGTAGTAACTAAGGCAATACTATCTCTAGGAGTTGTTTTAGCAACGACCTTTTTCACGTTCTTTTTAATAGGGAAATGGAACTCTATCCCAGCGAAAGGGGTAGCTAATGAAAATATTAGGCTAGCTAATACGCAACAACAAAAAAAGAAAGAGGACACATCACTGACAAAACAGAAAAGACCTGATGGAAAACCAGTAGGACAGGTTGTTTATTTAACATTTGATGACGGTCCTAGCGAATTAACTGGGAAATTTTTAGATGTACTAAAAGAGCAACATGTTGCTTCGACATTTTTTATGCAAGGTAGCAATTTACAGAATACCGGTTTTCAGGAAAATGTAAAACGAGCAGTAAAAGAAGGACATTATATTGGTGCACATAGTATGACACATAATAGTGATAAGCTATACAAAAAAGGACAATTTGTAACGGAGATGAAAGAAACGTTAGCTCTTATTCATAATATTACAGGTACAACTCCTAAACTAGTCCGTCCTCCATATGGATCTGCACCAGGATTAAAGGGGCAGGACATTCGTAACAAAATTGTAGAAGCAGGAATAAAAGTTTGGGATTGGACGATAGATTCAAATGATTGGAAATTAAAAGGTAACCCACAGCAAATTATAGAAAATGTAAAGCGTACAACAACAGAAGATGTGGAAGTAGTTCTAATGCATGAAAAACCACAGACATTACAAGCGCTTCCGGAAATTATTAAATTTTATAAGGAAAAAGGATATGAATTCGGGGTATACAATGAAGCGGATCATTTTCAACTAAACTTCCAGAAAGATCAACGTCTATAGTATCAAATAAATAAATTAAGAGCATGTTCTGATTTATCTTTCTTCAGGACATGCTTTTTTTGCTCGTTTCTATAAGCTTATTACTACCAATTTAACAAAGCATCATTTACAAGTTACTTTATGGATAACTCACTTTAGAATAACTAACTTATAGAAAAAATTGAATAATTTTCATGTGTAAGGAGATTTTAAGAAGGATAATAGAGGGGATATTTTCCTGTTGTTTTCTAGATAAATGATTACTTACAAAAAACATTTAGTGGAACTGTTTTTTAAAGCTATTCTGTCAAGATATTATTAACAATTGGGTTCAAAACATAACCACTCGATAAATGGGGTAGTATGATGAAAAAACTTAGTAGAAAGCGTTTGAGAAAAGATATTCAGGAACTTGAGAGTGCAAGTATGCTGCTCCAAAATGATCAAGAGTGCGGACTCAAGCAGAGTGTATCTGCGAATGAAGAAGTTTTGAGACAAGTTTTTGAAAATTGTTCCGATATTGTTTTTCGTCCAATAATCATAGATAGTCAAAATAAAATTCTCTTTATTTATATAGATGGATTAGTTGACACTAAAGTTGTGGAACAAGTTGTTTTGAAACCAATGATGTTTGAAGGTCTGCCTAGTGGAGTAAAGAGTGTGGATTCGGTAGGAGAAATTATACAAAATCAGCTAATTGCGGTTTCTCAAGTAAAGACAATCTCTAAAGTTCGTGAGGTTATAGAAGCAGTATTGAAAGCGAATATCGTCATTTTAACAGAAGGAGAGAGTCAAGCTCTAGTCGCTGATTTAAAAGGTTTTGAAAAACGAGGTATTGAAGAGCCGGCTGCCGAGATCTCTGTTCGTGGCCCTCGGGACGGGTTTACGGAAACGATAAGGGTCAATACGAGCCTGATTCGCCGAAGAATTCGAAGCCAAAAACTAAAAATGGAATCTTATTCGATTGGGGAATTGTCACAGACAGATGTGGTAATTGCCTATATTGAGGGAATTGCACCTGATTCGGTTTTGGATGAAGTTCGCCAAAGGGTAAAGCGAATTCAAATTGATGGAGTATTGGAGTCAGCTTTCATTGAAGAGTTTATTGAGGACCAACCCTTTTCGCCCTTTCCACAAATTCAAAATACTGAGCGGCCAGATGCGGTTTGTGCAAGTTTATTAGAGGGAAAAGTCGCCATTTTAGTAGATAACACACCTTTCGTTTTGATTGTTCCTATGACATTTTGGACTGGTCTACAAGCAGCGGAGGATTATTATGAACGCTCCATCTACACAACTTTTGTTCGATGGATACGTTTAATATTAATTAATATTTCATTATTTCTTCCTTCTCTCTATGTTGCTATTACAACCTTTCATCCTAAATTAATTCCGACAAATTTGCTTATTAGTATTGCAGCTGCGCGAGAAGGCATTCCGTTCCCGGCTGTCATAGAAGCGCTAATGATGGAGTTTTTATTTGAAGGCTTGAGGGAAGCGGGGGTTCGGTTACCAAAACCTGTTGGATCAGCAGTTAGTATTGTCGGAGCACTTGTTATCGGGCAAGCTGCTGTGCAAGCAGGTATTATTTCCGCACCTTTGGTCATTGTTGTGGCGACGACCGGTATTGCGTCATTTGCGTTCCCGCGCTACAACTTAGGAACAGCTTACCGGATGTTACGCTTTCCGATGCTGTTATTGGCAGGGATGCTCGGGCTATACGGTGTTGCAATAAGTACCCTTGCAATTTTGATTCATTTAACTAACATTCGTTCTTTTGGCATTCCGTATTTAAGTCCAGTTGCACCACAGACTCCTCGTGATTTAAAGGATGTTTTTCTCCGAACACCTCGTTGGAATATGACCCACCGCCCAATAATGGTATCTGGTGAAGAGAAAGTCCGTTTTTCAGGTGGACAAAAGCCAGATGAGAAACGGGGAGGGGAAACAGAATGAGCCTGCACAAGGCACTCTGTATGATACTGGTCATTTCTTTATGCTTCTTGACGGGATGTTGGGATCGGACAGAATTAAATGATTTGGCAATAGAATTAGGATGGGGACTTGATCAAGCGAAGAATAATAAGATTGAAATTAGTGCTCAGTTTATTATTCCATCAAAAATGGGAATGGGACAGAGCGGAAGAAGTAATGCAGGAAAAGCGTTTTTTACAGAATCGGGAACGGGAAGGGATACACATGAAGCTATACAAATGATGCAAACAAAAATGTCGAGAGAAATTTTTCGAGGGCACCAGCGTGTAATATTGATTGGAGAAAAAATGGCTAAAAGTGGTCTTGCTCCAGTTTTAGATTCATATAGCCGCGATCCTGATATTCGATTACGAGCAGGTGTGTTTGTCATAAAAGGGAATACTGCAAAAGATTTTCTGAAAGCATCCATCCCTTTAGAGTCTATCCCGGCACTTGGGGCACTTAAAGAGCATATGCAAATAGAGGCAGCGGGAGATATGTCTTTATTGAATTTTCTTATTGCTGGTACGAGTGATGGAATCACCCCGATTTTGCCCGTTATTAAACTAAATGTGTCTCATAAAAAAGGTAAAACCGTGGTCAAAGGGTTTCAAATTGTAGGCGGTGCTATATTTAACAACGATTTCAAATTGGTAGGATACTTGAACATGCAGGAATGGTTAACTACTCTTTGGATAGTGAATCGTTTAAGTAAACAGACAGTTACAGCAACAGCCTCTAAAGGAAATGGTAGTGCAAGTTTATATATGACAAAGATCAATAGAAAAATCATACCTACTATACAAGGGGACACAATTAAGTGTGACATTGTTTTTTCTGGTGAAGGAACAATTCAGGAGAACAATACGAATTTAGATCTTTCGCAGCCAAAAAATCTTACTCTTTTAGAACATGTATTGGAAAAACAGTCCGAAAAGGAAGCTCTCCAAACTATTAAAAAGGTTCAAAAACAATACGGAACCGATATCTTTGGATTTGGAGAAGCCATTCATCAAAAATATCCATCCGAATGGAAAGGGTTAAAAAAGAATTGGAGTAAACAATTTCGAAAAGTGGAGGTTTCTGTTCATACACAGCTCACTATTCGGCGAGTAGGACTGACTGGACCACCGTTGCAGTTGAAGAAAAATGAAATGAAAAAATAAGGAGGAATATAGAGTGTGAGAAATTCGATGAAAATCTCTGGCAGGCAAATCTTTTGGATGATGTTCACATTTGAAGTGGGACAATCACTCCTTCTAGTTATTCCAGCGACGATTCGTACTGTCAAACAAGATGCGTGGATCTCGATTTTGATTGCAGGAGTGATAGGGGTTGCTCTTACTTTTTTGGCAACTACACTTGGTTCGCTTTATCCGAAACAAACTCTCATTGAATTTAGTCAAACTATTCTTGGTAAATGGCTAGGAAAGCTAATGATGATTCCTTACTTCTTTGGGTGGTACATGATAATTTGGATAACCGTCCGTGAATTTGGTGAGTTCATTATTATCGCTTTGTTTCATAATACACCTTTGTGGGTCATTGTCTTTACTGCGATGTTATTGCTCATTTTTATCATTTACCAAGGAGGGGTGGAAGGTATTGGACGTTTAAGTGAAATCATAGGGCCAATTGTACTTTTAATGATAACGTTTGTAATCATTTTGAATGTTGGTAATATGAATTGGGATTATATGCGGCCTATTTATCACGATTCTGGCTGGCTTCCCATCCTGAAAGGTTCCTATACGCCTGTAGCCGCATTTTTTGGAGAGGCTGTCATGATGATGATGTTCGTTTTCTTTATGGATAAACCAGAGCAAGCGTCATCAAGGGCGATGTTGGGGGTAGGATTAGCCGTTTTCATGGTAACGATCGGAACATTAGCGGTCATTTTAACATTCGGTCCGAATTTATCTTCAAGTTTTTTGTATCCCGTTTACGATTTGAGCCGATACATATCTGTCATGGAGTTCATTCAAAATGTGGATATTTTGATAGTTATTATTTGGTTTTTTAGTATTTTTGTGAAATTGGCGTTATACATGTTTATCGCTTGTTATGGAACAGCGCAAATATTTCATTTGAAGGATTGGCGAAAAGTAGCGTTCGTTCTTGCTCCTATTTCGTTCATCATAGCTGTGTCAGTTAAAAATATCCAAACATTTACCCATTATTACTACATATTTTTCGTAATTCCAATTGCATTTCCCGTTTATGAGCTAGGGATTCCTTTACTGTTATTGGTGGTTGGCAAAATTCGAAGGAAATATGCATAAACCCAATCGGTAATATGTTTGGAGGGCAGGTATACTTTTAGTTTTTTGACTAATATAACAAGAGAAAAATCCTATTCATAAGTGTAGGATTTTTCGTTTGTATATTACGTTACAAGAGTTTCCTTATTTTCTCCGGAATGTCCTTTTTAGAAATGTATGCAACAGAGTCTTTATAGTAAGAGTATTTTGTTTGGGATAGTAAAAAACGTATATTACAATATGAAAATTCACTTTAATATTAAAGGATACATGACAACGATTCCTATAAATTCTTCTCAATAATTGAAAATAAAATCAATCCAGATTATTATATTGTTATTGTAATTATAAATGTAATTACATTTTATTGAAGGAGGATACAAAGATGAAAAATTCAAAAGGCTCTATTGAATCAGAGATAAGCAAAGCAATTACTCACTGGGAAAAGGACTACCTAGGACGCGGGTCTATATCCGTTAAGACAGATATATTAAGGGATATGATTATCGTAAATCTACAAGGTATTTTAACGCCGGCTGAATATACGGTTTGCGAAACAAAAGACGGTATGCTAACGATAAAGAAAAATCGTTCGGAGCTAGTTGAATCTGGAATTGAAGATTTGAAAGAGATTATACTAGAATTAACTGAAGAAAAAGTGAAAAGCTTTCATACGGATATAAGCTCCCGCACTGGTGAACGAGTAATGATTTTTAAATTGTTTCATAATCTTGAGGAAAAATTTAAAAAATAAAAAACATCTTAAGGTTAGTGGAAGATAAACTAAAAATGTAGTGAGAGAGTTAAGAAACCTTAAATTTTTGCACTTTATTTAAATTTATTAACATAATAATAATTAAAAACTTGAAATTATTTACGTATACTGAATTTTAATTGGAATAACGTTCAAAAAAACTGATAAATAAATTGACAAACTGCTTAATATAGTTTATCTTATAATTGTTTTAAAAAATTAATAGATGCTTATTTTAACTGTTTGCTATAATTAAGGCTTTAGCATTTTTTTAATATGTAATATTGATTAAATGAAAAAGTTTCTTAATTGAAAGATAGCGCATAACATAAATTGATATATTGATTGCATAATCTAGGAGATCAGAGATATACTGTTATTTTTAATAGGAGTAATACATACATTACTATCCTCTATAAAATGGGAGCTCTTCAAAAAACTTTATTGAAGTTAGTTGAAGTGAAACCGACAATCTCCATAATTCAATGATGATATAAAATCATTGAATTATGGAAGTTGTCGGTTTTTTTTATGGGAAAAAACGATGCACTAAAAAGAGTGAATGAAAATTGAAATTTAAAAAACTATCGTAATTAAAAGGAATTTTTATAGGCTATTTTCGCTTAGAAGGGAGTATTTAACATGTTAATTTCGCTGAGTTCATCAACACTGTTAACTTTATTTTTTATGGCGCTTAGTGCTTCTTGGCTAAGTGGATTATTGTTTTTACATGCAAGGGTACCTTTACGTTTTGTTCATATCCATATTGGTATCGCTGCTTTACCTTCATTGGTTTCTTTACTCGCACTTGTTAATAACAATGGAGATAGAGTTGTGGGGCCTTGGCATCTAGATACTTTAGCTTGGTTAATGGCTTTCTTTGTTCTTACAATTGGTTTAATCATTCAGCGTTTCTCTGTACGTTACTTAATGGGGGATCACTCATATCGAAAATACTTTGCACTTTTTACATTTACTACAGGTGTATCTTCGGTTGCATGGTTAAGTGATGATCTTCGTTTAATGCTCATTTGTTGGGGAGCAACGCTTATAGGATTGGTTCTACTCATAGGGCTAAATAAAGGTTGGAAAGTAGTTAGTGAAGCAACTAAAATCTCTGGCTATTTATTTACAATAAGTTGGATTGCCTTACTATCAGCTATCATTTGGCTTTTTCAAGTAACAGGACAGTGGCAGTTAACATCAGTTTTAACGAATGAAAATGTAGCGCTACATGGAACATTGGAGAGAACAGGAATTAACTTATTAATTATATTAGCTGTGATGATTCCAGCAGCACAATGGCCTTTTCAAAGATGGTTAATTGAGTCTGCTGTTGCTCCAACTCCTGTTTCTGCTATTATGCATGCGGGTTTAGTAAATGCTGGCGGTATCATGTTAACTAGATTTTCACCTCTTTTTCATGATGATATTGCACAAATAATTTTACTAATTTTCTCTAGTATTTCTGTCTTAATAGGTACAGGAATTAGTTTAGTCCAAGTTGATTATAAACGTCAGCTAGTAGGTTCAACTATTGCACAAATGGGATTTATGCTTATTCAATGTGCATTAGGCGCCTATTTAGCAGCTGTTATTCATTTAATTTTACATGGTTTGTTTAAAGCTACACTATTTTTACAAGCTGGTTCTTCAGTGCAACGTTTTGGGGTAGTGAATCAGTCTAATGAAAAGATGTCCAATTTGTGGAGTATAGTTGGACGTGTTTTAGGATTATTTATAGCAATTACTTTCTGGTTTATGACTTCTGGAGAGGGGTATCAACTAGTTAGTGCGTTAATCTTAGGATGGTCACTATACTTTTCATGGAAACAGCTTGTTGTTTTTGGAGAGGGAAGAATGGGACGAATTGCTGGCTTAATTGTTTTGATTGGATTTTCTCTCATTTACTTTACTGTTCATAATTCTCTTTATAAATGGTTGCATACTGATATTTATCAAAGTGTTCAACCTTCAGCTCCAGCCGTTATCTTTGTTATATGTATTTTACTATTTAGTAGTGTTATTAGTACTTTCGTTACTCGTCATCAATCTTCTGCTTTATTCGCTGTACTTTATCTTTGGTTAGTTCGAGTAGGTGAGGCGAGAAGAAAGTCAGTAGAAAGTCACCCAAGCTATCTGAAACATTATGTATCAAAGGGAGGTAATTCGTGATGAGCATACCGTCAATATTAAAGAAAGATACAAACATTGATATGCAAGAAAATAATATAAATGATTTCGTTGCATCTGCTAGCCGAGTTATTGCACCACTTTGGCCTATCTCGACGTTTGCAGCTCACCACCCTTGGATGGGACTTGAAAAGCAATCATTTGAACAAGTCGCAAATTGGTTAAAAGAAGCTCGTAATGTGGATATTTATCCTAGTGCTTCCATGATTCATTCGGCAAAAGCAAAAGGTGAGATTGAGGAATCATTTTTACAAATGAGTTTGTCTCGTTGGCTGGATTCACAATCTTTTCATATTCCGCGAGAGAAAGCAGAGCGATTTTGCCAAGCAGCTTTAAAGTTAGAAAAATTACCTTCTAGTCTATTATCATCGCCAGAAGTAAATAAATTGGCAGAAGAAATGAGTTATATAAATACAGCAAGTATGAAAGCGTCTGTTATGCAGCCAATAAGTTCGCTTATAGAGAATCAAAATAGTGAAAACCTATCTGATGTTCTTAATTATCATATCATTAAATGGTGTAAATTATATCTTGATGACTCCGGATCAAGTTGGACGATGCCAAATCGAGAGAAAGGTTTTTATCGTGCATGGCAACACCTTATTAAATTTGATCCAGCGCTCAGTAAAAATGAGCGTAAAGTTTTAAAAGATTGGCCACAAGATGCCGAAGTAGCTTTAGCGAGAGCATTATCTGAACTAGGAATTTCTGAATCTAACATACAATCTTACCTTGAAGGGCACTTGCTTTCTTTGCCTGGGTGGGCAGGAATGATACGATGGCGCTCACAACAATCAATTCAGGAACAGGAACTTCTCATAGAATATTTAGCAGTTCGAATTTCTATGGAGCTGGCTATTGCAAAACCTTATTTACTTTTAAAACATCAAAAGGTTGAGAAAAAAGTTTCGATCGTCCCACTTATAGCTTCTTGGATCTATTGGGGGAATATTTCAACACGGGAATGGTTACAAATGCCTGCTGCTGAACAAAGTGAATTATTAGTATTCGCTTATCGTTTTGATGAAAATATTCGCAGGAAACTTTGGCTGGAAGCTTGGGAACAAACGCATGCAGAGCAATTAAGGGAGAAGATTGCTTCTACACAACGTGCAACCAATGATAAAAAGCGTGTATTAGCTCAATTAGCATTCTGTATTGATGTACGTTCAGAACCGTTTCGTCGCCATCTTGAAAAATTAGGTCCGTTTGAAACATTTGGGATAGCTGGTTTCTTTGGATTACCAATTGCAACTAGTGAACTAGGTAGCAATAATAACCATCCTTCTTTGCCAGTTATACTCAAACCGAAACATCAAATAAAAGAGCTCACAAATGAAAATGAACTTAAATCTTATGAGCAACGTAAGAGGGTAGGCAGTTCGGTACGTTATACATTTAAAACGATGAAACAGAACGTACTGACAAGTATGGCGCTACCTGAGTTAAGTGGTCCTTTACTTGGTCTACAGATGGTGACAAGAAGTTTTGTCCCAAGGGGAGTTGGTGGTTTCATTCGTAACCTTCGTAAAACTATGTTACAAAAACCTGATACAACATTCTCGCTTAATCATGTTCATGACACAAAGGGTGAGATACCTATCGGTTTTACGAAAGAAGAAAAAGTGAACTATGTGCGTCAAGCTTTAAAAATGGTGGGACTGACAGAAAAATTTGCTCCTTTAGTTGTAATGTGCGGACATAGTAGTCAAAGTACGAACAATCCTTATGCTGCAGCACTTGAGTGTGGTGCGTGTGGCGGAGCAGCGGGAGGGTTTAATGCAAGAGTTTTCGCTACTTTATGTAATCTTCCAGAAGTGAGAGAGGCGTTGTCTGCTGAAGGTATTAAAATTCCTGAGGACACCATTTTTGCAGCAGCTGAACATAAAACAACAGTGGATGAATTGGAATGGATTTACGTCCCAGAACTTTCGGAAACTGCGCAAGAAGCATTTGATTGTATCGAGTCGATTATGCCAAATGTGAGCCAACATGCAAATAGAGAGCGTTTAACGCAATTACCAAATTTTAAAACGAAAATAAAAAATGCGAGTAAAGAGGCACATCGATTTGCAGAAGATTGGAGTGAAATACGTCCAGAATGGGGATTAGCTCGTAATGCATCTTTTATTATCGGGCAACGAGAATTAACTCAGGATTGTGACTTAGACGGTAGGGCTTTCCTCCATAATTATGATTGGAAACAGGATGAAAGTGGCGATATATTAGCTAACATTATTGCAGGACCAGGAACAGTAGCTCAGTGGATAAATCTACAATATTACGCTTCAACTGTAGCTCCTCATTATTATGGTAGTGGAAACAAAACAACCCAAACCGTAACGGCGGGTCTCGGTGTTATGCAGGGAAATGCAAGTGATTTGTTGCCGGGCTTACCTTGGCAATCCGTTATGCAGTCAGATAGTGAGACGTATCATTCACCACTTCGTTTACTAATTGTAATTCAAGCGCCTAGTCAATATATAGAACGTTTGCTAAATAATGATTTCACATTTCGAGAAAAAGTTCAAAATGGATGGGTTAGACTTGCAAGTGTTGATCCAGAGGGACGCTGGAAAAACTGGTAACAATCATGCAATGCATAATCAACTATTGTTACTAGCTTAAAAATTTCATAAATACAATAATGAAGAAGGAGTGCTCCATATGAATTCAAATAATAAAAAAGTTTTATTGTTAACAGACATTGAACATGGAATAGAGCCTATTATCCAACAAGTAACTAACATTCAACAAGAAAACATATTGACTATACACAGCTACGATTCTGTAATTGTACATCCTTATGGAGATATAATGAGATCTATTATTATTGCTATTTATCAAGAAAATGTTGAAGAAATTTTTGTTGTAGGAATAGAGGATAAAGAAACTTCTCCAGTTAATCTACGAACTCAACATGATTTCATAAAAGATAATATAGAACTAGACTATCTCTTTGAAAATTGCATCCCTGAATTTTCAAGTGGTAGCCTTGATGAATGGCTAAGTGGAAAAGAAAATGTTAGTGAAAATATTGAGAAGAGTATAGATATGATTTGTCATCATCCACTAGTACCGTCTGATGTTAAAGTTTATGGTTTCAAGATTGATAGAACAGGGGAAAAAGAAACGGTTGTTACAGTTTCTACTAATAAAGTAGTGAAACAAATGCATTCTTATGTGTAAGTTATCGATAGATAAGCAACTTTTATTTAGTAAATAATTTAATATATTAAATTATTTGGACTTGTGTCTTTTACAAAGAGCAAAAGAAATCTTCTATACATGGGGATCTTTTGCTTTTTTTGTTTGAATTTTTAATGTGTTTTATAGGAGATACCTAATATGCACATAATAAAAATATATAACTTTTTGTATGAAATCTTAAATACGGATTAGCAGGCGAAAATAAAGTTAAGCGTAAAATAGAAATGTATGTTGTGATTTATTTTAAGGTTATTACTAAAAAGAATGGAGATTCTTTAATTATGAGAATAAAACAGTTAAAACCTAAAATGATTTGGAAAAAAAGAATGCTGCTAACTCTTTTTATTGTTTTCGGATTGATTATTGCGGGGGTTATTTTTTGGAATGTTTCATCTATTCCAAAAGCGTTTCTCATAAAAAAAAGCATTTGAAGGTGGAATGTTTGTTCAATCTAATAATTATAAAAACGCTCTAAAAGAGACACGAGTTGTTAAAGATATAAATTATAATTCTAAATTTCCTGATGGTACATTAGACATTATTTATCCCAAAAATCTTACGGGAAAAACATCTGTTATTTTTTGGGTACACGGGGGTGGATTTGTAGGAGGAGATAAATCAGACATTACTGGTTATGCAGTAGAATTAGCTGCTCGTGGTTATACAGTGATAAATATAAATTATGCTCTTGCTCCGAAAAGAAAGTATCCTACACCCGTACTACAACTTGGTGAGGCTTACGAATATATAAAAGAAAATGCAAAGAAATATAATTTAAAACTAGATGACCTGTATTTTGCAGGAGATTCTGCTGGAGCGCAAATATCTGGACAATTTGTTAATATTCAAACATCTCCAGATTATGCGAAATTAACCGGAATTGACGCTATTGTTGCTCCTTCTACAATTAAAGGTATACTGCTATTTTGCGGCCCGTATAATATGCCTGCATTAGCTAAAATGGAAACATCCAAAGAAGTGCAAGACTTTATGCGTACTACTGGTTGGGCTTACTTTGGGAAAAAGAAGTTTGAAACATTACCTGAAATAGAAATCGCTTCTATTTATAAACACGTTACAAAAGATTACCCACCAACGTTCATCACAGATGGAAATACTGCATCATTTGAAGATCAAGCTAAAGCATTAGCTTCTACTTTACAAAATAAAGGAGTACCTGTAGATACACTTTTCTTTGATAAAAATATCTCTGGCGAGTTAGCACATGAATTTCAATTCAAAATGAACACTCCAGCAGGTCAAGAAGCTTTTAACCAAGTTCTTAAATTTCTAAATGAAAATAAATAATATATCTACGATTAACTTTTTATAAGCTTAATTTAATACCAAATATGAGTGGACAAAAATATTGTACTAATAATCTAATAATAGCAAGATAATTTTGATAAGAAGTATATAGTAAGAATGATTTGGAGATACCGATGGGGATATAACTATTTTATTTAGGACGGTGCAATTAAAATGGATTTACAGAAAGGGAAATTATATTGGAACACGACTTTTTCTAATACACCTTCTTATCCTCGTTTGGACGAAGATATAAAATGTGACGTACTAATAATAGGAGCAGGAAGTTCGGGTGCTCAATCAGCATACTATTTGAGTGAATCAGATTTAAATATTGTTATCGTTGATAAAAGAAAGGTAGGACATGGAAGTAACCTTACAAATACAGCACTTATTCAATATTTAGGTGATAAGATGTTTTTTGAACTTGTAAATACATTTGGGGAAGAGTATGCAGTTAAGCATATGAAATTATGTGAACAAGCTATTAATGATATTGAATATGCTGATCAAAACTTGCCTTATTGCTCTGACTTTAAACGACGTGACAGCTTATATTATGCAAGTTATGAAGAGGATATAAAGAAATTAGAAAAGGAACTGTATTATTTACATAAGCATGATTTTAAAGCGGCTTGGTTATCAGAAAAACAAATTGGACAGAGATATCCATTTAAAAAACGTGCAGCTATTTATACGTATAATGATGGTGAAATAAATCCTTATAAATTTACACATAGTTTATTAGAAAAAGCCTCTAATAAAGGAGTTCACATTTATGAAGATACAGAGATTGTTGGCAAAAAGTTAGAGAAAGAATGTGCTATCTTTTATACAAAGGAGGGCAATTCTATTACTGCCAATAAAGTAATTGTGGCTGCAGGATATGAAGGATTGGAATTTAAAAAGGAAAAGAACGCTACACTGATTAGCTCATATGCAATTGTTACTAATCCTGTGGAAGATTTATCTTCTTGGTATAAACGCACTCTCATTTGGGAAACTGCGAGACCATATATTTATATGAGAACTACTGCAGATAATAGGATTATTATAGGTGGATTAGATGAAGATACAAACATTGCTCAAGAAAGAGATTCAAAATTAATCCATAAAAAAGAGAAATTAGTGAATGAATTTAATAAGCTCTTTCCCAATATAACAGTTGAACCTGAATTTTATTTAAGTGCTTTTTATGGTGGTACTCATGATGGTTTACCTATAATTGGAATGTATGAAGAGTTTCCAAATTGTCACTTTATCTATGCGTATGGAGATAATGGATTAGTTTATAGTATGGTACTTTCTAAAATTGTTCGAGATATAATTATTAACGGTTCAAGTCCAGATTTGAATTTATATTTACAAACTAGACCAAAACTAAATGAGTAAACTGCATGTATACAAAATCATAGTAGTAAGGAGCTTATTTAGGGTTCCATTATAAAAAAACGCTATTTTAAATGTATTAGTTTCATGTGACTATTTGTTAAATCCATTCATTTTACTAAGTTCAGTTATTTGTATAATCCATTCTTTTTTTAGGTAGGGTAGAGTTGCTTGGATATGATGATATTCCCATTCTTCCTCAATGGTAGGGTAAAGATTAAATAAGTATTTTTCTTCATCATTTGTTACACTTGCTTTAGGATTTCCAGTAAGTTTAAAATAAATGTCGCACCATCCGCTATAGTTTGTTAACATGAATAAAAAATTAGGACATGTGAATTTGATGAGGTATATTTCTTTCTCTAATTGAATATCTGATAGTAATTCTCTTGCAGTCTCATAAGTAGGCTTCTTTTGGTAACCATTGCATGAATGCCATGCCCAAATGGGTAAATCTATAATAAAGTCAATACCTTTCTGTTTCATGTGTCTTACAATGTATTTATATGCTGTGCAATCTTCTTTACTAACAAAAATAGGATCGGCTATAAGCTTACCTTCATTCAAAAGTGTATTTATGGCATTTTGGTTTTGAAAAGTCCATAGGATTGTTGAATCTATAGATGTATTTAAGTTTGATTGTTTATAAAATTGTTTTTTCATCTTTCTCTCCATTTTCTTTTTTATTTTATAAGAGTTTAAGATAAGTACAAAGTGCATTATATTTTTATCTTTATTAAGAGTTGGAAAAATCCATTAAAGATAGAAGAGTTTGTTTGCAATTACAAAAAATGATTCTTATAATCATTTAAAAATAACAGAAGTATTTGTTCTAATAAAGAATGAATTGTGCTTTAAGAATTAGAAAGGATAGCCATGCAAAATAAAATTATTGTTATGTTTCAAAAAGATTTTCGTTTATATGATAACCCAGCTCTATTTGAGGCTGTTCAGTCTGGTGAGGTTCTTCCTGTATATATACAAGATGAAACTTTTTCAATAGGAAGTGCGTCAAAGTGGTGGTTGCACCATGCTGTAATAGATGTAAAGAAGCAACTTGAGGCATTGGGCTCTACTTTAATAATTCGTAAAGGACGTACGGAGGAAGAAATACTTTCTCTCATAGAGCAATTAGATATAACGGCTGTATATTGGAATATTTGTTATGATCCGGACAGATTACAATCTAATCAAAAAATGAAAATGATGTTAGAGGATAAAGGTATTATCTGTAAAGAATTTAATTCGCATTTATTATTAGAACCATGGGTTATTAAAAAGAAAGATAACACTGAATATAAGGTGTTTACGCCTTTTTACAATGCATTTCAAAAGCAGGTAATACCTAAACCTATTAGCAGAGTGCAGAGTATAAAGTGGGGAAACTCTTTACCAGCAAGCTTATCTGTTTCAGAATTACACTTGTTGCCGACTATACCGTGGACATCTCATATGGAAGTAATATGGGATCCGACAGAAGAAGGGGCATATAAAACATTCAAGAAATTTTTCTCTAGCAAATTAGTCTCTTATAGTGAAGGAAGAGATTTTCCAGATCAAAATGTCCATTCGATGTTGGCACCGTACCTTTCATTTGGTCAAATATCAGTAAAGCTAATGTTTCATTACTTAATAAATAAAAGTACCGAAAGACAATGTAGTCTTTTTGAAAAACAAGTTAATAGCTTTATACGTCAATTAATTTGGCGAGAGTTTTCTTATTATTTACTATATCATTATCCATTTACAGTATATAGACCTCTTAATAAGAGCTTTGAAAATTTCCCGTGGGATAAGGAAGAGGAGTTATTAAGAGTATGGCAAAAGGGGAAAACGGGTTATCCGTTTATTGATGCGGGAATGCGAGAACTATGGCAAACAGGTTTTATGCATAACCGGGCAAGAATGGCTGTGGCCTCTTTTCTTGTAAAGCATTTGTTAATTCCGTGGCAAGAAGGAGCAAAATGGTTTATGGATACACTACTAGATGCTGATATTGCAAATAATACAATGGGATGGCAATGGGTTGCTGGAAGCGGAGCAGATGCATCACCGTACTTTCGTATTTTTAACCCCATCACACAAGGAGAAAAGTTTGATAAAAATGGAGAGTATATAAGAAGATGGGTACCAGAATTAAAAGATATCCCAAACAAATATATACATAAACCTTGGGAAGCACCTGAGCATATTTTACAAAAATCCAATATAAAACTTGGGGATACATATCCTTATCCGATTGTTGATCATAAGGCAGCACGAGAGAGAGCCCTTTGTGCATATAAAAGTATGAAAGAATTTGTATGAAATAGGTTAAACAATATGTATTTGGAATTTAAATATTAGAATTTTATCCATTACAAGGACATACTAATCATATAAAGTTTCTATAATCTTCTAGTAAAAGGAGAATGTTTATGAAAAAATCTAGTATTATAGTGTTCTTACTAACATATGGTTTGTTTTATGTTTCTAGTGTTTTATTCCCTATTGATCGTACTTGGTATAATGCGTTAGAAAAGCCGTCTTGGACACCTCCTGGTATGACAATCGGAATGATATGGGCTGTATTATTTGGACTTATTGCATTATCAGTTGCAATTATTTACAACAACTATGGATTCAAGCCAAAAACATTTTGGTTTTTATTCCTTTTAAATTATATATTCAATCAAGCGTTCAGCTACTTTCAATTTAGCCAAAAGAATTTGTTTTTAGCAACAGTAGATTGTTTACTAGTCGCTATTACTACGTTACTTCTCATTATGTTTTCTTCCAATTTATCTAAAGTATCGGCATGGTTGCTAATCCCATATTTTTTATGGGCTACATTTGCTACATATTTATCTTGGACAATTTATAGTATAAATTAAAGACGTAAATGAAAACTTGAGCACAATGAAAATGCTCGAGTTTTTACGTTTAGTAATGGTAATCTAAAGTATAGAATATACACATCTTAGGGAGGGCATATATGTGAAGAAATGGATAAAAATTACTCTGTACTCTTTACTAGGTATTTTAATTATGGGAAGTGTTACTTTTTTAACGTGGTCTCAGTTTACTTACAAACCAACGAAAGAGGCTTTGTCTTTAGTAGATGATAAAAAAGATGAAAATTATATAGTTTTTGGAGAGAAAGATGCAAAAATAGGAGTTATTTTTTATCAAGGAGCTAAAGTAGAAGCGGAGGCTTATACTTACTTAGGAGAAGCACTTGCAAAAGATGGGCATTTTGTAGTAATGCCTAAGTTACCATTAAACTTAGCGATATTTGGAATAAATGAGGTAGATAGTGTAATTGAACAGTATCCTGAAGTTCAAAAATGGTATGTTGCTGGGCATTCAATGGGCGGAGCTATGATTTCTAGGTATGCCTTTCAACATGAAGAAAAGGTAGACGGAATTATTTTCTTAGGTTCTTATCCTGCAGATGATTTCTCTGCCAAATCGATTCCAATGTTATCAATTTACGGGGAAGTAGATGCTTTAGCAACTGTAGAAAAAATAGAGAACAATAAAAAGTTAATGTCAAAGAATAATACTATGCACATGATAAAAGGGGGGAATCATGCTAATTTTGGCATGTATGGTGAGCAAAAAGGTGATAATGCGAGTTTAATTACGCCAAAAGCACAACGAGATGAAACAGTGAAAGTAATTGAAGAATGGTTATTGAAACAATGATAACGAATTTAATAAATCTACCGAAAGAATTCTCTCAGCGGTAGATGGAAGAGAGAATAAAGAGCCAACTCGTATGAATTGGCTCTTTTATTTATTTGCTATCTCCAATTGTCCCCTTATTTTCTCCGGAATATCCTCTTTAGAAATAATATCGTAAGAATACACATACTTTCCCTTTACATGAATTTTTAAGTAAGTTTTTCTTATAAAATCATTAGGCGTGTTCGTTCCAACATTATATTCTTTTTCATTGCTTAATTCATCAACAGCTTTTAGTGAGTACATAGCTTTTCCTTTTTGATGATAATCCGGAACACCATATCCTTTCGCAACGGCATATACATTTTTTTCTTCAGCAATCGGATTAAATCTGTCTAAATCCCCGCGTAATATGAAAGGTAGTAAGTATATAGGAAGGCCTATTCCTAATATGCAAATTACAAATTTTTTCATTATCGTTTCTCCTCTTGTTCATTTACATGCTTCAGTATAGAAAAAAATTCTTATGAATAAAGGGAGATTTTCTTAAGTTTTTCTTAAAAAGAGTTTAAAGGTTATTTTAACCAAACATTATGTCACTAGAACATATAGAAGAGAAAAGAAAAACTATCACCAACATGTTAAACATGTATCTTTATAGGGTAGCGAGTATTGGGGAATTTACACAATTTAGATTCTGAAATTTTACAATTAGTAGTTGTTAGGGAAGAGAGAGGGTTTAGAGTTTCAGATGTGTGTCAGTTACAATTGAAAAGTTACATTAACAACAAAAAGGAATACATGAGTAAAAAAGACAGCAAGAAATGTATCTAATGTCTTAAAAGTGTAATTGTAGGGACTATTAGGATATTTTTCCTTAATATATGCATACTAAACATACTATAAAAGGTACATAGAAAGTGAGGGAATCATGGCTAAATTTTTGAGGCGTTTAAAATATAGAGACAACCCTAAGTCATGTTCAATACGAGACAATACTCATTTTCAGGAAAAAAATATTGAAGACTCCCTCTTAGACGCTGATTTATCCAAAAACATAGCTCATATTCAGAATATATTTCGTCAAGCGCCTGATTTAGTAATTCGGCAGTTTCAAATAACAGTAGGTGGATTAGAAGCAGCCTTAGTATACTTATCTGGATTAACAGATAAAGAATTGATTCAAAATCATGTTCTCAGTCCTTTGATGAATATTGATTTTGATACTAATAGAGAACTTCCAATTCCGTTAGGACAAATTAAGATTATTAATACATTAAGTCAGATTGAAAATGCTATTTTTGGGGGAGATAGTGTTTTATTAATTCACAGTCGAACAACAGCACATCAATTGGATACAAAAGGGTGGCCACAAAGAAGTGTTGAGGACGCACATAACGAAATAGCTCTAAAAGGAGCACATCAAGCTTTCATAGAAACTGGAAGTCAAAATATCGCAATGATTCGAAGATATATTCCTCATCGTGAATTAGCGATAAAAGAAATAATAATTGGTGTACGGAGCAAAACCAAAATTTCTATTTTATATTTGAAAGATGTAGCTTCTGAAGATGTGCTGAAGGAATTAGAAACACGAATTCAAAATATTACAATCGACGCTGTTGCTAGTAATGGCGAACTTATAGAATTCATTGAAGATCACCCTTACTCACCGTTTCCACAATTTATATTAACTGAAAGACCTGATTTGGCTGTATCTCACATTCTACAGGGTAGATTTGTAACTGTAATGGATCATTCACCTAATGTGTTAATTACTCCAACAAATTTTATTTCCTTTTTTCAAGGAGTCGATGACTACGGTACAAGGTGGTTAGTTGCTTCGTCTATTCGGTTGCTTCGTTTTGTCGCCTTTATGGTTGCTTTATTTCTGCCTGCGAGTTATGTTGCGTTTATTTCCTTTAATTTTGAAGTTATTCCTGTAGAGCTATATTTATCTATTGCTGAATCAAGAACGCGCGTACCCTTTTCTCCAGTTATGGAAGCGTTACTTATGGAAATAACATTGGAAACGATGAGAGAAGGGGCTTTACGGATACCTACTCCGATTGGTCAGACAGTTGGAATTGTAGGTGGTATTGTCATCGGCCAGGCGGCTGTTCAGGCGGGAATTGTAAGCAATATTATGATTATTGTTGTTGCTGTTACCGCCATCTCTTCTTTTGTTATCCCTAACTATGATATGGGAGCGGCAGTAAGACTTTTACGCTTTCCAATGATGCTAGCAGCTGCCTTATTTGGAATTGTAGGACTTGTTATCGGGTGGATGACTTTAATTGGGCATCTAAGTAGTCTTAAATCGCTAGGTACTTCTTACGGAACACCATTAGCACCCTTTCGTTTTGCAGATATGAAAGATGTTTTTGTACGCTTTCCTTTATGGACAATAAGAAGGCGTCCTAAGGGGAATGGAACCGATCAAACTATTCGACAAGGAAAGAATCGTAATAAAAGGTGAAATTATGAAAAAGTATGCCTATAATGAAATCACTCTTATGCAGTATATTATTTTAATTAATGGAGTGCAGGTGGGCACTGGCGTTTTATCGCTTCCACGTGTGCTTGCAGAAAAGGCTGGAACAGATGGATGGATAGCTATATTGATTGGTTGGATTTTCTCCACAATATCAGGTGTGTTTATAGTGAAAACAGCTGCAAGATATCCTGAGGATACGATTTATGATATTCTTATACGATTGTTTGGAAAAATAGTAGGGAAAGCATTCGTTGTTATTTACATGATGTACTTCGCTTTTTATTCTTGTATCGTTCTTATAAACGCTATGCTTTACCTTAAGGGATGGCTTCTCCCGAAAACGCCTGACTATATCGTTATCTTTTTGTTTTCGATTCCTACCTATTTTGTTGCACGTAACGGTCCTAGTATTTTAGGACGATACGCCGAACTTTTTTTTTATATGGCGCTTTGGATTCCGATATTTTTTTTAATCCCTCTTATAGGGAATGGAAGCTGGATGCCTTTCTTTCCGCTTTTAAAAGAAGGGTGGAAACCGATATTAACCGCTGTACCAAGCACTGTTTATGCTTATTTAGGGTTTGATATTGCTTTCTTTTTATATCCATTTTTACAAAAAAAACAGTATGCAGTCCATGGAATGGTTATAGCAAACACCTTAACGATGTTATTTTATTTATTTGCTACTATTGTTTGCTTTGCCTATTTTAGCCCTGATAGCATTACGCAATATAATCAACCGGTAATAAATTTACTGAAAGTAATTGAATTTCGTTTTTTAGAACGTTTTGACATGATTTTATTGGCTGTTTACTTAACCATTGTTTCCACATCATGGATCCCTGCCCTATACTGTTCTGTATTTTGTTCAAGCCAATTACTTGGAAAACAAGATCACAGCTCTCATGTAGTTGTTCTCTTATTGCTTATTATCGGATTCACATTTTGGACTCATCCTAGTTGGAATGAATCTGAAATTTGGCAACAGGTATTATCGAATACTGGATTAGGAGTAACATATATATTACCTATTATTTTATGGCTGTATTGCTGTCTATATGAGAAGTTTCGCCGGAGGAGAATACATTGAAAAGAAAAGTACTATGTTGTATTTTGTTATTGGTGTTCTTGATGACTGGATGCTTCGATCAAAGAAATGTTGAAGATGTTTCTCTTACTCTTATTCTTGGTATCGATTTAGATCCTAATGATAATTTATTAGTGTATATATCAAGCCCTGTTTTCAATAAAGAAGCAAAAATAAAAGAAGAAACTACTGGTGTGAAATCTGCTACGGTTCGAAAAGCAAGAGACAAATTTGATGCTACGGTTATGGCACTTACCGCCGGAAGTAAAACACAGGTTATTTTAGTTGGAAAAAGGCTACTGAAACAAAAAAACTGGGAAATTTACCTTGATCCATTTTACCGTGATCCCAAAAATACAGTTACCGCAAGGGTTGTCGCTGTAGATGGACCTGTTTCAGACGTCATCTTCTATAGTCCAAAAGATAAACCAAGGCTTCCTATATATTTAACAAAACTAGTTGATACCGCTTTTTTAAGAAATATCACGGTGAAAACAACACTTCAAGAATTATATGAACAAAGAGCAGACAAAGGGCTAACAGCAAATATTACTGAACTGAAAAAAAAGAATAAAATATGGGTGACAGGTACAGCCTTATTGGATGAAAAAGGAAAGTATAAATTAACACTGAAACCTGATGAAAACAAACTCTTACGCATTTTGCAACAAGGAACTGCAGGGGAGTTACCATTTACAGTTCCAATTAAGCTAAATTCAGATAGTCAAGATAAAGATTTGATAAGTTTTACTGCCTATGGTATTAAAGTAAAGACAAAGGCAAGATATGATGATCATTTTATATTTAATGTAGATGTAAAGATGAGAATCGGTATTACAGAACGACTTTTTTCGTTTAACACTAGAAAGGACGCAGCAAAATTACAAAAGGCGATTGAAACTAAGCTAGAAGCTGATTTCAAGCAATTAATACAAAAAATACAAACCGCCAAAATTGATCCTATTGGGCTTGGAGGATATGCAAGAACATACACATATCCGAAATGGAAAAAAATACAAAATAATTGGGGTAACGAATTAGCAAAAGGCGATGTAAACGTCAAGGTTAAGATTAAAATTGGTGGAATGGGTACGATTAAGTAACATGAATTCAACTGTGATTCGTACTAAGATTGCAAGTACTGTCTGTTTTAGAAGGAGAAATGCCTTTAATAATAGTGCAGCCACATCGCTATCTGGGCTTTTCCGTTATAGGTAACATTTTTCAATACGTAAATAAGAAGGTTCTAGTGTAAAAACTTCAGAGTAATTGCGCCAGAATCACTATTGGATCAGTTTAGATCCATAATAAAAAAAGATTCGATATTCTGAAGTTAAAAGTAAAAAATGAAATTATGAAAGGTAAATTTCAAATAATGCTAATGTTTTATAAAGACATTGTATACGGAGGGATGTACCATTTATGATTGACGAGAAAACAATACAAATTGTGCAGTCAACGGCTCCAGTATTAAAAGAACACAGTATAGAAAAGGAATTGATTCATTATGAATCATTTAGCCCATTTGCAATTTTAGGTGAGTAACTAATACCGGATAGGGTTATAGTCATAATAATGTAAGTAAATAGTTTTTTTGCGATACTTCAATAGTGAAGTATCGTTTTCTTTGTATAACTAAAGCCCAACTATGGATTCTGATGTAATGTTGAAAAAGGATCACAAGTAATGATTGGTCTGTTCTAATACTAAGTAACTATGATGAAATTGAATCTAAAAAGTATTATGCTAATAAAATAGCGAAAAAATTTTGGGAAAGCAAAAAATAATAGAGCTTAGATTTGCAATAATAAATGTTTTTTTCATTAGATAATTACTTTACCAATAATCGGGATGTTTGCGGATACATTTATTTTTGGGATACATAATTATATTTAGAGAATACCCAGTTACAGTATTTGAATTTTTAATAAGAAGGGATGCGAAGGAATGAACTCACAGAGACAAGGCTATGCAGGCTGGTGGCAAGGCGGACACGGTGGTTGGCCGGGTGGACACGGTGGTTGGCAAGGCGGACACGGTGGTTGGCAAGGTGGACACGGTGGTTGGCAAGGTGGACACGGTGGTTGGCAAGGTGGACACGGTGGTTGGCCGGGTGGACACGGTGGTTGGCAAGGTGGACACGGTGGTTGGCAAGGT